>NZ_JAFLXD010000060.1:0-28971 GCF_019891415.1 Pseudomonas sp. SH10-3B | reverse complement strand
CTTGCCAGCGATAGCCATGGGTATCTACACAACTTTTCAGCCCCTGACAAATCTCCCTGTGGCGAGCGGGCTTGTCCCGCGTTGGGCTGCGTAGCAGCCCCAGTAAAGCAGAATGCGGTGTATCAGACCCTCTGTAGAGGCTGGTTTTGGGGCTGCTTCGCAGCCCAACGCGGGACAAGCCCGCTCGCCACAACAGCCCTATCTGCCGGGCGTTCAGCGTTGAACCAACGCTGTATAGATACCCACGCAGCGATAGCAGTCTTTCAGTCGCGCATCAGGTGACTGATGCCGGCGCCTACAGGTGTGCCGCCTGCTACAGATACTTCGCCATGATCTCGTCGACGACGCCGTCTTTACGCAGTTGATCCAACGCCGCCTGCAGCTTGGCCACCACCTCATCCGGCACGTCCTTGTTCAGCGCCAGGTACAACTGGGCACTGTTGAACCGCAGTACGGTCTTGAGCCCCGTCACACCGACCTGGCGCGCAAGATAACGCCCGGCCGGGTCGCCGGTGGCCCACAGGTCGATCTGGCCATCGACGAGCTTTTGCGCGTTGTCCTGGTCGCGCAACACCACGAGCGGATTGAGACCCTGTTTCTCCAGGGTCTCGGCGATGGCATCGCCCTTGTAGGCACCGATCTTGTAGCGGCGCGCGTGCTCCAGGTCGTCGAGTTGGATCTTGCTGTCGGCCTTGGCCAGCAACACCCAGTCGTCCGGGCCGATGGGGCCGACCCATTTGAATAACGCCTCACGGTCCTGCAGGCGGGCCATTACGAATACGCCGTAACCGGGTTTTTCCAAGGCGAGTTTGTAGATTCGCTCCCAAGGAAAACGCAGGGTCAGATTGTAGGAAATGCCGGCGCGCTTGAAGGTCTCGCGCACAATATCCACGGCGATGCCTTCGATGTTCTCGTCCTTGGCGAAGTTCTTACCGTTCTTGGCCATGTTGTAGGGCGGGAAATTTTCCGTCAGCAACACCAGGGAGGCGTCAGACGGTTCTTCGGCATGGGCCGAGCCGGCCAACAGGAGGGACGTACTGGCGACGGCGAGCAGCAGGTGTTTGAACATGAAAGTTACCGGAATCCATGGCAAGCGCAGAGAGTGCCGCGCGCCTGCCATGGTGTCCAGCAACGTTTAGCGAACGACGATACCGCGCGCCGCCATGTAGGCCTTGGCCTCAGGAACGGTGTATTCGCCAAAGTGAAAAATACTCGCCGCCAGCACCGCGCTGGCATGGCCTTCGATCACGCCGTCGGCCAGGTGTTGCAGGTTACCGACACCGCCGGAGGCGATTACCGGAATACCCAGCGCATCGCTGATGGCGCGGGTCACGCCCAGGTCGAAGCCGTTCTTCATGCCGTCCTGGTCCATGCTGGTCAGCAGGATTTCGCCGGCGCCCAGACCTTCCATCTTCATCGCCCACTCCACCGCGTCCAGGCCGGTGGGCTTGCGCCCGCCGTGGGTGAAGATCTCCCAGCGCGGGGTTTCGCCCGGGCCGGAGACTTTCTTGGCGTCGATAGCGACCACGATGCATTGCGAGCCGAAGTGCTGCGCGGCTTCGCCGACGAACTCCGGGTTGAACACTGCAGCCGTGTTGATCGAGACCTTGTCCGCACCGGCATTGAGCAGGTTGCGGATGTCTTGCACGGTACGCACGCCACCGCCCACGGTCAGCGGGATAAACACCTGGCTGGCCATGCGCTCGACGGTATGCAACGTGGTGTCGCGACCATCGACGCTGGCGGTGATGTCGAGAAAGGTGATCTCGTCGGCACCTTGCTCATCGTAGCGACGGGCGATTTCCACCGGGTCGCCGGCGTCACGGATGTTCTCGAACTTGACGCCCTTGACCACGCGACCGTTGTCGACGTCCAGGCAAGGGATGATGCGTTTGGCCAGCGCCATGGTCAGTCCTCAGCCGTTGTAGGCATCGCAGTAAGCCTGGGCTTCGGCGACGTCCAGGGTACCTTCGTAGATCGCACGGCCGGTGATGGCGCCGATGATCCCTGGCGCCTTGGCGTCCAGCAGCGACTTGATGTCGCCCAGGTTGTGAATGCCGCCGGAAGCGATCACCGGGATCCTGGTCGCAGCGGCCAGCGCTGCGGTGAACGGCACGTTGCAGCCCTGCATCATGCCGTCTTTGGCGATGTCGGTATAAACGATGGCGGACACGCCGTCGGCTTCGAACTGCTTGGCCAGGTCGATGACTTGCACGGTGCTGATTTCAGCCCAGCCATCGGTGGCGACGAAACCGTCTTTAGCGTCCAGGCCCACGATCACTTTGCCCGGGAACGCGCGGCAGGCCTCGGCGACGAAGGCCGGGTCTTTCACGGCCTTGGTGCCGATGATCACGTAGCTCACGCCGGCTTTGACATAGTGCTCGATGGTTTCCAGGGAGCGGATACCGCCGCCGATCTGGATCGGCAGGTTCGGGTAGCGCTTGGCGATCGCGGTGACCACCTCGCCGTTGACCGGCTGGCCTTCGAAGGCGCCGTTCAAGTCCACCAGATGCAGACGACGGCAGCCCCCTTCCACCCATTTGGCAGCCATGCTCACCGGGTCATCGGAGAACACGGTGGAGTCTTCCATACGGCCTTGGCGCAGACGTACGCAGGCGCCGTCCTTGAGATCGATAGCGGGAATAATCAGCATCTGGCAAACCTTATTCGATATTCAGCAATGCTTGGGAAATCAGGGCTTCTCAAGCGACCACAGGTCGCTTTCGAGGCTTTCGAACCTTTCTTTAAGGAGCGTCTGCGTATCGAAAATCGCCCTGTTGTAATAGTGCGGAGCCACTTCAGTGGTGAACAGCTCAAGGATCTCGGCGACCTCGAACGAGCCCAGCTTGAGCTCGAAGCGGTCCTCCATGAAGCGCTTGATCTTGAGGGTAGCCTCACTTTCCTGCTCAGGCGTGAGGTTCAAGATCGGCTGCTTCGGCTTCCTGGCCATTTACCAGCGTCCATCCCAGGCGGCGAAGTTCTGCAGCAATTGCAGGCCATGGGTATGGCTCTTCTCCGGGTGGAACTGCACGGCGAAACGCGAACCTTCGGCCAGCGCGGCGGCGAAGTCGACGCCGTAGTGCCCGCCCCCCACCACCTGGCCCGGTTTACCGGCGGCGATGTAGTAGCTGTGCACGAAGTAGAAACGCGCCATGTCCGGCACTTCGTGCCACAGCGGGTGGTCCACGGTCTGGCGGACTTCGTTCCAGCCCATGTGCGGGACTTTCAGGTGTTCGCCGTCTTCATGCAGGTCTTTGCCGAAGAATTTTACTTTGCCTGGGAACAGGCCGATGCAGTCGACCCCGTCGTTCTCTTCACTGCTGTCGAGCAAGGCTTGCATGCCCACGCAGATACCGAGGAACGGACGGTCCTGGCTGACTTCACGCACCAGGCTGTCAAAGCCCAGGCGGCGAATCTCGGCCATGCAGTCGCGAATCGCACCCACACCGGGGAACACCACGCGGTCGGCTTCGCGAATCACATTGGCATCGCTGGTGATCAGCACCTTGCCGGCACCTACGTGTTCGAGGGCCTTGGCCACCGAGTGCAGGTTACCCATGCCGTAATCGATAACCGCGACCGTCTGCATTACAGGACGCCCTTGGTCGAGGGCATTTGCCCGGCCATGCGGTCATCCAGTTCCACGGCCATGCGCAACGCGCGGCCGAAAGCCTTGAACACGGTTTCGATCTGGTGGTGGGTGTTGGTGCCGCGCAGGTTGTCGATGTGCAGGCTGACGAGTGCGTGGTTGACGAAGCCCTGGAAGAATTCCTGGAACAGGTCGACGTCAAAGCCGCCGACGGTGGCGCGGGTGTACGGCACGTGCATCTGCAGGCCTGGGCGGCCGGAGAAGTCGATGACCACACGCGACAGCGCTTCGTCCAGCGGGACATAGGCGTGGCCGTAGCGACGGATGCCTTTTTTGTCGCCGATGGCCTTGGCAAACGCCTGGCCGAGGGTGATGCCTACGTCTTCCACCGTGTGGTGGTCGTCGATATGCAGGTCGCCCTTGCTGACGATATCCAGGTCGATCAGCCCGTGACGGGCGATCTGGTCCAGCATGTGCTCAAGAAAAGGTACACCGATATCAAATCGGGCCTTTCCGGTGCCATCCAGGTTGATCGAGGCTTTGATCTGGGTTTCCAGAGTGTCGCGCTCGACGGACGCCTTACGTTCGGCCATCACCAGCTCCGCAAAATCATTGGGCGAAAAAGGCAGCCATTATAGGGGCGCGGGCGCTAAACAGAAACATCGAAGGGGATAAGACTGACGAATTGAAGCGGGGAATGTCGGGGGTAGACATGTATACACAAGCGGGCGCGCCAGGATGGTGCGCCCGCTTGTATTCAACTTAGTGGAACAGTACCGCCGTCTTCTGCAGGGTCACCCACACACCCCACGCCAACGGAATACCCACCACCAGCCAGGCGGCAATTGCCAATGGCACGGTGCCGGAGGCTGCTTTCCACTCCAGGGAAGTGCTGGCATCCGCACCTTTGTCGTGGCCCAGCGCCTGTTCGGCGGCCAGTTCTGCATCGGTCATGAAGTACTTGTCGGCCACCGGGCGGACCAGCAGGTTGCAGATAAAGCCCAGCACCAGCAGGCCAGCGAGGATGTACAAAGTGATGTCATAGGCGGCAGCGCGTTCAACGCCGATGCTCAGTTGATACTCACGCAGGTAGTTCACCAACACCGGGCCCAATACGCCCGCGGCTGCCCAAGCGGTCAGCAGGCGACCGTGGATCGCGCCGACCATCTGGGTACCGAACAGGTCCGCCAGGTAGGCCGGGACAGTCGCAAAACCACCGCCGTACATCGACAGGATGATGCAGAACGCCGCCACGAACAGCGCCACGTTGCCCAGGTGCCCCAGGTTCGGGATCAACGCATACAGAGCAAAGCCCAGGGCGAAGAACACGAAGTAGGTGTTTTTACGGCCCAGGTAGTCGGAGAACGACGCCCAGAAGAACCGGCCACCGATGTTGAACAGGCTCAACAGACCCGTGAAACCTGCAGCGATGGCCGCGATGGAGGCCAGCTGACCGGCGTCCAGTTGACCGAACGGCACATCAACACCCAGCAACTTGCCGCCAAACACTTCCTGCAGCAGCGGCGAAGCCATGCCGAGGATGCCGATACCCGCCGACACGTTCAGGCACAGCACCAGCCATACCAGGCGGAATTGCGGGGTTTTCCACGCCACATTCACATGCACGTGACGGTGAGTGATCATTGCGTTGCTGGCTTTTTTAGCCGGCGCGGTCCAGCCCTCAGGCTTCCAGCCAGTCGGCGGAACACGGTAGGACAGTGCGCCACCGATCATGAACACGAAGTAGATCGCGGCCATCACCAGGAAGCTTTGCCATACGCCCACACTGGTCGGCGAACCGAAGTGCCCCATCAGCGCTGCCGCCAGCGGGGCGCCCACCATTGCGCCGCCGCCGAAGCCCATGATCGCCATGCCGGTGGCCATGCCGCGCTTGTCCGGGAACCACTTGATCAAGGTCGATACGGGCGAGATATACCCAAGGCCCAGGCCGATACCGCCAATGACCCCGGAGCCGATCCACATCAGCCAGATCTGGTGGGTATAGATACCCAACGCCGAGATCAGCAGGCCGCCGCACCAGCACAGCGCCGAAACCACACCGGCCTTGCGTGGACCGGCATGCTCCAGCCAGCCACCCCAGATCGCTGCCGAGCAGCCCAGGAAGATGAAGAACAGGGTGTAGATCCAGCCCAGCATGGAGATGGGCCAGTCGCATTGGGACGAGAAGACTTGGGCGATAAAGCTCATGTCCGGCGCGCAGGCGACCGGTTTGGTGATACCCAGCGCCTTGGACAGCGGCAGCCAGAACACCGAGAAGCCGTAGGCCATGCCGATGCACAGGTGGATGGCCAGGGCGGCCGGTGGAACCAGCCAGCGGTTGAACCCTGGCTTGGCGATAATGCGCTCCTTGGACAGGAACGCTGGCTGTGCGGCGGTAGCGCCAGCCACATTGCTAGTGCTCATTGGTGTATCCCCCAGTTATTAGTATGCGTTCGTCAGGCGCTCTCCCCCTCGGCCTTGCACGCAAAGCGTGGCCGTTTTGTTGAGTGAAGCTCCATTTTGGCGCGACGATAAGTCGCAGAAGGCGAACGAACGGCCGAAGATTAGCATTAGCCGATGACAGAAAAACCAAAATGACATCATCTTTTTGCGATTTTTCGGTTTTATTGGCGTCAAAAACCCGTTTTCGCCCCCATGGATACAATGTAACGATCGGTGACCTGACGCCGGCCATCGGGCGTTATACTCTGCGGCTAAATTTTGAAATCGACATACAAGGACTCGCCCATGAAAGCGTTCGGCAAAATCCTGGGTCTGGTACTTCTCGGGTTGTTGCTGATCATTGTGGCTCTCGGCTTTGCCCTGACCCATCTCTTCGATCCCAACGACTATAAAGACGAGATTCGCCAGATTGCCCGCGACAAGGCCCACATCGAGCTGACGCTCAATGGCGATATCGGCTGGAGCCTGTTCCCCTGGCTCGGCCTTGAACTGCACGAAGCCAGCGTGGCGACCCTGACTACGCCGACCCAACCGTTTGCCGACCTGCAAATGCTCGGCCTGTCGGTGCGCGTGCTGCCGCTGTTGCGTCGCGAGGTGCAAATGAGCGATGTGCGTGTCGAAGGCCTGAACCTGCGCCTTAACCGCGACAAGCAGGGCCATGGCAACTGGGAAGACATCGGCAAGACCGCGCCGGTAGCCACCACCGACACGCCGGCCACTCCCGCCCCAGCACAGCCGGCCCCCGAGGTAAAACCGGAGAAGCCGGCCCAGCCGATCCGCCTGGATATCGACAGCCTGACGATCAACAACGCCCGCGTCGAATACAACGATGAGCTGACCGGCAAGCAATTCAGCGCCGAAAGCATCCAGCTCAGCGCCGGCGCCGTGCACGAAGGTGCGAGCATTCCGGTCAAGCTCACCGCCTTCTTCGGCAGCAACCAGCCGGTGATGCGCGTCAAGACCGAGCTCAACGGCAACCTGCGTATCGAGCGAGCGCTCAAGCGCTACCAGTTCGAAGACATGAAAGTCACCGGCGAAGCCACGGGTGAGCCGCTGCAAGGCAAGACCGTGACCTTCTCCACCCAGGGCCAGTTGCTGGTGGACCAGGCGGCCAATATCGCCGAATGGACCAACCTGAAACTCTCGGCCAACCAGCTGCGCGCCCTGGGCGAGCTGAAGGTCAACGACCTGGACAAGACCCCGCAGCTCAGCGGCGCGCTGTCCATCGCCCAGTTTGACCTGGCCAAGTTCCTCGACAGCGTCGGCAATCCGCTGCCGCCGATGGCCGAGGGCAGCCTGAGCAAGGTCGAGTTGGTCAGCCGCCTCAAGGGCACACCGAACAGCCTGGCGCTGGAAGACCTCAACCTGAAACTCGACGGCAGCACCTTCACCGGTCGCATCGCCGTGGACGACTTCGCCAAGCAAGCGCTGCGCGTGCAGCTCAAGGGCGATACCTTCAACGCCGACAACTACCTGCCGGCCAAGTCCGAATCAGCCAAAGGGGCAAGCGCCGCACGCCAGGCCGAAGTGCAGAACAGCGAAGCCGGCGCAATGGCCGCCGGGGGCACCACACCGCTGCCGGAAGCACCGACCAAAGGCGCCTGGAGCACCGACAAACTGCTGCCACTGGCCCACCTGCGCACGCTGGACGTAGACGCCGACCTCGCCTTCGGCCAACTGACCCTGAGCAAATTGCCGATCCAGAATGCCGTGCTCAAGGCCTCCGGCATCGATGGCCAGCTCAAGCTCGACACCCTGAGCGGCGGCCTCTACAACGGCACCTTCCAGGCCAATGGCACGCTCGATGTGCGCCAGGATATTCCAGTGCTGGCCCTGCAAAGCCGGATCAAGCAAGTGCCGGTCGAACGCATCCTGCAGGCACAGGGGCAAACGCCACCGGTGAAAGGCCAGGTCACTCTCGACAGCAACCTCAGCGGCCGCGGCAACAGCCAGAAAGCCCTGATCGACAGCCTCAACGGTACCGCCAGCTTTGTGATCAACAACGGTGTGCTGCTCAACGCCAACCTCGAGCAGCAACTGTGCACCGGTATCGCCCTGCTCAACCGCAAGACCTTGAGCGGCGAACAACGCGGCAAGGACACCCCCTTCCAGGAGTTGAAGGGCAACCTGACCTTCCGTAACGGCGTGGCCAACAACCCCGACCTGAAGGTGCGTATCCCCGGGCTGACCGTCAATGGCAACGGTGACGTCGACCTGCGTGTGCTGGGCATGGATTACCGCGTCGGTATCATCGTTGAAGGCGACCAGCGCGAAGTACCGGACCCGGCCTGCGAAGTCGGCTCCAACTTCCAGGGCATCGAAGTGCCGCTGCGCTGCCGTGGCCCGCTGGAACTGGGCGCCAAGGCCTGCCGCCTGGACAAGGACGGCCTGAGCCAGGTCGCGATCAAGGCGGCCGGCAATAAGCTCAGCGAGAAGCTGGAAGAGAAGCTCGACAAGGTCAACCCGCAGCTCAAAGATGCTTTGAAAGGCCTGTTCAAACGATGAGAGACGAGCAGTTTTCAACGGCGGTGCTGGACTGGTATGACCGCCACGGCCGCCATGACCTGCCCTGGCAACAGGGCATCACGCCTTACCGGGTGTGGGTCTCGGAGATCATGCTGCAACAGACCCAGGTGAGTACCGTCCTCAATTACTTCGACCGTTTCATGGCGTCCCTGCCAACGGTCGAAGCCCTGGCCGCCGCGCCGGAAGACGAAGTGCTGCACCTGTGGACGGGCCTGGGTTACTACACACGGGCGCGCAACCTGCAAAAGACCGCGAAGATCGTGGTGGCCGAGTACGGTGGCGAGTTTCCAAGGGATGTGGAAAAACTCACTGAGTTGCCCGGCATCGGCCTGTCCACCGCCGGCGCGATTGCCAGCCTGAGCATGGGCCTGCGCGCGCCGATCCTCGACGGCAACGTCAAACGCGTACTGGCGCGCTTTACCGCTCAAGAGGGCTACCCAGGCGAACCCAAGGTAGCTAAACAGCTGTGGGCTACCGCAGAGCGCTTCACGCCCCATAATCGCGTCAATGCTTACACCCAGGCGATGATGGACATGGGCGCCACCCTCTGCACCCGCAGCAAACCCAGTTGCCTGCTGTGCCCGCTGGAAAAAGGCTGCGAAGCCCACATGCTCGGCCTGGAGACGCGCTACCCGATCCCCAAGCCGCGCAAGACCATCCCGCAGAAACGCACGCTGATGCCGATGCTGGCCAATGCCGAGGGCGCGATTCTGCTTTACCGTCGCCCTTCCACCGGCCTGTGGGGCGGCTTGTGGAGCCTGCCCGAGCTGGACGACCTGCAAGACCTCGAACACCTGGCCAGCCAGCACGCGCTCGAACTGGGCAAACACCAGGCACTGCCAGGGCTGATCCACACCTTCAGTCATTTCCAACTCGCCATCGAACCCTGGCTGGTCCAGGTCGAGGAATCCGCCCATCACGTGGCCGAGGCCGACTGGCTCTGGTATAACCTCGCCACCCCGCCGCGCCTGGGCCTTGCCGCCCCGGTAAAGAAACTGCTGAAACGCGCGGCCGATGTATTGAACGCAGGAGAGTCGTCATGACCCGCACCATCATGTGCCGCAAGTACCACGAAGAATTGCCTGCCCTGGAACGCGCGCCGTTTCCAGGCGCCAAGGGCCAGGACATTTTCGACAACGTCTCCGCCAAGGCCTGGGCCGACTGGCAAAAACACCAGACCCTGCTGATCAACGAAAAACGCCTGAACATGATGAACGCCGAAGACCGCAAATACCTGCAAGGCGAGATGGACAAGTTCTTTTCCGGCGAGGATTACGCCAAGGCCGACGGCTACGTGCCACCTGCTCAATAATTGATCAAAAACCGGGGTCGGCACGTAAGCGACGGTAATAATTAAATATTTTTTGAAAACTTGCTTGACGACCCCCTGAAAAACCCGTTTAATGCGCCCCGTTGCCCAGATAGCTCAGTCGGTAGAGCAGGGGATTGAAAATCCCCGTGTCGGCGGTTCGATTCCGTCTCTGGGCACCACTATTTAGTTTCAGGTGGTGCAAAAATCATCTGAAACACACAAGAAACCCGCCTAGTGCGGGTTTTTTGTTGTCTGCCATTTGAGTGATCCAAGTCGCGATTTTGAGATGAGGCGGCTGGTTCATTCCAGCCGAAACACCATCAGTGGGTTGTCATTCAAACGCCCTTCAAAACTTGGCGCCTGATGCTCCAGAGGCGTGCCCTTGAGCAACGCGGTTTCCTTGCGCGCCACAATGACCCACGACGGTCGCGGTAACGCGCTCAATCGCTCAACATCTGCAGCACCGACAAACAGCGGCTGCTCGTCATGATCCAGATTCATCATGTAACGCACCGCCCAGGTGTCCCTGCCGAGATTCAGGAATACCAGTTGCCCAGGCTGCGATACGCGAAGCGCTTCCACCTGGCGGACGAATTGCCGAGTGTCGAACTGCAAATCCTTGGCAGGCTCCACCACCGTCACCAGCACCAGCCACTGCGCAGCCAGCGCGAATACGCTGAGCCACACCAGCCGCTCGAGGCGTCGCCAGGCAATCAGCGCCGCGACTTGCAGCACCACCAGCGCGCTAATCAACAACGGCAACGAGACGCCAGGCCAGTATCCGTGTTTCTGCCACCCATGCCGACAGACAAACACGACAACCACGCACAACGCCGGTAGCGCTGCGACAAGCCCCTCATAGCATCGGCGCACCCCGACGAGCCAGCCTTGCGCCTGGAGCAGCCCATAGGCGGCGACAGCGGCAAACATCGGCACCATGGGCAGAATGTAATAGGCGCGCTTGAAGTGCGGCACCGACAACCCGAGCAAGATCATCAAGCCGCAGGCACCGAGCCGCATCACCAGTTGCACAGGGTCATCGAACCGTTCACTCCAGCGATGACGCAGCGCCACCAATGTGGCCAACGCCAACGGGACCACAGGGAAATAGCGGTACAAACTCAGCTGGAAATAGAAATAGAACGGCTCGCCGGTTTCATCGAGGCGCCCGCCCACTTGCATCTTGAACACCTCATCCGCAAACGCATCGCCACCGCTGATACGCGCCAGCTTCACCAGCAGCCACCAACACGCCGCCAGCAACACCAGGCCTACGACTCCGTGAGCCAAAACCTGCTTGACCCGCGCGCCGGGACGACCCAGCGCCCAATACACGCACACCACGCCACAGACTTCGATCAAGCCCAAAGGCCCTCGAATCGCAAACCCCAGGATGAGCAGCGGGAACACCGCAAGCTGGCGCCATCGCGAGCCGAGGCGCTCACCGCTGTGCAGCAGGTAGAAACTGCCCACACACAGCAACGCCACCATCTGGTCCAGGCAGACCGAGCGCGACTTTTCCAGCAGTTGGGTGGTCAGCAACGTCAGCAGCACCGTGAGCAACGCCCATGGGCGACTCGCCGGGACCAGCAAGCGATAGATCAAGGCCACGACCCCGGCGGATGCAAGAGCAGTGGGCAGCACATTGGCCAAGTGGTTGGGCGCCCCGAACAGCCGGGCAAATACGTAACTGAAGAAGGTTGCGGTACCGGGATAGTCCGCGTAGGGCTGCCCATAGGTGGTAGGGAAAAGACTCGCTCCATGGCGAAACATTTCCTGCAGGAACAGCGCCCAGCGCCCGTCAAATCCTTGCGGCTGCTGATCCCAGATACCCAGGGTAAACAGCAGCAAGGCGATCAGGAAAATGCCCAGGGACTCCAGGCGAAAACGGTTGCGTTGATCCATCGGTAGACCTGTCAGGTAGGGAGCGCCAACCTATGGTGCCGAGCGCGCCCCTGAATAACGCCTGAACAAACCTGAACATTGGCGCTTTTACCGACCTGCGGGCCACACCCCTCTCGGGATCAGCCGAACGTAAATCAACTCGCCGACCAACTCGACCAGGGTTTGCAGGATCACCGCCGTCGCCGCCAGCCCACGCACATCGTCGGGCAGCGCCAGCGCCAGGGGCAGCACCACCAGCGAATTCCGTGTCGACGCGCTGAACGTCACTGCCCGGGCCGTTACCGCCGGCAGCGCGAACAGCCGCGACGCAAGCGCCCCCATTAATGGCGCCAACACCAGAAAGCCGATATACACCGGGATCACCGGCAGCAGCAGGCTGATGTCACGTACCACCGAAGTGATCTGCGAACCGATCACCACGAACAACACCCCCGCCATCGCAGGCACCGGCAACCATGCCCAGGCATTGTTCCAGGCATTGATAAGTGCCGATCGGCGCGCCAGGGATGCAGTGATCACCGCCAGCACCATCGGCAGCACAATCAACCATACAAACGCCTCTATAAACGGCCCCACCGCTACCACCACCCCGGACTGCGCCCCCAGCATCAACCCCAGGTACACCGGCAACAGCAGCAACTGCAGCAACAACAACACCGGCGTCGCCGCCAGCATCAAGCGTGAATCGCCTTTACCGATATGGGTAAACACCACCACGTAGTCGATACACGGCGTCAGCAACACCAGCAATGCGCCCACCAGCAATGCCGGGCGCTCCACCAGGCCACGGGTCAACACCCACACCAGCAACGGCACGAGGATGAAATTGGCCAACAGCAGCGCCGACAGAAAGCGCTTGTGACTCAAGCTCTGGCGCAGGTCCAGAAAAGGGATTTGCAGGAACATCGCATACATCAACACCGCGATGGCGGGCGTGACCAGCACGCCGAGGCCATGGGCCAACGAAGGCGCGAACACGCCGAAAGCCGCAGCCAAGAGGACAGCGACGAAGTAGAGGGGGATCTGGTGGTGTTCGAGGGTGTCGCGGGTCATGGTCGAGCTCAGATCAATCGAAAGATCGTCAGCCTATGCACCCAAAGAGCCAAGGTCGAGCGTCATGGCCATCTTCACACCCATGGCGCGCTAAATTTGTTAATTTCGGTTCCCTATAAAAAGCGCGTGAGCCTCCAAGCACCACAAAAAAGCGCACGGATCGAGCGGACCTATGAACCTGCCAACCCGCCCCACCCAAGAAGCATTCCTCGAATCCGCCGCAGACGGCCACCCCCTCGGCGGCTTCACCTGGCGCCACGCGCGCACCGACCTTGAACGCGCGGTCGTCATCATCAACGCCGCCACCTCCGTGCGCTGCCGCCACTACTCACGTTTCGCCGACTACCTGTTCGCCAACGGCTTCGACGTGATCACCTACGACTATCGCGGCATCGGTGAGTCCCGCAGCGGTTCGTTACGCGGTTTCAAGGCGTCGTGGTCGGATTGGGGCACGCTGGATTTCGAAGCGATCCTGCTGCGGGCACAGCGGGAGTTTCCAGGCCAACCGATTGATGTGGTCGGCCACAGTTTTGGTGGCTGTGCGGCGGGGCTCGGGGCATCCGGCGCGGTGATCCGGCGAATCGTGACCGTGGGCGCGCAGTTCGCCTATTGGCGCGACTACCAGGCCAGCAGGCGTTGGCGGATGTTTGTCAGGTGGCACATGGTGATGCCGCTGGTCACGGCGCTGTGCGGGTATTTCCCCGGCAAGCGCCTGGGCTGGCTGGAGGATACGCCGGCAGGCGTGGTGCGCGACTGGTCCACGCCAACGCCCAGGTACGAGACGCGTCCCAGCGGGCGTGCCCTGGCGGACTTGCCATTCAGTCGTGTGAAGGCGCAGATGCTGGCGATCAGCATCACCGATGACCCGTTCGGCACGGTGGCGGCAATTGAGCGATTGCTGGGCTATTTCGCAAACAGCGAGCGCACCCATCTGCGCATCGCCCCGGAAGACATCGGCGAAAAACAGGTCGGACATTTCGCGTTCTTTCGCAGCGAGTATCAGGATAGGTTGTGGCCGATTGCATTGGCATGGCTTCAACACGGCCAATTAACTGCGGATACCCTTGGGATTTCCCTCAACCTGCGCTTCAATACCCCACCCAGATCCTGACCCAAGGACGTGAGCCCATGGCCTCGCCGAACAAGCAGCAAAAACGTGCCCACCGGGCCAAGGCCAAGGCCAAGCAGAACCGCACCCAACGCGCTGTCGCGAGCAAGCCGGATGCGTTTTCCGGCGATGACGACCGGATTGACCTTGAGTCGGTGGATTTGACCGAGCTGTTCGTAGAGATGCGCACCGCCGGCGAGACCAGCCAGCAGGCACTCTGCGCGGTATTCCTGGGCCACCCGCTGCTCGCACTGGTGCTGGAGCAGGAAGGTGAGGAAGAAGCCACCGACTTTATCCTGGCGGCACTGATCGAGTATCGGCAGTGGGCCACGGACAGCGACGATGAAGCCGCCGCACTGGCGTGGATCGAGTCGCCGCAGTTCCAGGCGGATTATGTCGCTGCCTCCCAGGCCCTCACCCAAGACTGACGCAAAACCAAATGCGGGAGGGGCTTGCCCCCTCCCACATTGGGAATGCGGTCAGTTAAGCACCGCAGCGCCTGCTCTCTGCGCCTTGCGACGGCTCGACACAAACAACCCCGCCGCCACCACCAGCAAGCTCAAGACCCCAGTCGCAATGATCTCGACCCGGTGCGCTTCCTGGAACAGCATGATGGTCAACGTGCCCACGATGAACACCATCACCGCGTAGGTCAGGCCAGGGAACAGCCACATCTTGAAGACAATCTTCTCGCCCGCCGCCATGCGCTTCTGACGCATGCGCAGTTGCGACACCGCAATCACCAGGTACACCAGCAACGCGATGGCGCCAGAGCTGGCCAGCAGGAATTCGAACACCGCAGCCGGTGCCACGTAGTTGGCAAATACCGCCAGGAACGCCGCGCCAGTGGACAGCAATACCGCCCAGTAAGGCGTGCCGCTCTTGTTGGTGCGCTTGGCCACCGCCGGTGCATCACCGCGACGCCCCAGGGAGAACAGCATGCGCGAAGCGGTGTACAGCGCCGAGTTCAGGCAACTGGTCACGGCAACCAAGACCACCAGGTCGACGATCAGCTTGGCGTTCGGAATGCCCATGCGTTCCAGCACGGTCTGGTAGGAACCTACGGCCGCGAGGGTCGGATCGTTCCAAGGCACCAGGGACACGACGATGAAGATCGACAACAGGTAGAACAAGCCAATCCGCCAGATCACCGAGTTGGTGGCCTTGGTGATTTGCTGGCCTGGGTTCTTCGATTCGGCCGCAGCAATGGTGACGATCTCGGTGCCCATGAAGGAGAACATGGTGGTCAGGATCGCGGCCAATACCGCGCCCATGCCGTTGGGCATAAAGCCTTGGGTGTCGAACAGGTGCGAAACGCCGCTGACCTGGCTGGTCGGCAGGAAGCCGAAAATCGCCGCCAGGCCGAGGATCACAAAGCCCACGATCGCGACAACCTTGATCAGTGCAAACCAGAATTCGAACTCACCGTAGTTCTTCACGCTGAACAAGTTGGTCGCCGTCAGCAGCAACGTGATGATCAGCGTGAAGGCCCAGATGGCCACATCCGGGAACCAGGCGTGGAGAATGGTCGCGGCGGCGTTGGCTTCCAACGGAATCACCAGCACCCAGAACCACCAGTACAGCCAGCCAATGGTAAAACCCGCCCAGTGACCGATCGCACGGTCGGCGTAGGTGGAGAACGAACCGGTGTCCGGCGACGCCACGGCCATTTCGGCCAGCATGCGCATCACCAATACCACCAGCGTACCCGCCGCGGCGTACGCCAGCAGGACCGCAGGGCCGGCGGCAGCAATCGCGTGGCCGGAGCCGACAAACAAACCGGCACCAATGACGCCGGCAATCGACAGCATGGTGACGTGACGCGGTTTGAGCCCCTGTTCGAGGTCATTGGAGCTTTGCGTACTACTCATTGACACACCTTTGCGAGGAATTGCGAAAACGGTCCACCCGGCCTGGGATCTTCCTCGTGAAAAGAAACCAACAGGGCGTTCTTTATTTTTTACGCAAGATTTGCGCCAAAATGTTACAATGCCGCGATTGACGCGGGCTGTAGGACAATTCGATAGTCATCGCAAGTCATTGAGAACAATGGCATTCCGCTATAGCGTTACCGTGCGACTCACTTTCAAGACGAATAAGCGCACCAAAAACACACACAAAAAGTACGTGACGCCCCACAAAAGGGCTGATAGCGACCGTTTGCCCGTTTAACCCTTCCAACACCCGGCCAAAGCTGGCACCATCGCGCCCTTTTTTACGCGAAGCCTGCGCTATTCACGGGTTCAAACGGTTGTTCGGTTGTTGATGGCGCGACACGCTGCTGTGCCGATGCGACACCCTGCCGCACACCCCCCGTTTACCGCCCGCCACGCTGTTGGCCGCCATCAGGACGCTATGCTAGCTTGGCGCCTCGCCAGGAAGGCGGCCCAACAGCGAAGATCGCAATGAACACAATGAGGACCCCACATGGCCGAGGCCACGCCCGCGCTTGAAATCCGCAACTTGCATAAACGCTATGGTGAGCTGGAGGTACTCAAAGGTATCTCGCTGACCGCTCGCGACGGCGATGTGATCTCGATCCTGGGTTCCTCCGGTTCCGGCAAGTCCACGTTCCTGCGCTGCATCAACCTGCTGGAAAACCCACACCAGGGCCAGATCCTCGTAGCCGGCGAAGAGCTCAAGCTCAAGGCCGCGAAAAACGGCGAGCTGATGGCCGCCGACGGCAAGCAGATCAACCGCCTGCGCAGCGAAATCGGTTTTGTGTTTCAAAACTTTAACCTGTGGCCGCACATGAGCATCCTCGACAACATCATCGAGGCCCCTCGTCGCGTGCTCGGCCAGAGCAAGGCCGAGGCAATAGAAGTGGCCGAAGCCCTGCTGCACAAGGTCGGGATCGCCGACAAGCGCCACGCCTACCCCGCGCAATTGTCCGGCGGCCAGCAACAACGCGCCGCCATCGCACGCACCCTGGCGATGCAGCCCAAGGTCATCCTGTTCGACGAGCCCACTTCGGCGCTTGACCCGGAAATGGTCCAGGAAGTACTTAATGTGATCCGCGCGCTGGCCGAAGAAGGTCGCACCATGCTGCTGGTCACCCATGAAATGGGCTTCGCCCGCCAGGTGTCCAGTGAAGTGGTGTTCCTCCACCAAGGCCTGATCGAAGAGCAAGGATCGCCACAGCAGGTGTTTGAAAACCCGCTTTCGGCGCGCTGCAAACAATTCATGTCCAGCAACCGCTAACGGAGCAACATGCATGCAGAACTATAAAAAATTCCTTCTGGCCGCGGCCGTCTCGATGGCGTTCAGCGCCACGGCCATGGCAGAAACCTTGAAAATGGGGATCGAAGCGGCCTACCCGCCGTTCAACAATAAAGACGCAAGCGGCAACGTGGTCGGCTTCGACAAAGACATCGGCGACGCCCTGTGCGCCAAGATGAAAGTCGAGAAGTGTGAGGTGTATGTGTCCGACTGGGACGGCATCATCCCGGCCCTGAATGCCAAGAAATTCGACTTCCTGGTGTCCTCGCTGTCGATCACCGACGAGCGCAAGCAAGCCGTCGACTTCACCGATCCGTACTACTCCAACAAGCTGCAGTTCATCGCACCTAAAGCCACCGCAGACTTCAAGACTGACGCCGGCTACCTGAAGGGCAAGGTCATCGGCGCACAACGCGCAACGCTGGCCGGCACGTACCTGGAAGACAAGCTGCCTGATACTGAAGCCAAACTCTACGACACCCAGGAAAACGCCTACCTCGACCTCACGTCCGGCCGCCTCGACGGGATCCTCGCCGACAAGTACGTGCAGTACGAATGGCTCAAGAGCAAAGACGGCTTGGCCTACGAGTTCAAGGGCGACCCGGTTGTAGAGAGCGACAAGATCGGTATCGCCGTACGCAAGGGCGACCCACTGCGCGAACGCCTGAACAAAGCCCTGGCAGAGATCAAGGCAGACGGCACCTACAAGAAAATCAACGACAAGTACTTCCCGTTCAGCATCGAGTGATCTGAACGGCCTGCCCGGCGCGCTCACGTGAGCGCGCCGGCTTTCCGCAATGCCTGCCGCGATATGAAAACACCATGAATTTCGATCTCTACGGATTCGGTCCGGCGCTCGCTGCCGGCGCGCTGATGACCGTCAAACTGGCGCTCACGGCGTTATGCCTGGGGCTGGTACTCGGCCTCGCCGGTGCCCTGGCCAAGACTTCCCCGTACAAGCCGTTGCAATGGCTGGGCGGTACTTACTCGACAATCGTTCGCGGTGTGCCGGAACTGCTGTGGGTGCTGCTGATTTACTTCGGCACGATCAACGCGATGCGCTCACTGGGTGAGTTGCTCGACATTCCCGACCTGTCCCTCAGCGCCTTTGCCGCTGGCGTGATCGCGCTGGGCCTGTGTTTCGGCGCCTACGCCACGGAAGTGCTGCGCGGTGCGATCATCTCCATTCCCAAAGGCCACCGCGAAGCGGGTGTGGCGCTGGGCCTGTCGAAGTTTCGTATTTTTACCCGACTGATCATGCCGCAGATGTGGCGTATCGCCCTGCCAGGGTTGGGCAATCTGTTCCTGATCCTGATGAAAGATACCGCGCTGGTCACGGTCATCGGCCTCGAAGAAATCATGCGCCATGCGCAGATCGCCGTAACCGTCACCAAACAGCCTTTCACCTTCTATATGGTCGCCGCGTTCATCTACCTGGCCCTGACCTCTCTGTCGATGGTGGCTATGCACTTCCTGGAAAAACGCGCCGCCCGCGGCTTCGTGAGGACGACGTAATGGAATGGGAAGTCATCATCAAGTGGCTGCCAAAGTTTATCCAGGGCGCCACCCTGACCCTGGAACTGGTGAGCATCGCCGTGATTCTCGGCCTGATCCTGGCCATCCCGCTGGGTATCGCGCGCTCGTCCAAGCGTTGGTACGTACGTTCCCTGCCCTACGCCTACATCTTTTTCTTTCGCGGCACACCGCTGCTGGTGCAGTTGTTCCTGGTCTACTACGGCCTGGCCCAATTCGACACCATTCGCTCAAGCTTTATGTGGACGTACCTGCGCGACCCGTTCTGGTGTGCCACCGCCACCATGACGCTGCACACCGCTGCGTATATCGCCGAGATCCTGCGTGGTGCCATCCAGGCGATTCCACCTGGGGAAATCGAAGCGGCCCGCGCATTGGGCATGTCCAGGCCCAAGACGCTGTTCTATATCATCCTGCCCCGGGCCGCGCGCATCGGGCTGCCGGCCTACAGCAACGAAGTCATCCTGATGCTCAAGGCCAGCTCACTGGCGAGCACCGTGACCCTGCTGGAGCTGACCGGCATGGCCAGGACGATCATCGCGCGCAACTACCTCACGGTGGAGATGTTCTTTACCGCAGGCGTGTTCTACCTGCTGATCTCCTTCCTGCTGGTGCGTGGCTTCAAACTGCTGGAACGCTGGCTGCGCGTCGATGCTTGCCAGGGACGTTGAAGCCCGCTTTGAGGCGCTGGATGCGTTTCTGATCGAGCACCAAGGGCTGTGGCGACCACGGCCCTTTACTCATCGACAGCTGCCTTGGGAAGCCGAGCATCCGCAACTGGCCCGGTGGCTGCGCCAACGCTCGTTGTCTGACGCTGAAACCAGTCATAACCACCCCCACGCACTACCGGCGCCAGCGCCTTTTCCTGCATTGGCCTGCGAAGCCCTGCGCCTCAGCGCTGTGGATAAGTTACCGACACATCCCCTGCACCCCGCCGCGCATCGCCTGAATGTCGACGTACCCGGGCGCAAATGGCAGCAGATCGAAGCCTTCGGCGCCGCGCTGCACTTTGCACAAACACCCCGGCATTGGCTGGACTGGTGCGCCGGCAAGGGCCATCTTGGCCGCCGCCTGTTGCACACAGGCCAACAGCTGACCTGCCTGGAATACGACCCGGCCCTGATCGCTTCCGGCCAGGCCCTGAGCGAGCACCACGGCCTGCCCGTCACCCATCGCCTGCAAGACGTCATGGCCGACGTGAGCCTCAGCTCCGAACACACACCCGTCGCCCTGCACGCTTGCGGCGACCTGCATGTGCGCCTGCTGCAACTGGCCAGTGCCGCCGGCTGCAAACAACTGGCAGTCGCACCGTGTTGCTACAACCGCATCAACACGCACACCTACCAGCCGCTGTCCGAAGCGGGCCGTGCTTCAACCTTGCAGCTGTCGCTCGACGACCTTGGCCTGCCGCTCAGCGAAACCGTTACCGCAGGCAAACGCGTGCGCCTGCAACGGGACATCTCCATGGCCCGCCGCCTGGGCTTCGATCAGTTACAACGCCAATTACGCCACTGCGACGAGTACCTGCCCACACCGTCCCTGCCCGCCAGTTGGCTGGACAAACCCTTCGCCGACTACTGCCAGGCGCTGGCAAGCCTCAAGGGGTTATCCACAGGTGCACAGGATTGGGCGGCGCTGGAGGCGCACGGCTGGCAGCGTCTGGCTGAGGTCAGGAACCTGGAGTTAGTGCGTGGGCTGTTTCGGCGCCCGTTGGAGGTGTGGCTGGTCCTGGATCGGGCGCTGTATCTTGGCGAACGTGGCTACAGGGTCGAAGTCGGCAGCTTCTGCGAAACCGCGTTGACGCCACGCAACTTGATGGTGCTTGCCGAGCGCGATTAAGGGGCAAAATTGTCGCACCCCAACCTGTGGATAACTCTGTTGATGAATTCTTTACAGAGCCCGTAGCTATCTACGCTGCGGGCCAAAAGCCACGCTGTTCATTTTTTGTTCACAGAATAAAACGCACGTAAAACAGGCAGTTGCGGCGAGTTGAGAACGGCGCCACAAAATGGCTGTTTCGTGACACCCGCGTCCAACCGATTGTGCATAAGCATCTGGCGTTAAGCGTATAAACCGTGCTTTACAAGGTTTTTTTGCGGGCGATCAGTAACCGGCAAAGACCGTTGATATCGTCGCCGGCCAGGCTTGGCCCGGTGTTATCCAGCGGGTCGGTGGTTGAGGCCAGGGCGGCACTGATCGCCGGATCACGGTGAATGACTTCCAACGGGTATTCGCCTCGGCGCAGCTTGAAGGCATCGAGCATATCCAGGCTGAAGGCCGAGTTTTCATCCAGTTGATTGATCACAAAGTGGCAACGCGGTGGACGCTCACGCTCCAGATGGGGCGCCAGCAGTGCATTCAATTGATCCAGCGTGCCGAGGCAAGCGGCATTTGGCTGGGCGACCACCAGTACGATGTCGGCCACGCTCAACGCCTGATGGAAATAGACATTATTTCCCGCTGGCGTATCGACGATCACCGTATGCCCTTCGTTCAGCCCCAGCGCAGACAAGCGCTGCGCCAGCCACTTCGGCTCACGGGTCAACCAGCGTTGCAGGTTGTCCTTCTGCTGGGTGTCGATGTCTCCAAAGGGGATCACCCGGCAACCGCCGAAACCCGATTGCAGGATGCTCTGCCAGGGCGTGTTGAGCAGGCTGCTGCGGCCCAGTCCGGGTAGCTCATGGTCGACACCAAAGTGCTGGCGCAAGGCATTCTGGGGGTCCAGATCCACCGCCACGACCGACTCCCCAAGACGCTGCAAACCGCTGCTCAACGCCGTAGCCAAGGTGCTGCGGCCAACACCACCATTGACGGACACCAACGCCACCACGGTCGGGCGCAGCGCGCTCAATGGCTGACTTTGAGGATGTTCATGGGCGTAGGTCGCATGAGCACTGAGGCGCGAACCCTCGTTGAGGTTTACCCGAGTGCCATCGTCGAACGGAATGCTGCCAAAAAAGTGCAGACGCGCATTTCGTCCCGTGGGATCACGAGAAACGCTCTTGCCGAACAAGGCAAATAGATCATCAGTGCGGCTCATAGCCGGAGCTCCTTCACAGCGCCATGTAAAGACGTGAAAGGTCGGTAAGGTAAGGCTTCACCGCAGGTCTTTTTGTAGGCGTCTTCGTTGCCACATTCTGTGACAGCGCTAAGGAAGTGTCATTATTTTGATTAAATTTCAACCACCCTTTCAGACGAGCGGAAAATAGCCAATTTACTGACGGACCTTTACTACAATTCACTGACGGTGATTTCATCGTGCCATTGTTTTTTAGCCGGTATCACCGCACCATTGCCGCACCTTCAATGCTGCAAGCTTGGGTAATCGCAGTGGCGATACGCTTTAAACTCCCTCGGATTCTCTACGGTCTTGCCATCACGCTGTTGCTCGGTGGCGGCCTGCTGGGCGATTTGCTCGCCGACTGGGATTTCAGCCAAATCAGCCGCCGCGCCGAGTCGCTGTATGGGCCGCTGGGCGCCGGGCGTCAGCGCATCGATGCCTGGCAACAATTGCTGTCGACGCAAAAGCAGGTGAGTGAGAGCGAGCAGCTCAAAGTGGTGAATTTGTTCTTCAACCGCCAGCTGCACTACGAAGAAGACATCGACCTGTGGCACGAGATTGATTATTGGGCGACACCCATTCAGTCCCTGTGGAAAGGCGCCGGCGACTGTGAAGACTACGCCATCGCCAAATACTTCAGCCTGCGGCACTTGGGCGTACCGGCCGAGAAGCTGCGCATAACCTACGTCAAGGCCTTGCGCCAGAATCGCGCGCATATGGTCCTGACATACTATGCAAGCCCCGAAGCCATGCCCTTGGTGCTGGACAGCCTGATGGACCCCATTCTGCCTGCCAGCCAACGTCCAGACCTGCTGCCCGTTTATGCGTTTAACGGCGAAGGGCTGTGGCTGCCGGGCGCTGCGGGCAACAAAAAAGTCGGTGATACCAAGCGCCTGTCACGCTGGCAGGACGTCTTGAAGAAAATGACCGCAGAAGGGTTTCCGGCCAGTTCGGATAATTAACAGGAGCTACGATGTCACTGTTCAAACAATTGCTGATCGCTATCTGCGTGTTCCTGGTGGTCGCGTTCAGCGGTAGCTTCATTGTCAGCCTGGAGAGTTCGCGTACCCAGTACGTCAACCAACTGCGCTCCCACGCCCAGGACGCGGCCACTGCGCTGGCACTGTCACTGACGCCGAACATCGACGACCCGGCGATGACCGAACTGATGGTCAGCTCGATCTTCGACAGTGGCTACTACGCAAGCATCCGCGTGATAGACCTGAGCAATAACCACGTGCTGGTGGAACGTGCCGCCGAGCCGGATGCCAGCAGCGTGCCGGCCTGGTTCGTGAAGATGATCGGCCTGGCGCCGGCCGGCGGCGATGCAATCGTCAGCCGTGGCTGGCAACAGGCAGCACGGGTTGAAGTGGTCAGTCACCCGATGTTTGCCCTGGCCAAACTCTGGCAAAGCGCGCTGGGCAGCCTGGGCTGGCTGCTGATCTGCGGTGCGGTGAGTGCGGTACTCGGCGCGCTGTTGCTGCGCCGCCAGTTGAAGCCGTTGGACTATATGGTGGAGCAGTCCCACGCCATCGCGCGTCGCGAGTTCCTCAGCTTGCCCGACCTGCCCCGCACCCCCGAATTGCGCCGCGTGGTGCAGGCCATGAACCAGATGGTGGAGAAGCTCAAGGCGTTGTTCCACGAGCAGACCGAGCGCAGCGAGAAGCTGCGGGTGGAGTCCTACCAGGACAGCCTGACCGGACTGGCCAACCGTCGCTACTTTGAGATGCAACTGCAATCGCGGGTCAGCAACCTGGAGGAGTCCAGCTCGGGCTACCTGCTGATGTTGCGGGTCAACGATTTGAGCGGCCTTAACCAGCGCCTTGGTGGGCAGCGTACCGACCAATTGTTGCAGGCCGTCAGCCAGCAACTGGTGCGTACCTGTGCCAAATACCCGGAAACTCAAAACCTGATCACGCGCAGTCGGGGTGGCGAGTTCGCGGTGCTTGCCCCGGGCCTGGTGCGGGACGAAGCGCTGCAACTGGCCCAGACGCTGGAAAGCACCCTGCAAAGCCTGCACGAAACGGGCGCCACCGACATGTCGACCGTGGCCTTCATCGGGCTGGCGCCGTACAACCCCGGCGATGCCTCGGCAGACCTGCTGATGCTGGCCGACCAGGCGCTGACCCAGGCAGAAGCCAGTGGCGGACAAAGCTGGGTGTGCCTGGAACACCAGACCACGGGCACCACCAGCGACGACCCGCACAGCTGGCACACGTTGCTCGACGACGCCCTGAACCAAGGGCGCTTCCGGTTGTTTTTCCAACCCGTAGTGAGCAGCAGCGACACGCAACAGGTGCTGCACTACAAGGTGCTGTCACGCCTGCTCGATCACCAGGACCAGACCATCGCGGCCGGGCACTTCCTGCCCTGGCTGGAGCGCTTCGGCTGGACGGCGCGCCTCGATCAACTGATGCTCGACCTGGTGATCAAGCACCTGACGCAGCACACCCCATCGGTGGCGCTGAACCTCTCGGCCGCGACCCTGAATGACCCGCAAGCGCTGGAGCGTGTGTTCGAACGCCTGGCCCAGCACCCGGCACTGGGGCCGCGCTTGACGCTGGAGATCGGCGAAGAACAAGTGCCCGAGCAAACCCAGTTGGAGCGCCTCACCCGTCGCATGCGCAGCCTGGGGTACAGCCTCGGCCTGCAACGTTTCGGCGGCCGCTTCAGCATGATCGGCAACCTGGCCAACCTCGGTCTGGCATACCTCAAGATCGACGGCAGCTACATCCGTGCCATCGACCAGGAAAGCCACAAGCGCTTCTTTATCGAAGCGATCCAACGCGCCGCCCACAGCATTGACCTGCCGTTGATTGCCGAGCGAGTAGAGACCGAAGGTGAGTTGCGCGTGATTCGCGAGATGGGCATTGAAGGGGTGCAAGGCCAACTGGTCGGTGAACCAGCGCCCTGGAAGTGAAGCACTGACCCATCGCGCCTCCTTGACGGTCAAGCCGTGAAGGAGGTGCGCGAGCGTCAGATCAAACCGGTTTCATCGTCATTGATCAGCTCACTCAGGCCACCCAACGCCGCCCGGGCCTGGGTACGCTCCAAGAACTTGGCCTGTGCTGCCGGCGGCAAGTCCGTGATGCTCATCACGTTCTTGGTGATCAGTACCTGGATCAAGTCATCCAGCACTCGAATCATCTCAAGGTCACTTTGCTTGAGCTGCTTGAGGCTGTTGTCGACCAGATCATCGGCAAACCACGCCTGAATCTCATGATGGTCAGCCGGGAGTGTCTCGGTGGCTTCGGCGTAGGCCTGCGCTTCGACGCGAACCAAAGCGTTGTGTTGATCGCGTTGCACGTAGAACATCAGCGTTCTCCCAATAAAAAATCCCTGCAGACGCCGATTAAGGCCCCACAGAGATTACACACATTTTCCCGAAGCCGATGCCCACGGGGCGCCAATCTCGAAAGATTGACGCCCCGTGGGTGATCAGTCGTGGTGCTTGACGGTCAAGTCGCCACCCGCGATCAGGTTGTTGATCGCGGTGCTGCCAGCCCCCCAATTAGCGCCATCGACCTTGATCGTGACGTCGGCCGTACCGCCGCCCGACGTGGTGAATGACCCGGTGCTGCTGACGCTGAGCGTCGAATTACCCGACGAGTCGGTGGTCAGCTTCAAGTAGCTGGACAAGTTGTTGTCGTTATTGCCTTGGAGCAAATCGGACAGGTCCAGCTTGTCGCCTTCGCCGTGCTTGAAGTCAGTGATGCGATCGAAGCCGCCACTGGTGTTGGTGTCGCCTTTGAGCCACACAAAGGTATCGGCACCCGCGCCGCCGGTCAGGATGTCATTCCCCTTGCCACCCACCAGGATGTCGTTGCCGGCGCCGCCGGAGAGGGTGTCGTTGCCGCCCTGGCCGAACAGGATGTCGTTGCCGGCATTGCCGATCAGGGTGTCGCCGCCATCATTGGTGCCATAGATGTTCGACGCGTTGGCCAGTGCACCGACGTCCTGCACATGCTCAGTGATGTACTGATGCAAGGTGCGGTCGTCGATCTGGTCGACGGTGGTGGACAGCTTCTCAGCGGCGAACGCCTTGAGTGCAGCGCTGCCTTCCTGGCCTTTGTAGCTGATCAGGTCGCCGAAGATGATGTCGTTGCCCGAACCGCCGGAAACGCTGTCGGCACCCGCATCGGCGGTGTGGCCGGTGATGGTATCCGCCAGTTTCGCGGTGTCGATCGTGCTGACCGTCTTGTCGGTATCGAAGTACTTCTGGAGCATGTCCTTATCGACGCTGTTGCCCAGGCCAATGGCTTGTACTTCAACACCGCCCGAGACCGCCGTCGTCAGCGCTGTGTAAGCCGACTTGGCGTATTCCAGCGCATAGTCATAACGGCCGGAATTGCCAGCAGCGCCCGCGACGTCGAACCCACCACGGCCATCGGACACAACATAACCTTCAAAGGTCTTGGTGCCGTACGAGTCGTACGAGTAGACCTTGCCATCCTTGTCGACGATGACCTGCGTCTGGCCGTAGATCGTTGCGGTGACCGGAGTGGTCTGGCCCAAGGTGTAGGTGCCGCTGTTGACCTTGTTGTCGAAGGTGACGTTAGAACCCCACCAGGAACTGGTATACCCCAGGCTGATGTTGTCATACGTAGCGTTGTACACATTCGGCTCACCGTCGGTAATGAAATACGTCAGGTTTTTTGCACCGGCGTTGCTGGTGGCGTCATTGCTCTTGAACCAGGCCGTTGCCGCATTGAAGGCATCCTGGTAGTTGGTCACGTCGCTCGGGTTGGAGGCCATATTGTTCAACACGGCCTGCAGGGCAGCCTTGGCGGCAGCCTGGTCGGCCAGGTTGACCGACACCTGCGACTCAACCTTGGTATCGAAGTCGACCAGCAGCACTTTCACCACACCCGACCCCGTCAGCTTGGCGTTGGCGATCAAGGTATCGAAGATGCTGGAGAGCTGGGTTTTGATCGACGTCATCGCACTCGACCCGATACTGCCGGAGGTGTCGACGATAAACGCGATGTTGTAGTTGCTGCCCGGTGTGGTGATGCCACCCTTGTCGCCGACCACGATGTTGTTGGCCGAGCTGGAGCCCAGGTCAATGGTATCCGCCGCCGCACCGCCTTCCGTGACGGGGGTGTAGACCTGAGGCTTGACCGTGATGGTGGTCGTCGCCACCGACGAACTCAGGCTGTTGCCACCTTCGTTGTCAGTCACGGCGACGTCGATGGTGCGATCACCAATGGCCGGGTACTTGCTGGTGTTGGAGTACTGGAACGACTCAAGCAGCGCCTTGTAGGTTGCTGCATCCGCCACACCCGACAGGGTCAGCACGATCTTGCCGCTGACATCAGTGCCGACGCTGGTCACGGTGACGCCTTTGTAGGTGCCGCCCACTGCCACCAGGTTGGATGTGAGCACGTCACCCGAACTGGCGTTTTTCAGGGTGATGGTCGCACTTTGCATCTGGGTGCTGTCGACGTCACCGATGGCCACGTTGCCGGTAATCGCAACGCCGTTGGTGCCGCGTTCGGTGTACGAAGTGCTGAAGCCGGTGGCGACAGAACCGTCGGCGGTGCTGAGGTCCAGGGTTGGCGCGTCGTTGACTGCCGTGACCACAATGCTCACTTTGCCGGTGGTCACCGCTTCAACGCCAGTGCTCAACTCTTTGGCCGTGGCTTTCACGGTGATATCGAAGCTGGCGGTGGAATCCTTGAACGGCGTAACCGTCAGGGTTTTCAGGTTCCAGGAGCTGACATCGTACAGCGTGGTCGAGCCGGTCGAGGTGATGCTGTGGCCCGTGGTGCCATCGGTAATCACGGTGCCTGCCGGCAAGCCGCTGATTTCCACCTTGTGCGACTCCGAGCCGTCGTTGTCGACAAACGTGGTGGTAATCGGCGCCACCTTGATGGCGGTATCTTCCAGCCCACGGTTGTAGACGTAACCGGTGTAATAGCCTTCGCCATTGACCACGTGGCTGTCACCGAGCACCGCGCCGGCTGCTTTCAACGCATCCACGCTGGTGTAGGTCTGCACGCCGCTGTTGCCCATCGACATCGACGGGCCGTTGTTGATAGACACGTTGACGTCGTAGTTGCCGCCGCCTGCCTGGTTGTAATGGTAGATGTCGAGGGTGTAGTAACCCGACTCGGTCGGCGTATAGGCCGTCCCGGTAATCGCGCTGCCCTTGCTCCAGGTCTCGCTGGCGACCAACTTGCCGCCCACGGTGATTGCCAGGCTGTCATCGGCCGTACCGGTGAAGGTGTAGCTCTTGCCGGCTTCCAGATAGATCAGGCCAGAGACCTTGGTCGCGGTGCCATCCGCCACGTTACTGTTGCTGACACTGCTGGTCACACCCGTAGAGACAGCGCTCGCAGCGGTCTTGGCGTCGATCACCTTGATCAGATCGCTGGAGTTGACCACACCGTTACCATTGGTCCCCAAATCAGTACGCAGGGTGCCGCCGGTCCAGGTTTGAATGGTCAGGCCTGTCGGCACAGCGCCGAACACGCCGACAGTCACGACCGGAACGTCCGTCACCGGGTGGATATCCACAGTGATGGTCTTGGTGTCGCTGTAGGAGTTGCCGTCGGTAGCCTGGAACTTCAGCTGGGTGTAATCGCCTTGCATGTTACCCACGCCGCTGCCGCCGAAGCTGTTATCGCCCGACTCGTTGGCGGCTGGGGTGTAACGCACGTTGTGGTTATCGAAGTCAGCCTGGCTGAACGACTTGCCCGCCGAGGTATCGGTCTTCAGATCGCTGGTGGTGAGCTTGACCCACGTGCCGTTGACGTTGTACTCGATGGAGCCGGCAGGCAGGCTGGTGAACACCACTTTCGGGTTCGCAGAGTCCTCATCCTTGACACCGAAGGTCGCCCAGGTCAGCTCGACCGAGGTGTCTTCGTTGCTCTGGATGTAGCAGTTGCTGGCGGTTGGAGTGTCGTCGACCAAAATCACGGTCGGCTGCCCGGTGCTGTGGGAATTCAGGCCCTCAGGGTCGGTGACGGTCAGGTCGATCTTCGGCAGTTGATTGCCAGCGTTGACGAAGTCCGCGCCCTTCTGGGTCAGCACAATGTTGTTACCGGACAGGCTGTAGTAGCCGTCCGAGTTGCTGTTACCGGTAAACGTGATCGTCAGCCCCGACCGTGGCGTTTCTTCGTCGGTGGCCGTGAAGGTACCGGCGACAGTACCCGCCTTAACGGCGTTCTCATCGAGGGTATTCGCCGCGATGCTGATCA
>NZ_JAFLXD010000059.1:0-30057 GCF_019891415.1 Pseudomonas sp. SH10-3B | reverse complement strand
ACTATCGGTCGCCAATTGCGGAGGAAAGGTTGGCGGCGTGAACCTTAATCGGTGTCCAAGATTACTTGACCAGATCAAGCCCCCTCCCACATTTGAAATGCGTTCTCCTGTGGGAGGGGGCTTGCTCCCGATGGCGATCGCTCAGCGACCCCGATCGCGCCGCAACAGTTTCTTCACCCGCATCACCAGCACCTTGGCCTCAAACGGCTTGAGCAGGTAATCATCCTCATGCAGCTCCAAGCCGCGCAGGCGATCTTCAATGCCGCCCGGCGTGGTCAGGAACAACAACGGCGTTTCGCCCTTCTGCCGGATGGCCTGCTGCAGCTTCCAGGCATTCAGGCCTGGCAGCATCACATCCAGGATCACCAGATCGTATTCGGCGCTTTCGACAAAGCGCTGAGCCGCCATGCCGTTGGCCGCGACTTCCACGGTGTAACCGGCCTCGTTCAAGCCCTGGGCCATCCGCTGTGCCTCTTCGGATTCATGTTCCACTAACAGGACGCGCATAACACACCTCGATTGATCAGGTTTGCAGGCTAACACCCTCAGGTGTGCGCCGCCTCTCGTAGCCGCTGTGCATCGAGGATTTCGATCTCGCCGTAGCCCAGGCGCACGATGCCTTGGGCTTGCAGATCCTTGAGCAAAGCGTTGGTGGTCTGGCGTGACAGGTTCAACATCGCCGCGAGGTCTTCCTGAGGCAATTGCAGCCGGCGCTTTGAGTGTTCGATGTCGCCGTACCCCTCGATGATCATCAACAAGCGGTGGGCCAGGCGCACGGAGGCCGGCATCAGGCTGAGTTGTTCGAGGCCGATAAAACTCAGGCGTAGCTTCTGACTCATCAGCAATGCCAGGTCACGCCAATACTGTGGGGTGTCATCAAGGATGCTCAGCAGCGCCTGCTGCGGCACCTGCAAGAGCGTGCAAGGCCCGGTGGCGCAGGCGTCGTGGGTGCGCGGCAAGCCGTCGAACAGGCAGATTTCGCCGAACCAGTAGGGCGCGCCCACCAGGCTCAACAGCGCTTCCTTGCCCTGCTCATTCACCGCACTGACACGCAGGGTGCCGTCGAGCACCGCATACAAGCCACAGGGCGGGTCGCCACGCTTGAACAGGTATTGTCCCGCCGTCAGCTGCCGCAGCCGCGCATGGGCCAGCAGACTATGCTGGAAAGGTCCGGGCAGATGACTGAACCAGTGACCGACGGCCAACCGGGCGTGCCATTGCTCTACGTCCATGGGAACTCCGAAGATTGTCGCCCAGCTGACAGTTAGTCCCAGGCTGACAGGGCATGATCAAACATCCTACAGGAGGAACAACAATGAAAAGCCTCGTCGATCACCTCAGTCAATACGCCGCTTACCACCGCGACCCACGCAATATCGCCAGCCACTTCATTGGCATCCCGCTGATTGTGGTCGCCGTGGCCGTGCTGCTGTCACGCCCCGAATGGGCGGTGGGCGGTCTGTGGCTTTCCCCGGCGGTGATAGTGGCGCTGTTTTCCGCGTGGTTTTACCTGCGCCTCGAACTGGCACTGGGCGTGCTGATGACGGTGTTGATGGGTTTGTCGGTATGGGCCGGGCATGCGTTGGCGGCGCAGAGCACGATGGTGTGGCTCAGCAGCGGCGTCGGCCTGTTTGTGGTGGGTTGGGTGATTCAGTTTGTCGGGCACTACTACGAGGGCAAGAAGCCGGCGTTTGTGGATGACGTGTCGGGGCTGATTGTGGGGCCGTTGTTCGTGGTGGCGGAGGTGGCGTTTTTGCTGGGGTTGCGCCAGGGCTTGAAGCAGCAGATTGAAGAGCGCTCGGGGCCGGTGGTTCGCCGCGATCTGAAGCCGAGAGAGGCCTGAATGTGGGAGGGGGCTTGCTCCCGATTGCAGTGGGTCAGCAGCAGATAAGCTGGCTGAAACACCGCTATCGGGAGCAAGCCCCCTCCCACATTGAACCTGTTTCACATCGGGATTTTTGTTTGGGGCTCAGGCTTTTTGCCAGACCTTGGGTTTGAAGAACAAGGTCTCGCCGCGAGCCAGGCCGGTCAGGCTGTCGTGGTCTTTCACCACTTCGGCTTCGATCAGCTCACTCTGGCCTTCGACCTTCAAGGTCACCCGCGTGGTCGCGCCCAATGGACGAATATCACGCACTTCAGCCGCGTGGTGGTCTTCCAGTTCGTGGCGCGACAGCGACACTTCATGGGGGCGGAACAGCACGTGCTGGTCTTCACCCAGGTGCAGGCGGTTGGAGTCGCCGAGGAAGTGGTAGACGAAATCGCTGGCCGGGTTTTCGTAGACGTCGCCCGGTGAGCCGATCTGCTCGATCACGCCTTTGTTCATCACCACGATGCGGTCGGCGACTTCCATGGCCTCTTCCTGGTCGTGGGTCACAAACACCGACGTCAGGTTGATGTCTTCGTGCAGGCGCGCCAGCCAGCGGCGCAGCTCTTTACGCACCTTGGCGTCGAGGGCGCCGAAGGGTTCATCCAGCAGCAGCACTTTCGGCTCGACCGCCAGGGCGCGGGCCAGGGCGATACGCTGGCGCTGGCCACCGGAAAGTTGTTCCGGGTAACGGTCGGACAGCCAGTCCAGCTGCACCATGTTCAGCAGTTCGTGAACCTTGGCCGCAATCTGGCTTTCGTTCGGGCGCTGGTTTTTCGGCTTCATGCGCAGGCCGAAGGCGACGTTATCGAACACGGTCATGTGGCGAAACAGCGCGTAGTGCTGGAACACAAAACCGACGTTGCGATCGCGCACGTCGTGGCCGGAGACGTCTTCACCGTGGAACACGATGCTGCCGTCGTCCGGGGTTTCCAGGCCGGCGATGATGCGCAGCAAGGTAGTCTTGCCGCAGCCAGAGGGGCCAAGCAACGCCACCAGCTCGCCACTCTGGATGTCCAGATTGATGCTGTTCAGGGCCTTGAAGGCGTTGAAATTCTTGCTGACATTACGGACTTCAATCGACATGACTTATTCCTCAGCCGCACCGGCGCGCAGGCGATTAATACGGTTCTCGCTCCACTGCTTGAGCAGCAGGATGAAGAGCGCCAGGATCAGCAGCAGACTCGCCACCGCAAAGGCGGCAACGTGGTTGTATTCGTTGTAGAGAATCTCGACGTGCAGCGGCAGGGTGTTGGTCACGCCGCGAATGTGGCCGGACACCACCGACACCGCGCCGAACTCACCCATGGCCCGTGCGGTACACAGCACCACGCCGTAGATCAGGCCCCATTTGATGTTCGGCACGGTGACATGCCAGAACATCTGCCAGCCATTGGCACCGAGCAGGCGCGCAGCCTCTTCTTCCTGGGTGCCCTGCTCCTGCATCAGCGGGATCAGTTCACGGGCGACGAAGGGCACGGTGACGAAAATGGTCGCCAGTACGATGCCGGGCAAGGCGAACACGATCTGGATGTCGTGCTCCTGCAACCACGGGCCAAACAGGCCCTGGGCGCCGAACATCAGCACGTAGACCAGGCCTGCGATCACCGGGGAGACCGAGAATGGCAGGTCGATCAGCGTCACCAGGATGCTCTTGCCACGGAACGAGTACTTGCTCACGCACCAGGCGGCGCTGACGCCGAATACCAGGTTGAGTGGCACCGAAATCAGCACGGCGATCACCGTGAGTTTCAACGCGGACAACGCGTCCGGTTCAAGGATCGCGGTGAAAAACGCGCCGAGGCCATTCTTCAAGCCCTGGGACACCACGATAAACAGCGGCAGCAGCAGGAACAGGAAGAACACCAGCCAGCCGAGGCTGATCAGGATGCGCCGGGAAACAGCGCTGCCACGGCGGGCGGCGTTGGCCGAGGATGCAGCGGAAATAGACGATTGGGACATGTTCCGCGCCTCCTTATGGACGTTCGATGCGCCGCTGCAACAAGTTGATCAGCAGCAGCAGGACAAAGGAAACCACCAGCATCAGCACGCCAATGGAGGTGGCACCGCGGTAGTCGTATTGGTCGAGCTTGACCATGATCAGCAGCGGCAGGATCTCGGTTTTCATCGGCATGTTGCCGGCGATAAAAATCACCGAGCCGTACTCACCGACGCCACGGGCAAACGCCAAGGCGAAGCCGGTCAGCCAGGCGGGCAGCAGCGCGGGGACGAGGATGTAGCGGAACACCTGCAACGGTTTGGCGCCCAGGCAGGCGGCGGCTTCTTCGATTTCCCGGGGGATATCCGCGAGTACCGGCTGCACCGTGCGCACTACGAACGGCAGGGTCACGAAGGTCAGCGCCAGGGTGATGCCCAACGGGCTGTAGGCGATCTTGAAGCCCAGGTCGGCGGCGAACTGGCCCACCAGGCCGGTCGGCGTGTACAGCGCAGTCAGGGCAATACCGGCCACGGCGGTGGGCAAGGCGAACGGCAGGTCGATCATCGCATCGATGATCTTGCGGCCGGGGAAGGTGTAGCGCACCAGCACCCAGGCCAGCAGCGTGCCGATCACGCCGTTGATCAGGGCGGCGTAAAGCGCGGTGCTGAAGCTCAGTTTCAACGCCGCCAGCACACGCGGTGCGGAGATGATGTTCCAGAACTGATCCCAGGTGAGTTGAGCGGCGTGTACAAACATCGCCGCGAGGGGGATGAGTACGATCAGGCTGAGGTACACCACGGTGTAGCCCAGCGTCAGCCCGAAGCCGGGTATGACGGGGGAAATACGACGCGACATAAGAGTCCTTGGTTAAAGGTAGAAACCACTGTAGGAGCGAGCTTGCTCGCGAAGAACTCAAGGGCACCGCGTTCATTCAGAATGCCCGCGTCATCGTTGACGATCTTCGCGAGCAAGAACTAGGCGTCCCCCTCGCTCCTACAGGTACTTTGGCTTACTGCGCCGTGTAGATCTGGTCGAACACGCCACCGTCGTTAAAGAATTTCGGCTGGGCAGTTTTCCAGCCGCCGAAGTCTTTGTCGATAGTCACCAGGTCCAGTTTCGGGAACTGCTGGGCGTATTTGGCGGCCACTTTTGCATCGCGTGGGCGGTAGAAGTTCTTCGCCGCAATCTCCTGGCCAGCCGGGCTGTACAGGTGCTTGAGGTATTCAGTGGCGATCTCGGTGTTGCCCTTTTTCTCGGCGTTCTTGTCGACCACGGCCACCGGCGGCTCCGCGAGGATCGACAGGGACGGCACGACGATGTCGAACTTGTCGGCGCCGCCGTCTTCTTTCAGGGCCAGGAAGGCTTCGTTTTCCCAGGCCAGCAACACGTCGCCCTGACCGTTGTTGACGAAGGTAATGGTCGAACCGCGCGCGCCGGTGTCGAGGATGGGCACGTGCTTGAACAGCTCTTTCACGTATTCCTGGGCCTTGGCTTCACTGCCACCGGATTTCAGGCCGTAGGCCCAGGCGGCCAAGAAGTTCCAGCGTGCACCGCCGGAGGTTTTCGGGTTAGGCGTGATCACGGAAACGTCTTTCTTGATCAGGTCGCCCCAATCCTTGATGCCTTTAGGGTTGCCCTTGCGCACCAGGAACACGATGGTCGAGGTGTACGGGGTGCTGGCGTCCGGCAGGCGGGTCTGCCAGTTCTCCGGCAGGGTCTTGCCCAGCTTGGCGATTTCGTCGATGTCACCGGCCAGGGCCAGGGTCACCACGTCGGCGCGCAGGCCATCGATCACGGCCCGGCCTTGCTTGCCCGAACCACCGTGGGATTGCTGGATCTTGACGTTGTCGCCGGGGTGGGACTGTTTCCAGAAGTTGGTGAACTCTGCGTTGTAGTCCTGGTACAGCTCACGGGTAGGGTCGTACGAGACGTTAAGCAACTCGTAGTCCTTGGCAACGGCGGAACCGGCAAACACGGCGCTGGCCAGGGCGGCCAAGGCATAACGGCGAATCGACGACATAGAAGCTCCTGAAAATTCTGGGGTGTTGGCTTTTTCTTATAGTTGCGGGTCTATCGCCGTTCTTGCTTAGCTCGGTTTGTTACCCGGGTTCTGCAAACGGAATTTTTCCTTGCGTTCGATCTGTACCACTTGAGCGTTGTGCACAGTGATTTCCACCGCGCCAAACCGCAGATCGCGCAAGGCGCTCTGGATCTCACGCAAAATGGCTGCTTCGTCCTGGCCGTCGACGCTACGTAGAGATGCGCTCATGGTCTCGCTCCTGAAATGAATAGTGCCTCGCAGTGGCGGCACTGCTTGCGGCGTAGGGCGATAGTAGATAAGCGCGGATATTCTTAAAAATACTATTTAAGAATGTTTATATAACCGAAAAGAATTTTCTGGCAGGACGCGGGGTTGCGTGGGGCATGCGCCGAAAACAGCACCTTGCAAAGACCTCTATGTGGGAGGGCGCTTGCCCCCGATGGCGGTGGGTCAGGTACCGATGTTCTGCCTGATGCGCCGCTATCGGGGCAAGCCCCCTCCCACATTTTGAATGCACTTCAAGGCTGGAGAGTGGGTGCGCGGCTCCAATCAATCTCGTCCGCCGGCATCGGCCGCCCAAACCAGTATCCCTGGCCCATATCGCAGTCTTGTTCCAACAAAAACCGCGCCTGCTCCACTTGCTCGATCCCCTCGGCATGCACCTGCATGCCCATGCTTTTGGCCAGGGCAATGACCACGCGCACAATCGCGGCGTCGTCGTCGTCCCATGGCAATCCTGCGACAAAGCCCTGGTCGATCTTGAGTTTCTGCACCGGCAGGCGCTTGAGGCGCAGCAGTGAGGAATAGCCGGTGCCGAAGTCATCGATGGCCAGGCGCAAGCCCAGTTCGCGCAGGCGGTGCAGTTGTTCCAAGGCTACTTCCGGGTCGTCCATCACCGCGCTTTCGGTGACTTCCAGCTCAAGGAACGCCGGGTCCAGACCGGTATCGTGCAGCACTTGGGCGACTTGATCGTAGAGTTCGCGTCGGGCAAACAGGCGGCTGGATACGTTGATGGCAATAAAACTCAGCGGCACGCCGTCGGCCAGCCACTGGCACATCTGGCGGCAGGCCTGCTCCATCACCCAGCCATCGATATCGGCAATCAACCCGGTCCGCTCGGCGATGGGGACGAATTCGCCCGGTGGCACCAGGCCGCGTTCCGGGTGCTCCCAGCGCACCAGGGCTTCGACGCCAATCAGGCGGCTGGTGTGCAAATCATGCACAGGCTGGTAGTAGACGCGCAGCTCCTGCTGTTCGAGGGCGCGTCGCAGCTCGCGGGCGATTTCCACACGGTTCTGCGCGTGGGCGGTGAGTTCTTCGGTGTACAGGGCGTAACCTTCGCGCCCCACGCTTTTGGCCTTGAACAGCGCGGAGTCGGCGTTGCGCAGCAACTGTTCGGCGCTCAGGGCGTCATTTGGGAACAGGCTGATGCCGATGCTGGCGCTGATAAAGAGTTGATGGCCGTCAAAGATGAACGGCTGCTTCATCACATCCAGCATGCGCTGCGCCAACGCTGCGGCCTGCACCACCTGTGAACAGCTTTCCGCAAGCACCGCGAACTCATCCCCACCCAGGCGCGCCAGGGTCACGCCGGGGCCGAACAGCGCCTTGAGCCGCTCGCCCACCAGCTTGAGCAACTGGTCGCCAATGTTATGGCCGAGACTGTCGTTGATGATCTTGAAGTGGTCCAGGTCCAGCAACAGCAGGGCGCAGCCGCGTTTGTGCAGTTGCGCCGAGGCCAGCGCCTGCTCGGCGCGGTCGGTGAACAGCAGGCGGTTGGGCAGGTCGGTCAGCGGGTCGTGGTGAGCCAGGTGGGCCAGTTCGTGTTCGGAATTCTTGATGGCGCTGATGTCGGAAAACACCGCGACGTAGTGGCTGACGTGGCCCTGGTCATCGTGAATCACGCGAATGGTTTGCCACTGTGGATAAATCTCACCGCTTTTGCGCCGATTCCAGATTTCACCGCTCCATTCGCCACTTTCTTCCAGGGTCTGGAACATCTGCTGATAGAAATTCGACGAGTGGCGACCGGACTTGAACAGGCTCGGCTGCTGGCCCATGACGTCCTCGCACTGATAGCCGGTAATTTCCATGAACGCCCGGTTCACATGCACGATCAGGCCGTTGGCGTCGGTGACCAATACCCCTTCGCGGGTGCAGTCGAACACGGCGGCAGCCTGGCGCAGGCGCTCACGGTTCTCTTTCAAGGGTTGCTGCAACTGGCTGGCCCCGGCAAACCGGGCACAGATCAGGTAGATCAGCAGGGCGCTGAGCACCACCCACACATAGCCGCGCACCTGCAACCAGTGGCTTAGCTCGGTCGGATTATCGAGAAACTCGATCAATACCCGATGAGTGATACCTATCCAGGCACTCGAAGCCAGCAGGTATACCAGCCCCGCACGCAGGGCACCTCGGTATGAAAACAGCATATGTCCAGTAATCCTTACCCAAAATCCGGAATTGTCCTACAAAGACTGTGGATTATAGGATATGTAACATCTCGTAAGTCTTATCTGAAAGGGCCGCTGGTTTTCTCTGTAGGCTTAGTGATAATGCGTGAGCTGTTCTTTTCTTTATCTGAGGGCCATACAGCCTATGTGGTACAACGGTTTTCTTGACCTGTCAGCCTGGCAACTGGTGGCAGTCACTCTGTTGATGACCCACGTGACCATCGTTGCGGTCACGGTCTATCTGCACCGCTATTCAGCCCATCGCTCCCTGGAGCTCAATGCTGGCCTGAAACACTTCTTCCGCTTCTGGCTGTGGTTGACCACGGCGCAGAACACCCGCGAGTGGACTGCCATCCACCGCAAGCACCACGCCAAATGCGAAACCGTCGACGACCCGCACAGTCCGGTGATCAAGGGCCTGTCTACCGTACTGCGCAAAGGCGCCGAACTGTATCGCACCGAGGCCGAAAACCCGGAGACCCTGCGTATCTACGGCAAGAACTGCCCGGACGACTGGATCGAGCGCAAGATCTACACCCCCTACCCGCTGCTTGGCGTGGCGATCATGGGTGTGATCGACCTGCTGCTGTTCGGCACCATCGGCATCACCATCTGGGCGATCCAGATGATGTGGATTCCATTCTGGGCCGCCGGTGTGATCAATGGCCTGGGCCATGCCGTGGGCTATCGCAACTTCGAATGCCGTGACGCCGCCACCAACCTGGTGCCGTGGGGCATCATCGTCGGCGGCGAAGAGCTGCACAACAACCACCACACTTACCCCAACTCGGCCAAGCTGTCGGTGAAGAAGTGGGAATTCGACCTGGGTTGGGCGTGGATCAAGGTGTTCAGCTTCCTGCGCCTGGCCAAGGTGCAGCGTGTAGCACCGATTGCCCACCGCGTGGAAGGCAAGGGCCACCTGGACATGGACACCGCCATGGCGATCCTCAACAACCGCTTCCAGATCATGGCCCAGTACCGCAAGTTGGTGATTGGCCCGCTGGTCAAGCAGGAGCTGGAGAAGGTCGATCATTCGGTGCGCCACCAGTTCCACCGCGCCAAGCGCCTGCTGTCGCGGGAAACCAGCCTGCTGGATGACCGTCACCACCTGCGTATCCAGAGCATGCTGGAACACAGCCAGGCCCTGAAAGTGATCTATGAAAAACGCCTGGCACTGCAGCAGATCTGGCTCAAGACCAGTTCCAACGGCCATGACATGCTGGCCGCCATCAAGGAATGGGTACACGAGGCCGAGGCCAGCGGCATCCAGTCCCTGCGGGATTTTGCCCACCAATTGAAGACCTACTCACTGCGACCTGCATCCGTATGACAACATGGCGGGAGGGCCTTCCCTCCCGCCCATCAGCTTTTTGGCGTCATTTCTCGGACACCGTCAATCGCGCCTGTTGACGGAACTTCACTGCAATTCCCCTCTCTCAATGAACACTTCGCCATCATGGTGACCCCTTGTAGTGACCGCTGCTCGATCTTGCGGCGCGCCCAGAGAGAGTTGTACCGATGGTTCACGAAAAGTCCTGCTTACCCGATACGCCCACTGCTGAGCCGCCGCGCCCAGCAGCTGCGGCGACCCTGCTGGCGCTGATGCACGCCCAGGGTGAAGTCGAGCGGCTGAGTGAGCGCGAACAACTGCTCAGTTCTCTGCTGGTCAGCGTGAACGCCGTGCTGTGGGCCATCGATTGGCAAACCCGCCGCGTGCTCTACGTGAGCCCGGCGTATGAGCGGATTTTCGGACGCTCCGCCGGCCTGTTACTGGCCGACCACCGGGAATGGCGCAACAGCATTCACCCCGAAGACCTCGACTACGCCGAACACAGCCTGGCCCGTGTGCTTGAGCTGGGCGCCGTGGAGGACCGCGAGTACCGCATTATCACCGCCGACGGGCAGATCCGCTGGCTGAGCGACAAGTGCTACATCAACCAACAGGTCGAGCCCGGCGAACCGGTGATCGTCGTCGGCATCGCCGAGGACATCACTGAAAAAAAGCAGCTGGAACTGGAGTTGCACCGTCTCGCCACCACCGACGTGCTGACCCAGAGCAGCAACCGCCGGCACTTCTTCGAATGCGCCAACCAGGCCTTCGACAGCGCCTGCGCCCAAGGTGCACCGCTGGCCTTCCTGTTGCTGGACATTGATGACTTCAAGGACGTGAACGACACCTACGGCCACCTGGAGGGCGACCAGGTGCTGCGGCGTATCGCCGAGAGCGGTCGCGGGGTGTTGCGCCGTGGCGATCTGTTCGGGCGCATTGGCGGCGAAGAATTCGCGGCCGTGTTGCCGGGTTGCGCGCCGGAGATGGCCCTGCAAGTGGCTGAGCGCCTGGGCCGGGAGATCCAGGAGCTGAGTTTCAGCTACGAAGGCCAGACGTTCGGCGTGACCATCAGCCAGGGACTGGCCAGCCTGACCGAGGAAGACTCAACCCTGGACAGCCTGTTCGCCCGCGCCGATGCCGCGATGTATGAGGCCAAGCGCCTGGGCAAGAATCGTGTGATTGCGGGTTAGAACTTCATTGTTCTCTAAGGCTTGCGCAGCCTCATCAGCTCCGACAAACCAATCTTCAGCAAGCGCGCGGTCTTGCCGCGGGCCAGCTCTTCCAGCCCTTCATGCTCGGTCAAACGAGCCATTTGCGCAGCCAGGTTCACCACCAGCGCATCCCGGGCGTACACCCCGCCCTCCAGGGAATAGGTCGCCGCAATCAATTGGCGCAACTCCAATGGCAACCGCCACCGGGCGCGCAGGGCTGAGCCATAGGCGGCGCCAAAGGTGTAGAGGGACTCGCCAATCGCTTCGTCATCCAGCGCCCCGCCGCCTTGGCGCCACTCTTCCAGGCAGCGCAACAACGCCAGGTCGCCTAACCGGTGCAGGATGCCGGCGCAGTAACAACGCTCGTCGTCCAGCCCAAACATACGCGCGAGGCCCCGAGCATAGTCGGCGGTGTCTTGGGACAATTGCCAATGGCGCTCGGCGTACGCCACCAGGCCCGGGTCACCCAATACCACGTTGTGCTTGAGGGCCAGGCCGAGGATCAGGTTCATGCTTTGCCCGGCGACGAGCTTGTGCAACGCCTCGGGCAGGGTTTGCACCGGCGAGCCGTGATGGCCGGCGCTGTTGGCAGCGGCGATCAGCACGGCGGTGATTTGCGGGTCCATGCGCACCTGGTCTTCCAGGTGCTTGAGGTCCAAGCCGTCGGGCCCGAGGCTGGCTTGCACGGCGGCTTTCACATCGACCCGCAACGGCGCGCCATCGGACGCTTCGCGACGGCGTTCGAGGAACACGGGCAACGTCATGCCAGGCGCCAGCGACGGAATCTCGCAGTACACGTTTTCGCCTTCGTTAAGCAGCAGGTCCTGCAGGCGCTGGGTCAGGCTTTCCATGTTCAGGGGTTTGGTGAGGTACGCCGTGGGCGCCAGGGGCAGGGCTTCGCGCACACTGGCGCTGTCATTGCGGCTGCTCAGCAGAATGAACGGCAGCGCGGGCGCGCGGCGCGTCTGACGCACGTTGCGCAACAAGCTGAGGCCATCGATGCCCGGCAGCTCCCAATCCGCCAGGATCAAGTCGTAGGCCTTTTCCCGCAGCAGCGTGGCGGCCTGCTGCCCATCGGCACACACATCCAGCCGCGCGTCGCAGCGCACATTCAACAACACTTGCTTGAGCAGATCCCGTGACCAAGGGTCCGCCTCGGCAATCAACACTCGGGGTACAGCCGGCAAATCAACAGCAGTCATCCAGCACGCTCCATCGGCAATGCTTGCAACCTTAGACAATGACGCCGACTGCGTAAAATGTTGGGGCACAAAAAAACCGCCGAAGCGGTTTTTTGTTGTTTGTAGGCGCGAGCTTGCTCGCGAAGACCGTCAACGATAACGCGGGCAACCAGAATAGCGCGGTGCCTGGGCGTTTTTCGCGAGCAAGCTCGCTCCTACAGGGCCTGTGTTACAGCTCGGAGAAGCACTCTTCGATGATTGCCAGGCCTTTGTCCAACAGCTCGTCCGGTGCGGTCAGCGGGACCAGTACGCGCAACACGTTGCCGTAGGTGCCGCAGGACAGCAGGATCAGGCCCTTGTCACGCGCCTTGGCCACCACGGCCGCAACAGCAGCAGCGTTTGGCTTGTGGCTGTCGCCGTCTTCAAACAACTCGACCGCGATCATCGCGCCCAGGGCACGCACATCGCCGATCACCGGGTACTTGGCTTGAATCGCCTTGAGGCCAGTCACCAGGCGCTCGCCGACAGCCTTGCAGCGGTCCAGCAGGTGCTCTTCTTCGAACACTTCCATCACCGCCAACGCAGCGGCGCAAGCGATCGGGCTACCGGCGTAGGTGCCGCCCAGGCCACCTGGGGCAATGGCGTCCATGTACTCGGCCTTGCCGCACACACCGGCCAGCGGGAAACCGCCAGCGATGGATTTGGCGAAGGTGGTCAGGTCGGCGGCAACGCCCATCTGTTCCATGGCGAAGAAGGTACCGGTACGGCCGGCACCGGTTTGCACTTCGTCGGCGATCAGCAGGATGCCGTGCTTGTCACACAGTTCGCGCAGGCGCTTCATGAATGGCTTCGGCGCGACGTAGAAACCGCCTTCGCCCTGTACCGGCTCGATGATGATGGCGGCGATATCACGCGGCTCGGCATCGTTCTTGAAGATGCGCTCGATGCTGGCGATGGAGTCGTCGTCGCTGACACCGTGCAGTTCGTTCGGGTACAGTGCGCGGAACACGCCGCCGGGCATCAGGCCCATGCCGGCCGAGTAAGGCACGACTTTACCGGTCAGACCCAGGGTCATCATGGTGCGGCCGTGGTAGGCGCCGGTGAAGGCGATCACGCCAGCACGGCCAGTCGCGGCACGGGCGATTTTCACGGCGTTTTCAACGGCTTCGGAACCGGTGGTGACCAGCAGGGTTTTCTTGGCGAAATCGCCTGGGACCTTGGCGTTCACTTTTTCGCACACTTCTACGTACGGCTCGTAGGCCAGTACCTGGAAGCACGTGTGGGTCAGCTTGTTCAGCTGCTCGGTCACGGCGGCGATGATTTTCGGGTGCACGTGGCCGGTGTTCAGCACGGCGATACCGCCGGCGAAGTCGATGAACTCGCGACCTTCAACGTCGGTCACTGTGGCGTTCTTCGCGGATTCGGCGAAGATCGGGTGAATCTGGCCAACACCGCGCGGTACAGCGGCTTCGCGGCGTTTCATCAGGGAAGCGTTGGTCTTGCTCATAAAGTCCTCATTCGCCACTCATCGGGTGGCGTTGTTCAAGGAATACGTGACGGGGAGGCAACTACGGCAGCATGCGATGATCGACTGCCACAGCTTTCCCGGCCACTACGAATAACGGTGTGAAACACGCAAAGGGTCAGCGCTCTCGTGCCCTTTGCGTTTACTGCAATCCCTTCCCGGCTTAGATGCCCAGGCAGAGGTATTTGATTTCCAGATAATCCTCGATCCCGTACTTGGAGCCTTCACGGCCCAGGCCCGAGGCCTTGATGCCGCCGAACGGCGCCACTTCGTTGGAGATCAACCCGGTGTTGACCCCGACCATGCCGTATTCCAGGGCCTCGGCCACACGGAACACACGGCCCAGGTCGCGGGCGTAGAAGTAGGAAGCCAGGCCGAACTCGGTGTCGTTGGACATCGCGATCACTTCAGCTTCGTCTTTGAAGCGGAACAGCGGCGCCAGCGGGCCGAAGGTTTCTTCTTTGGCAACGGCGGCGTTTTTCGGCACGTCGACCAGGATAGTCGGTTCAAAGAAGTTGCCTTCCATGACCTTGCCACCGGCCAACAGCTTGGCGCCTTTGCTCAGGGCGTCGGCGATGTGTTCCTGGACCTTGGCCACGGCTTTTTCGTCGATCAGCGGGCCAGTGGTGGTGCCTTCTTCCAGACCGTTGCCGATCTTCAATTTGGCCACCGCCACTTTCAGTTTTTCGGCGAACGCGTCGTACACCGAATCCTGGATGTACAGGCGGTTGGCGCAGACGCAGGTCTGGCCGTTGTTGCGGTACTTGGAGATGATCGCGCCTTCGACGGCCTTATCCAGGTCCGCGTCGTCGAACACGATGAACGGCGCGTTGCCGCCCAGTTCCAGGGAAACTTTCTTGATGTCCTTGGCGCATTCGGCCATCAACTGGCGACCGATTTCGGTCGAGCCGGTGAAGGACAATTTACGCACGATCGGGTTGCTGGTCAGCTCGCCGCCGATGTCGCCGGCGCTGCCGGTAACCACGCTCAGCACGCCTTTCGGGATACCGGCACGGTGCGCCAGCTCAACCAGGGCCAGGGCCGAGAACGGGGTTTGCGAAGCAGGCTTGATCACCATGGTGCAACCGGCGGCCAAGGCCGGGCCGGCTTTACGGGTGATCATCGCGGCCGGGAAGTTCCACGGAGTGATGGCGGCGGTCACGCCGATAGGCTGCTTGATCACGATCAGGCGCTTGTCGGGCTGGTGGCCGGGGATCACGTCGCCATAGATGCGCTTGGCTTCTTCGGCAAACCACTCGATAAAGGACGCGGCGTAGACGATTTCGCCCTTGGCTTCAGCCAGCGGCTTGCCTTGTTCCAGGGTCATCAGGCGACCGAGGTCGTCCTGGTTTTCGATCAGCAGCTCAAACCAACGGCGCAGCTTGTTGGCGCGCTCCTTGGCGGTCAGCGCACGCCAGGCCGGCAGCGCCTTGTCGGCAGCTTCGATAGCGCGACGGGTTTCCGCAGCGCCCATCTTTGGCACGGTGCCGATAATCTCGCCCGTGGCAGGGTTGTTGACCTTGATGGTCTGACCGTTGTCCGCATCCACCCAAGCGCCATCGATAAAGGCTTGCTGGCGGAACAACAGGGAATCTTTGAGCTGCATGTCGGCTTTCCTTAACAGCACCGCGCGCACGCGGAGCGAATTAGAGTTGTTGAAAGGCGCCTTGTGGGCTGCCGTCAGGGAAATCAGCCCCCGCGCGCGCGATCAATAAATAGCGCACGAGAGACAGAGCGTTTGAAATCTCAAACGAATCCTAGGATCAATGGGGGTACAGGGCAATAGTCTGTTCGAAAAAAAGAACGAAAACGGCGCATTTGCCGGATTTTTCTGATCAGCGTGATTTGAGCGCGTTCCGCCGCGTTGACCAACGGCGCCCGGCGCAGGGCCTCCGCGCGGCAAATGCCTACGTTTGAACGGCCAAAGACCGGCATGGACGCCCAAGGTCGACATGGGTATGATGTCGCCCGCACAAGCATCCGTAGCTCAGCTGGATAGAGTACTGCCCTCCGAAGGCAGGGGTCGTGGGTTCGAATCCCGCCGGGTGCACCACATACTAGTTTCTGGTTGTCTCAGACAGTCTACGAAACACCCTAAGAAGCCCGCCTTGTGCGGGCTTTCTTGTTTCTGGCTATCTCTCCTTGCCTCTCCCTATATATTCCCCTCGTGTATCCCTTCATGTACCTTCTGAAATAATTGAAACTGAGGGGTACAAGGAAAATGAAGCGCAGCGAGATAAAACGCAGCCCTTTAGCCGACACCGTGCCTCTGGCAAAGCCGACATCGCGGAATATCAGTTTTCTAGAATTGCGAAAGAAGAGCCCAAGGCTCAATGGATGAGATCACTACAGGACCGAGCGGCGCAGTTGGCTTCGATGGCTCATGATCAAAAATTATTTACTTCAGAGATCGCCTCCGTAGTAGATCGAACGCGAAGCCTACTCAAGCTTCCGATTGCCCAGCAATTCGTACCATTGAGCAACGAAACCTATCTCACCGAGTGGCCCGACGCCCGCCAACCTTGATAATTGTTAACGGGGTGACGGGTTGGCCAACCTCCCAAGGGACTAACTTTTGCTAACAGTCCGCGAGCGCTCTCATCGACTCCAGGCCGATCCGACGTCAACATTTGTCAACATCGCGACAGGCCCCGCACTCGATCCAATGTCAGGTTTTGTCAGGTTCTGGTGCGCGCTTGATGTCAAGTTTTGACAAGTTCTCGACCTGAAAAAAGGTTAAGTTTTGTTAAGTCGCCGGCGCTGACCAGATCGGGCGGTATCCACTCTGGTATCCACCGTAGAAGGTCGGTGTGCCCCGTCGAGCTAATGCTCAACGCGAAAGTCGAAGACGCTCAAGCTATTTTTTCTTGCTGAAGCGGACTTCAACGGCCTTTTAAAAAAGACCGTTGAGCCGCCTTTACTGAATTACCTTCCCCGTCTACGAGAGTACTCGGTGAGTCGCTGATACTGGGCTTCATGAGTCAGCAAAGGGCTTGTCTGCGCTATCGCATTGAGACACTGCTGCAGCTCACGTGGAGCCCACGGCTGATCATCAATTATTGCGTTCAGAAGTCGCAAGGCATCCATAGGAAAGCGATTGCATAATCCTGACTCATATAATTGATGCACTACGTAGTGCGGATGTTCTATCGGGAGCAACCAATCCTGTACAGCCAAAAACGCACTCGAAAACTCAGGGCCCGCAGCAATACTTAATCTAACCAAAGACTCGGCTATACCACTGGTTGCGAGCGCTCGGTTTTTCGGCCAGATATGCTGCCAGAATGGCTGAACTCGATTCCTCCAGTAATCCTCGCGTTGATCAGCAGCACCTTCAAGCGCCTGCGAGAGTGCTTGGGCCGATTCTTGAAGCCCTTCTTGAGGTAAAGCACCGAAAGCGGCCCGAAACTCCTCCACCGTGTAGCCATCAATCTGCTCTAAGGCAGCGTAAGTCAAAAATGCAGCAAACTGTTGGGTGTGCTCACCCAAGTCAACATAATGATCTGCCGTTTCAAGAAAATATGGTTTGAATGCGACTAGTAGTGGACGATAAAGCCGAGGTGACCACAGGAAACCCTCCCACACGGCCTTGGCTTCTATTGGATTTGTAGTCCAGCTAAACAAGGGCAATAGGTACTGCTCAGTCCACGGGCGATCCACACGGAAGAGAGCAATTAAAGAGGCAGCTAACAACACGCGACCGTGACGGAATCGGTCGACCCTTACATCGCATAGCTGAGCGAAGATAGGCTCGATATCACTCGGAAGAAAATCACCATCATTCGGCCCACGCTTGAACCAGAAATTTATTATCGCCTGTGTGACGTGCCCTACGGGATGATTGATCGCTTCCGTAACGGGTTGGTTGAGTGGTGCGCCATTCTGCATCATGCCCGAGTCGGCCTCCAACGGCAGTGCCAATAACCGGCTGCATAACTCTAGAAAAATTAACTCATGTCGGCCAATAGCTTTGGAAATTTCTTGCAGCCAGCGGCCCAAGGCATGGGGAAGCTCCAAGAGAATCTCATCCGGCATTCCATGTACGATGGGTGCCGCATATCTCCACGACTGCTGCGCCCTTCGCTGCTCGCTCCAGACATATAGCGCCTCCTTCCAGCGTTCTGCAGGCCAAACTGCCGCTTCTGCTAAGTCACTCAACGCGTAAAGGCTATTCAGCAAGTGTTTTCGACAGACTTCGCGCCAAGTATCTTCATGGCGGAAATGGTGTTCCGGAGCAGGTTGCTGAAGCCAACACACCAGGTCTACCCGCTTACGCGGTGCAACTTCTAATTCTCGATGCTCGTCAAAGTCAGGATCTCCTGTTCCGCTCATCCAATGGGAGAACTCATCGCGCTCGTTTGTAGCCAATTCCCACTGAGGGTGGGCTATTGAAATCTCATCCAAACGTCCTGAAGCCATGGGCCCCAACACCAGTCCGGAAAGCTTTAACTTGGAAAGATGGAGCCATACGGAGCGCTCGACCAAATGTTTCCATCTATCAGGGGTGAGGTCCTCTTTATACATTTCACGAGGAGGTCCCACCATAATTGCCTCCTCCAACCGGCCTTGTGCGGGATGCGTCAATAACTGGCCTTGCAACACAAGAAGACGCAAAACCTCCCGCTGGGTTTCAGGTGCCCACAACCACCATGCTTCGTCGGCCAACAGCCACTCTGTCCATTGCTCTGGAGCAATACAGCCACCCTGGCCGCCAGCGTAAAAAGCCAATCGTTTGAATGTGGGATAGGGGATTTCGAACCATCCCTGGGCAATACGCAGCGCGCGAAGGGCATCAGTTTTGCGCACTGCCAACCAAGAATCTCGCACAAGCTCGATTAAGGAAACCCACTCACGAAAGCCACGGTTCTGACGATGCGGAATAATCGAGGGTAGGTCCCAATAAGATCGATCGCTGCGATCATCCGCCTCGCCCAATTCGCACAGTAGATCTAATGCATCACGCAGTAGTTGCTGAAAATCCTCTAACAACAACGGCAGCGCGGACGCCCAGTCATCACCCGAGAGGTCTTGAAATGTGGATTGAGCGTGATCCGTTGCCAGCACTATTTCCCAATCTACGATCTGTCGAAGGCGAGTGGGCTCGACGTTTACACTTGGCTCTTCATACCATCGAAATGGCTTCTTCAATGTAACCTTAGGCGCAAGTAGTTCTCGCAACTCCAAGCGCAGCGTTGCAGTCAGCCCGTCCCATTTCAAGCGATCTTTCCAACGATAAATGTCTAGCTCGCGCCAAGGCGACTTGACCCTTCCAGTGAGTAACAGACGCCAAAGCGTTCGCATTAAAGAACCTGGGATTCCGTTGGGCTCATGCTTGCGAATCTCGTCCAGCTCTGCCGATTTACCCTCACGCTCCAACCGAGCAAACTCATTTAGGCGATCTTCGATCAGAAACTGCAGACGCTCATGTAATTGCCCGCCTCGCTGGGCGATCCAAATAACGAGCTGGGGATCATTTAGGTGCCGGACTAACCAACGGGCAATATAAAACATCACCTCATCCCATTGAGACCCAGAAGGACCTCCAGAAACCAGCATCTGAGCTGGCGCAAGGGGGTATGGGGCTGGGCGGCGAACAAAACTGAAGCGCAGCTTTGCATCAACCTCGACACGCGGAGGAACGCCAAAATGGGACAGATCACCGTGTTGATATCGCTCCAAGGAAAAAGCATCGAGCAACCAATCAAGTGACGGAACTGGATTAAACATTGCAAACTGTCGAGCTGGCAGTCCGGACTTGTCGGACAAAGCCCATAGCATTCGACCAACAAAATCATCTTGGCGTGTGCTCGCAGATGGTCGAGCTAGGGCATGGTTTATGACTATCCGCTCTTTACCCGTAACACCATCACGGTAAGTTTCCGCCCAGGCCTGTAAGGTTTTATGCAGGGCCCAATGATCATGGCTATCGGCAATCACGTCGTAAAGGATCGGGGTAACGCCCTTAGCCTCCCACTCTACTTTCTTGAGATGTTCTTGCCCGGGCACGCAGTCTCCTAATGCCCAAGCCTGTGGCGTAATCTCCCCCAGCATTCGATCTGCAGCCAATGCATCCATCATGTAGCGCAAGACGGGATCATTGATGCTATATCCCACAAAGCAAACCACATAGTTTCGGAACAACTCGCTCACGAAGCGCGCAGCCCAGCGCTCCGTGAGATATGCCAAACCAAAGTCACCGCTCGTCATCACTAAGCGATTTAAGGCCGTTTCATCTGTGTTTTTTGGTAGTAGGCCATGCAGATAAACGAGACCATTCCAGCGACTTTTTTTAGGAATAGGCAGCATCGGAGCAGAGTATGCCTGGAACCTCTGATGCGAGCGCTTTGCTGCGGTATCGAAAACGCGATCAAAGTTAGTTGTGACCAGTCGCAACGCTCCTTCGCGGCTCCGAGCCAACGTAAGCAAAGCTTCATGTGTCTCTGTCGCGCCTTTGCGACGAAGCTTAGGCTTAAGCACATTTGCTAGAGCTAGTCTTACCGCGAGGCGCTGTCCAGGCAGTCGTCGCTCTAGCAGATCTAGCGTTGCATCAAACTGACCTTGACTGAATACCTCTTTCTCAATGTCTGTAAGCGCCGTGCCGGTCAGTTTATAAATTTGCTCTACCAATCCCTTGAAGCCTGGCAGCCCCGCAGGATAAGAAATCCCAGCACCACAGAAAAAGACAACCCGACCTTCTTCATGAGCCTGCAATAGCTCCTCTGGGATGTCAGGACCATTAGTGACAAATTGCATTCCCTTGTCCTTTTTAGTTTGCTTGATAGCACGACGCCATCTTGGCAAGGGTTTATTTAGCACAAAGTCTCGTCTTCGCCTATTGAACCTATGATTGCTAGAAAATCCGGGAATCTCCTGCACCACAGGACCAGCGTGATGCTCGTGCAACAGCGTAAACAGCCCAGCAACGACGAAGGCTCGTCGCTTGGGTACGCGCACGGTTGCTACGCGTTCGGGTACGTACCAGTAGCAGGTTCGCGCGGAGGTTCGCACTTTTGGTTCGCACCCTCTTACGCGAACCTGGTGCGAACCAGGCGGCCAGCCTGTTATGAAAAGTTATGGTTGCCAGGCGCTGGTTTCCACTATGGTTTCCAGGGTTTTGTAGTGGTTTCCACTGAAAGCCGACTTATAAAAAGGACAAAGTCTACAATCAGGACATGCCACAAGGTAATCGAAGACCAACCTATCTCATTACGAATTTCTTTTACCTCGGACCTCGTATTGGTCACAGTTGCAAGCTGTATGCTGCCCATAGGATCGAAGGAGTGAAGTCTATGCACCCACGGCTCAAAGCACCTAGCACCCACCTACCTGAAAAATTCCATGCTGCATTTGAGCTATGTTTTGCAGCACATGACGTCATCGCTCAATTACTTGTATCTGGTATGGAGGCTGGGCTGTTCGTAAAAAATATTAAATTTCAAAATCATGAAGATAAAGCTTCCTTTGAGGAGGCAGATGACATCTTTGAATGGTTCAAAAGTAGCGGCCGATTGGAGGATAAGGTAGATGTACTAGTAAGCTTGGTTTTCCCTGCTGTTTTATCCGATATGTTGCACTGTATTTTTGAGGCGTTAGAGACCTCCCGCAAAGGCAAGCTTGCTATTTCCTACATGCTGCTTAGGAAGCCCTTGCAAGAAAGCCTTTATCTACTCGAATCGGTAATTGCAAATAAAGAAGATTTTGCCGAGAAGCTTTCTATAGATCCGCTGAAATTACGCCCGCAAAATGCTGGTGGCGTACCTGGGCATACCAAGCGCATTCAAAAGGTGCTAGAGATAATCGGCGAGCAGGATAAATTTGATGCCGAATATTTAGCAAAGCTTCGGTATGACAAATTGGAGCAAGATAGCTTTGACGGAATATGCAATAAGGCGATGCACTTATTCACAGAGCATCATGCATTAAGAACAGAGCCACATAACGTGAACTTTATATTTTCAGGGGAAGAAGAAATAGAAGGGCAGTGGTCATTTCTTTACAGCAGACTCCCCTACGTCCTCATATACGTGGCCTCACTGAGTGATTATATTTCCTTGCGGTATGCTGAAACACTGCCTTTATACATTGATGACATCAAGCGTAGGCTTACTGCCCTGTCGTTGATCAGCACATCTTCCACTGACGCTGAGTACATAACAGAGCAATGGAAAACTCTGATAGCCACGAACTATAACTGGCTGCTCGGACATTGCGACGAGAATGGATATCGAGCACCAGAGCCTAACGATCTAATCAAGATGGGATCTACAGGAGCATTCCCAGGAGAGACGAACAAAAGCGTCAAGGCTAGAGCCCGAATCTACGATAAAATTTCGGACGTAAACAAAACCCGCTCTTAGTAAGTCCGCTCCCATCAGCGAAGCTGAATCCTGACTCATATCTAAAATGAAAAACGCATATGGCACAACGCGCCCAGTGGGGGGTAAGAAGTTCTGTACTCGCCCTCGCCTACGAAGTATACGTGCTACTGATCCCCCTGAAGGCCCCCAGACGGATACCCCCTTATGTCCCGCTTACTTTTACCCGGCCTTTACCGAATCGCTGGCGAATGTGAGACAGGCATAAGACGGATTCAGCGAGCGTGGCCGTCTGAGGCTAACCCCGTGCGGAGGCCGTCAAAGTTAAGGGTTTTTCCGTCTCATACCCCTGACAGACCCCTGACGGATTCTGGACAGGCTCTGGACATATGTGGAGGCCGCGGATCATCCAAGTCCGCCTAGGAACCAACGCGTGCGCCGGCTGGCGGCAGATCTGGTAGGCGACCGGATAGCTACCTCGTCCAGAATCGGGGAGAGCCGCGACGGTCATTTGCTTGACCAGTGGCCCAGAATCGAACCAGGTAAACGCCTCCAGAATCCTTGACCAGCCTTGACGCAACCTTGACGAAATTCTTGACAGGTCTTGACGGATTTATCTGGTGCCACCAGCAGTTGGATCGCTGAAAGCCACGCAGGACAAAGCTTTGCGGGCATTCGCGCAGATTGGCCAGCCTTAGCCTCGTCAAGAATTCTAGAGGTACCCGTCAAGGTAATTGCTCGATCAATATCAAGGCCCTGCTGACGGGATGGGGTGGTGAAATACCGGGCCAGACAAACCCTTAGGGCCCCAGGCAATACTAGACAGGCCCTAGACGGATTTCCGACGACAGAACACGGCCAAGTTGCCCGCAGCCCAAGCAATATGCCGCTCACAGAGTTAAAGGTGGCGTGCTGGCGCTAGACGTCCGTCAAGTATTTTCCGGGGCTTCTAACGACCTGACAGCAGGTCGGAGCAGGTGATGAACGAATTGTTCACCCTGGAGCGAAAACTGGTCAGCGCGCCAGGCTGTCCGGCCCCAGGATTCCAAGTAGCTGCTCACGTTCCGCTGGTGACATCTGCAGGTCGTCTGCTAGCCCCCGCTTCATTCCCGCGCCAGAATCGACCACGCATCAATGAACGAGCACTCAAACTATAGGGGGCTCAGATTACTTAATCGAAAAAATCAGGTTCGACATCCATGGGCTCACAGTCGTAACTGCCTTGAGCAATATCGATTTCAATATCCCAGTCTTCTGGAGAAGAGTCGCCTTGCACGCCGGAACATGTCAGATAAGCTTGGACTTCAATGACTACCGATGACGCAAATGAATCTGAGCCAATAGAAATCTCTTCACGATCGATGGAATCCCAAGCGAAGAAATCGACGTATACTGATAAATCGACCTCGGCCTTAATTGCCAGCTCGATGACCCATGTTGCCTTATCATCACTTAGCGACCAGACTTCGGCAGCATCAATTTCGAAAGAGCTGAGCTGCGCATCGTTAACTTCGGCCTCTACACGCGACACAGTACCGCTAACCACGTTATCCGCGCTCCATGAAGCGTTAACCACATGCTCGACAAGCGCGTCGTTAACTGCGTCTTTGACTGGGGAGCCATCCGTTTTCACAGCATCTATGACTTTTTGCTCTACAGCCTGAGCGTGCTCATCGGTTGCAGCAAATAAAGCAGCAAGCTCTTCAATAGATCTTACGCAGTACAAATAATCCGACTCATCTGCAAATGTGCTCCAGCCTTCATCGCCGGAAGCAACAATTCCCATCGTGCGCTTTTCCTCTGCATGCCCTTCAAGCAACAACAGGGAAGCAGCATCAGGGAATTCTGATTTCTTATCTTTCCGCTTTGCAAAAGGTGCTTCGCCAGCAAAATAGAGGTTAAACATCTGCTGTGCCAGATTACTCCCTGCAACCGGTAGGACATCACCACCGCCGCAGCTATTAGCGTACGCCTCAACTTCATCGCGGAAGGCTTTCGAAGCAGTTCGTTCTACATCCAGTCCGTCGAATAATCCATCAATGTGCTCCATCGGTGCAGTGGCAAGGCGCTTTAGGCTGCCCGAGGCCGTTTTAAAGCTTCCAACAGCCTCCATTACTTTGACCATCCGATGAGCCACAATTTCGCGAACAACAACGTCAGACAGATACAGGGCCATTGTGTCCGGAAGCTGCCTGGGTAACTGCTTCAATGCGCCCTCAGCGAAATTGTAGCCGGCGCTTTGGATGAGATCAGTGTCCAATGAGAAGAAGGAGACATCCCCCTCCCACAACTGGGCTGCGGTGGGCATTCCTTTGGGCATAACTCAGCACTCCTTGATCGCAGGTGGCCAGCATAGATCCAAACGATAAGGACTTCCATAGAGCGAGGGAAAGGAAAGGCACTACCCTATTCCGGGGTGGTGCTGGCACGGGGGAATATCAAGAACGCCTCTGTGCGGCGGAAGTGCCACACCGCGACAGCACTACCTCCTCAGAAGTGAGGAGCTAGATAATCATGCCGCTTTTGGACTGGTCCATCAGTGCAGTGGCGATGATGACCACTTCTTTACACCCACGGCGGGTTTATCAAGATCGCGGTACCGCTCGTCGGGGATGGAGCAACGAATCTCGACGGCTTTTTCAGCCAGCGTGAAACCGGCCGAAAACACCCCAGCAGACAGTACCGTGTATCCCCTGGTGTATCCCTCGGAAAATCGAAGAAGACCAAGCCCTCTGAAAACGGCAACATCACCTCCAGGTTCAAACGGCGCCGGGCATATAGCAGTCTCGGGCTATCTCAGACAGTCTACGCCCCCCCCAAGAAGCCCGCCCCGTGCGGGCCTTCTTGTTTCTGACGACCCGTGAATCCCCCCTGTCGCGCCTTTTAATCAAGCGCCTTAGCGTCCTCATAAACACAACCCCAAACCCAACAATAACAACACCCCCCAGCCAAAATCCCCCCAAATACAGTCTGGCATCCAAACACAACAGTAACGTACGCTAAGCCCCTCACCCCCGGAGACTCACGGATGAGCACCCCCACCCCCCAATCGCTCTCCCTCTCATTGCGCTCCTACTCCGGTCAGGTCGAGCTTCACCAGCACGACTTTCATCAAATCGTGCTCCCTCAATCCGGGTCGATGGAGATTGAGGTCGACGGTCGAGGTGGCAAGGTCGATGCGAGTCAGGGGGTGGTGATTTCTGCTGGGGCTCGGCATACGTTCCTGGCCAATACCCATAACCGTTTCCTGGTGCTGGACGTCTCGACCGAGCGTGGCGAGGCGCAGAAGGGTACGGTTGCGTCATTTGACCCACTCAACGACAAGCGCTTTTTTGCGGTCAGGCCCGATATACGGCATTTGCTCGATTACGCCAGCTGCAACGGGGCACAGTTGGTCGGCTCGCTCGCGATGGCCGAGTCCTGGAGTCGGTTGCTGTTGTGTTCGTTATTGCAGCCCGAGGTTGCGCGGAGCGATCCCGGTCAGTTCATTCTTGCTCGCGCGCTGGCCTACATCGAGCAGCACTTGGGCACGGCCCTGACGGCGCATGATATTGCGCGTTATGCGGGCACCAGTGAGCGGCGCTTGTATGTGCTGTTTGGGCAGCACCTGAACACAACGCCGTTCTCGCATATCGCGAACTTGCGTCTGAATCTGGCCATTGACCTGCTGCGCCAAACGTCTTTGTCGATCATTGATATTGCGCATCGCGCCGGGTACGCCGACCAGAGTGCGTTAACCCATGCCCTGAAGAAAGCCCGCCATCTGACGCCGGCCGTGGTGCGAAAACAAGGGCGAGATCACTGAAAAAACAGCAGTCCCGAACAATTCTTTGGCGGGCCTGATCAATACTCGCTCTCTCGACCTTTCTATTGTTCCCGCTTGAGGATTATCCGCAGACGGGGCTTGCATGAGCATTTCCAACCCATCCATCACCCTTGCCAAGGGCACCGCCAGTGCGACGCTGATCGGGGTGATTGCCGTGTTTTTGTGGGCGTGCCTGGCGCTTCTGACCACCTTGACCGCCGGGATCCCGGCCTTTCAGTTGCTGGCTTTGAGCTTCGCGGTCGCGTTCGTGGCCAGCCTGTGCGTGCTGGGGATGCGTGGCGCAGCAGGGTTCAGCAGTTGGCGCCAACCGTGGTCTGTGTGGGCGACGGGGTTTGCCGGGATCTTCGTCTATCACGCGTTGTATTTCTTTGCCCTGAAGGCCGCGCCTGCGGCTGAAGCCAGCCTGATTGCCTACCTGTGGCCGCTGCTGATCGTGCTGCTGTCGAGCTTTGCCACCGGCGAGTCGCTGCGCAAGCGCCAGCTGTTGGGCGCCTTGCTCGGCTTGGCGGGGACGGCCTTCATCATGCAACTGCGGGCCCGGAGTGACAGTGCGTCGATGCCGGTTATCGGTTACGCCGCCGCCTTTGCGTGTGCCTGGGTCTGGGCGATTTATTCGGTGTTCAACCGGCGGTTCAGCCATGTTCCGAGCAGCATAGTCGGGGGTATTTGCGGGCTGGTGGCTGTGGCCGGGGGGCTCTGCCACCTGGCGTTCGAAACCACGGTGCGGCCTGAGCCGGGCCAGTGGGCGGCGATCATTGCCCTGGGTTTGGGCCCGGTGGGGCTGGCTTTTTTCGCCTGGGACCACGCGACCAAGCACGGAAACCTATCGATGCTGGGCGCCCTGTCTTACCTGGCGCCGCTGTTCTCCACGCTGCTGCTGATTGCCGTGGGGCAAAGCGATGCCAAGCCGATCTTGATGATTCCCGCGGTGTTGATCATTACTGGGGCGGTCATCGCCACTTCACGCTCACGCACGACCTCGCGTTGATCTCGACGGGTAAGGAGACAGGGAAATGAACTTGATAGCTTCGCAGGGAACCATGAGGATCGAGAGCGACGGGCCGAGTTTTTCAGTCGCACCCACGCGGCCCTTACTCAGTCATCTGGGAAAGCCATCGTTGCTGAACAGCCGAACCGGCATCCGTCGTCGCGCCCATGGCGAGGCGCCTCGTGTGCTGCTGTTTGTGCCGCCCTACACACGCCTGATCGAGCCCACGTCACACGACAGCGCATTTGCCCGCATCGGCATTGATACGTTCGAAGTGATGAAGCGTGCCGGTACGCCTATCGGCCTGTTGCGCATCGCCACGGTAGCCCGCCGTGCCGGTTATGACGTGCAGATCGTCGATTCGCCCTTTGCCGGCTGGTCCCAGGAGCACAGCCTGGTCAAGGTCGACCAAGGGCATCTGATCCGCTACGGCCTGACCGATACGCAGATACGCGAAATCATCGAAACCGCGCAGCCCGATATTGTCGGGATCCAGTGCAACTACACCGTGCAATGGGGCAATGCACGGGCGTTGGCCGAGCTGGTGAAAACCCTCGATCCCAACCTGGTGCTGGTCACTGGCGGCGCTCACTCCAGTGGTGACTGGAAGAACGCACTGCTGGATTCGGCCTTCGACTTTGCGCTGATCAATGAAGCTGACCGCGCCTTTACCCTGCTGCTGGATGCCTTGACTCACGAAGGCACAGACATCAATGCCGTACCTGGGGTGGCGTACCGCGACAGCCGGGGGCAACTGATTCGGCCCACCCAGAAGTCCAGCTACCTGAGCATCATCCCCAAGCGGCAGGACCTCGAAGAGCGGCTGGGCGTCATGCCCTTGCCGGACTTCAGCTTTCTGGACATGAAGCATTACCTGCAACCTTATCACTCCTCAGGGGCACGCGTACGCAAACATGGCGCCTGGGCGCAGATATTCTCCACGATTGGCTGCAACGTGAACTGTAACTTCTGCTACATCCCGAAAATCAACGGCCCTTGGCGTGCACTTGGCCTGGACTGGTTTGACCTGCACCTGGCCGATCTGGTGAAACAAGGGGTCACTGAAGTGCTGATCGAGGACGATCACCTGATGCACGACCCGTTGTATGCGATGGAGGTTGGCAAGCTCCTGAAAAAACATGACTTGCCCTGGGTCGAAGAAGGCGGGTTGAGCCTTTTCAACCTGATCCTGCTGCATTTGGGCGAACGCTTCATCGACCAGATGGATGAGAAGGAGCGCAAGAACCCGCAATATCGCAATGTGATCGAGGCAGTAAAAGGCGGGCTCACGGCCAGGAAGTTCATTCGCTCGATTGCCGAAAATGGCTGCTACAACATCTACCTCGCGGTGGAGAGCGCGAACGAAGACAGCCTGGTCAATTCCAACAAATCCCGACTTAACGCGATCCAGCACTCGACGTTCGAGCTCATCGAGATTTTTACCGAGCACGGCATTCAGGTCACCGGCGGGTTCATGCTGGGGTTCGTCAATCCCCCCGGCGGGCCTGGGCAAAAGCCTTTTGTTGAGAGCCTGGAACTGATCGACCGCACCATCGATTACGCGGTCAACCTCATGGGCGCCGGGATGGCGTACGCCAACCCGTTTATCGTCACGCCGATTCCCGGGACGTCGATGTGGGAATACCAGCAGCAGTATGTGGTGCGTCACTACGACAACGGTTGGTCCCATGAAAAAGCCACGATGGCGACCGACCAATGGAGCGCCGAGGACATCGAGAAAGCACGCATGGAGTTACTGGTTCGGGCCAACGGCGCTGATCGTGTCCGGGAGATGGTGCGTCGCGGCACCTGGCCCGTGGATGCGTGATTGAAGGCCGCCGGCTGCGAGGATTTTTAGCGTCATACCGACAATCTTGCCCCCACTCCCCTCCTCAGTCTGGCTTGGGGAGTCAGGAGTGGGGTCACAGCCCACGCTTCAGACCCGAGCAGGCGACACAATGATCTTCACATTGTGTTCCTTGTTTTTAACCAGTTCCTCGAAGCCCTGGCCCACGATCTCCTCCAGCTGAATGCGCCCCGTGACCAGCGGCGAGATGTCCAGCCGCCCATCCGCGATAAACGCAATCACGTCGGCGAACTCACCGTTATAGGCCAGCGCGCCGAGTACCTGTTTCTCCGTGGCCACCAACTCGAAAAAGTTGAACTCGCTGGGTTCTTCGAAGATGCCCACCAGTACACACTTGCCGGCCTTGCGGATCAGGTCGATGGCGAGTTTGGCCGTGTGTTTGTTGCCGATGCATTCGAAACTGACATCCGCGCCGAGCCCGCCGGTCAGGCGGCGTACTTCGGCCAGGGCATCGCATTCGTTGGGATCGAGCACATGGGTCGCGCCCACTTCCCGGGCCTTGGCCTTGCGCGCGCCGGACATTTCCAGCGCGATCACCTGCGCCGCGCCCGCCGCCTTGGCGCACATGATGGTACACAGGCCGATGGTGCCGGCACCGACCACCACGACGTTTTGCCCGAGCAGGCTTCCGGCTTTTTTCACCGCGTGCATGCCGACGGCCAGCGGCTCGATCAGTGCGCCGGCTTCAGCTGGAAAGTTCGCCGGTAGCTTGTACAGCAGGTTGGCGGGCACGTTGACCAGTTCGGCGAAGGCGCCGTTGTTCATCAGGCCGGTAAAGGCCAGGTTCTCGCAAATGTTGTACAGCCCGTGGGTGCAGTAATAGCAGGTGCCGCAATGTTGGCAGGCATCGGCCGCCACCGGCTCGCCGACGCTGAAGCCCTGCACGCCGGCACCGAGTTCGACGATCTCGCCACAAAACTCATGACCGAGAATGCACTGGCCCTTAATCCCGGTCAGCGGGTGCGGAGCGTCAACCGGGATGAACACCGGTCCGGCCACATACTCATGCAGATCGGACCCGCAAATGCCGCACCATTGCACGCGGATCTGCACCCAACCGGCAGGCGGCGAAACGGGCAGCGGCACGTCTTCGACGCGGATATCGTTACGACCGTGCCAGACAGCGGCACGCATGCTGCGTTGCGAATTGCTCGAAAGGCTCATAGCGAAGTCTCCTTGAAACGGTTGGCACTCGCGCACCGGGTGGGTTGCAAGGGGCTAGAGCAAGGCCAGTGCCAGCTGTGCAAAAACGCCTGGATACGCCTTTCTTAGAGCCGCCGAATGGAACCCCAAGGATGGTCGGTATCGAGGTCAAACGAGACGCGCCATGCCAGAACGTGTGCGGTCGCGATGAGACCGTGAGACGTTGCGTCTCAGCGCAAGCCCTAATGCCAGTCAGTTAAGGAGTAGAACGGGTAAAAGTAACCTGTGGCGAGCGGGCTTGTCCCGCGTTGGGGTGCGAAGCGCCCCTGATGAAGACGAATGCGGTGTATCAGGCACTCCTCTGCGCCTGGTTT
>NZ_JAFLXD010000058.1:0-30910 GCF_019891415.1 Pseudomonas sp. SH10-3B | reverse complement strand
CTTGCTCGCGAAGGTCGTCAACGGTGACGCGGGCATCCTGGATGAACGCAGCGCCTTCAAGTTTTTCGCGAGCAAGCTCGCTCCTACAGGGGTCGGCGGCGTTAACAAATACAGTGGCTGAGGCCACACAGGGAGAAAACATGGCTGTTGATATTTTCATCAAGATCGGCGACATCAAGGGCGAGTCCATGGACAAGGCCCACAAGGACGAAATCGACGTGCTGAACTGGAGCTGGGGCATGGCCCAGTCCGGCAATATGCACGTTGGCGGTGGCGGCGGCGCGGGCAAGGTGAATATCCAGGACCTGTCGCTGACCAAGTACGTCGACAAGGCCTCGCCGAACCTGATGATGCATTGCGCCAGCGGCAAGCACATCGACAAGGTCAAGCTGACCGTGCGCAAGGCCGGTGGTGAAAGCCAGGTCGAGTACATGGTGATCAACCTGGAAGAAGTGCTGGTAACGTCCCTGAGCACCGGCGGTTCGGGCGGCGATGACCGCCTGACTGAAAACGTCACCCTGAACTTCGCCCAAGTGATGGTCGACTACCAGCCGCAGAAAGCCGACGGCACCAAAGACGGCGGCGCGATCAAGTTTGGCTGGAACATCCGTTCCAACACCAAGCGCTGATAGCCCTTAGGCCGTGGCTTCGCGCCACGGCACTACGGTCTCAAGTGCAGCCTTTTGTTCCTCTCATAACCCGTCCGTGGAGCTGCTTTGGTGGTAACTGAAATCGCTTCCCGCGACCGTCTGCAACCGTCCCTGCTGGACCGGTTGACCGACGACGACCCAACCAATCCCAAGGAAAGCGCCGATAAACGCGTGCTGTCCCTGACCCAATTGAAAGCCTCGGTGCTGCGCGACCTGGCGTGGCTGCTCAATACCACGTCGTTGCTCGATGCCGATGCCACGCTGCACACACAGGCAGGCACCTCAGTGGTCAATTACGGCCTGCCGGCGCTGGCGGGCAACAGCGTTTCCAGCGTCGACATCAAGGCCCTGGAAGCCCTGATCTACCAGGCGATTGCCACCTTTGAACCGCGCATCCTGCGCCATACCCTGCGCGTCAAAGCCCGCGTCGGCCATGGCGAGATGAATCACAACGCGCTGAGTTTCGAGATCGAAGGCGACCTGTGGGCGCAGCCGGTGCCCTTGCGCCTGTTGCTGCAAACCGACCTCGACCTGGAATCCGGCCATGTGCGTGTGGTGAATGCCGACCAGCGGAGGCGCCCATGAATCCGCGCCTGCTGGAGCTGTACAACCAGGAACTGCACCATGTGCGCGAAAGCGCGGCGGAGTTCGCCAAGGAATACCCGAAGATCGCCAGTCGGCTGACCCTGTCCGGTATGGACTGCGCCGACCCGTACGTCGAACGCTTGCTTGAGGGCTTTGCCTACCTCACCGCCCGCGTGCAGCTCAAACTCGACGCCGAGTACCCGACCTTCACCCACAACCTGCTGGAAATCGCTTACCCGCACTACCTGGCGCCGACGCCGTCGATGACCGTGGTGCAATTGCAGACCGACCCCGACGAAGGCTCCCTGGCCAGCGGCTTCCCGCTGCCGCGCGACACCGTGTTGCGCGCCGCCCTGGGCCGCGAAACCCAGACCTGCTGCGAGTACCGCACCGCGCACCCGGTGACGCTGTGGCCGTTGCAGGTCAGCAACGCCGAGTACTTCGGCAACCCCGCCGCCGTGCTCGGGCGCCTGGCCGCCAGTGAGCCGAAAGCCAAGGCCGGCCTGCGCCTGACCCTGCGCACCGGCGCCGAATTGCCGTTCAACAGCCTCGACCTGGACAACCTGCCGCTGTACCTCAGCGGGGCCGACGAGCAACCGTTCCGCCTTTACGAACAACTGCTGGGCAACGCCTGCGCGGTGTTTGCGCGCAAGCCCGGTGGCGATTGGGTCGAGCGCCTGCCCCAGGACGCGCTGCGCTCGCGGGGTTTCGACGACGCCGATGCGGCCATGCCGGTCGTCGCGCGCGCGTTCCAGGGCTATCGCCTGTTGCAGGAATACTTCGCCCTGCCCCACCGCTTCCTGTTCGTCGAATTCGCCGAGCTGAGCCGTGCAGTCAAACGTTGCGACGGCCAGGAGCTGGAACTGATCGTGCTGTTCGACCGTCACGAGCCAAGCCTGGAAGGCAGCGTCGGCGCAGCGCAGTTTTTGCCGTTCTGCACCCCGGCGATCAACCTGTTCCCGAAGCGCGTGGACCGCATCCACTTGTCCGACCGGGTCAACGAGCACCACGTGATCGCCGACCGCACGCGGCCGATGGATTTCGAAATTCATTCGTTGAGCGGCATCACCGGCCACGGCACCGGGCCAGAGCAGCCCTTTTTGCCGTTCTATGCGGTACGCGATCCATCCCGTTATGGCCGCGACCAGGCGTACTACACCGTGCGCCGCGAGCCACGGGTGTTGTCCAGCGACCAGCGCCGCAACGGCCCGCGCTCCACCTATGTGGGCAGCGAAACCTTTGTCAGCCTGGTCGACAGCCGCCAGGCGCCATATCGCCACGACCTGCGCCAACTCGGCGTGACCGCGCTGTGCACCAACCGCGACCTGCCGTTGTTCATGAGCGTGGGCAACGGCAAGACCGACTTCACCCTGGCCGACAGCGCGCCGGTGTTATCCGTGCGTTGCGTCGCCGGGCCAAGCCGCCCACGCGCCAGCCATGCCCATGACGCCAAGGCCTGGCGCCTGATCAGCCAGTTGTCGCTCAACTATTTGTCCCTGAGCGAGCAAGGCCAGGGCGCCGCGGCATTGCGCGAATTGCTGCGCCTGTATGGCGACAGCAACGACGCGGCCCTGCAATTGCAGATCGAAGGCTTGCGCGACGTCAGCAGCAAGGCCGTCACCCGGCGCCTGCCGATGCCCGGCCCGATTGTGTTTGGTCGCGGTCTGGAAATTACCTTGGAGTTCGATGAAAACGCGTTTCGCGGCACCGGCGTGTTCCTGCTCGGTGCGGTGCTGGAACGCTTCCTGGCACGCTACGTGTCGATCAACAGTTTTACCGAGACGGTGATCCGTACCACCGAACGCGGCGAGATCATGCGATGGAAAGCCAAGCCCGGGCGTCGTCCGACCCTGTGAGTACGTTGGATGCGATGCATCAGGAGCCCTGGGAATACGATTTCTTCCAGGCGTTGCGGCGTATCGAGTGCGAATCGCCCGAGCTGCCGCGCCTGGGCCATTCCCTGCGCCTGGCGGATGACCCGTTGCGCCTCGGGCAACAGGCCGACTGCACCTTCGCCCCGGCCACCTTGGCCTCGGTCGATCCGGGTGGCGACGGCAAACCGGCGCGGCTGGAACAGTTCTTCTTCGGCCTTGGTGGCCCCAACGGCCCGTTGCCGCTGCATATCACCGAGTACGTACGCGAGCGCCAGCGCAACAACGCCGACAGCACCAGCAAGCAGTTCCTGGACGTCTTCCACCACCGCCTGCTGAGCCTGTTTTACCGGGCCTGGGCCGAGGCGCGGCCGACGGTCAGCCACGACCGCCCGGACGATGACTACTGGTCTGCACGCCTCGCCGCCTTGAGTGGCCGGGGCATGCCGAGCCTGCTTAACCAGGGGTTGATCCCCGACACAGCGAAGCTGCATTACAGCGGCCACCTGTCGGCACAAACCCGCTACCCGGACGGTTTAAAGGCGATTCTCGGCGAGTATTTCGGCCTGCCGGTGGAGATCGAAGAATACGTCGGCCAATGGCTGGAACTGCCCGAACGCAGCCGCGTGGGCGTGAGCGCCAACCAGCTCGGCGTGGACTTCTGCCTGGGCAGCCAGGTGTGGGACCGCCAGCATAAATTCCGTATCCGCCTGGGCCCGCTCAAGCTGGACGACTACATGGGCATGCTGCCCGGCAGCCAGCCGTTCAACGAGCTGGTGGCGTGGGTGGCCGAGTACCTGGGCCATGAATTGGACTGGGACTTGAACCTGGTTCTGCAACAACCCGAAGTACCGGCGCTGCAACTCAATGGCCAGTTCCGTCTGGGCTTTAATACCTGGCTCGGCTGCCCTGCGGTTGATGCCAACGACCTAATCCTGGCCCGGCATTACGCCGATCAAGCCACCACCTCAAGGAATCCAGAGCATGGGTGAAATCAGTCGCGCCGCACTGTTCGGCAAACTCAACAGCGTGGCCTACAAGGCCATCGAAGCCGCCACCGTGTTCTGCAAGCTGCGGGGCAACCCGTACGTGGAACTGGCCCACTGGTTTCACCAGTTGCTGCAACTGCAGGACTCGGACCTGCACCGCATCATCCGCCAGTTCAACGTCGAGCCGGCGCGCCTGGCCCGTGACCTCACCGAAGCCCTGGACCGCCTGCCGCGTGGCTCGACGTCGATCACCGACCTGTCGTCCCACGTGGAAGAAGCCGTGGAACGCGGCTGGGTGTATGGCAGCCTGATGTTCGGCGAAAGCCAGGTGCGCACCGGCTATCTGGTGCTGGGCATCCTCAAGACGCCAAGCTTGCGCCATGCGCTGCTGGGGTTGTCTTCGGAATTCGACAAGGTCAAGGCCGAAGCACTGAGCGAGCGCTTTGACGAATACGTCGGTGATTCGCCGGAAAACGCCCTGACTGCCAGCGACGGTTTCAATGCCGGCGCGGTGCCGGGCGAGGCCAGCGGCGCCATGGCACCGAGTGCGATGGGCAAGCAGGAAGCCCTCAAGCGCTTCACCGTCGACCTGACCGAACAAGCGCGCAGCGGCAAGCTCGACCCGATCGTGGGCCGTGACGAAGAGATCCGCCAACTGGTGGACATCCTCATGCGCCGCCGCCAGAACAACCCGATCCTCACCGGTGAAGCAGGCGTCGGCAAGACCGCCGTGGTCGAAGGTTTTGCCCTGCGCATCGTCGCCGGTGACGTGCCGCCCGCCTTGAAAGACGTGGAACTGCGCAGCCTCGACGTCGGCCTGCTGCAAGCCGGCGCGAGCATGAAAGGCGAATTCGAACAGCGTCTGCGCCAGGTCATCGAAGACGTCCAGGCCTCGCCGAAACCGATCATTCTGTTTATCGACGAAGCCCACACCCTGGTGGGTGCCGGTGGCGCTGCCGGGACCGGTGATGCAGCCAACCTGCTCAAGCCCGCCCTGGCCCGTGGCACCCTGCGCACCGTGGCCGCGACGACCTGGGCCGAGTACAAAAAACACATCGAGAAAGACCCGGCCCTGACCCGCCGCTTCCAGGTGGTACAAGTGGCCGAGCCGTCGGAAGACAAAGCGTTGCTGATGATGCGTGGCGTGGCCTCGACCATGGAGAAACACCACCAGGTGCAGATCCTCGACGAAGCCCTGGAAGCCTCGGTGAAACTGTCCCATCGCTATATCCCGGCGCGCCAGTTGCCGGATAAATCCGTGAGCCTGCTGGACACCGCCTGCGCCCGCGTCGCCATCAGCCTGCACGCGGTGCCGGCCGAAGTGGACGACAGCCGCCGCCGCATCGAAGCGCTGGAAACCGAGCTGCAAATCATCGCCCGCGAGCATGCGATCGGCATTGCGATTGGCGCGCGCCAGAGCAACAGCGAAGCCCTGTTAAGCGCCGAGCGTGAGCGCCTGGCAACCCTGGAAAGCCGCTGGGCCGAAGAGAAAACCCTGGTGGATGAGTTGCTCGCCACCCGTGCCACCCTGCGCGAAAAGGCCGGGGTTGTGGACAGCGATGCAGGTAACAACGAGAGCGATGAGTTGCGTGCGCAACTGGTCGACCTGCAACAGCGCCTCACCGCGCTGCAAGGCGAAACCCCGTTGATCCTGCCGACCGTGGATTACCAGGCCGTGGCCTCGGTGGTCGCCGACTGGACCGGTATTCCGGTGGGCCGCATGGCTCGCAACGAACTGGAAACCGTGCTCAACCTCGACCAGCACCTGAAGAAACGCATCATCGGCCAGGACCACGCCCTGCAGATGATCGCCAAGCGCATCCAGACCTCCCGCGCCGGCCTCGACAACCCGAGCAAGCCGATTGGCGTGTTCATGCTGGCCGGCACCTCGGGGGTGGGCAAGACTGAAACCGCCCTGGCCCTGGCCGAAGCCATGTACGGCGGTGAGCAGAACGTGATCACCATCAACATGAGCGAGTTCCAGGAAGCCCACACGGTGTCCACCCTCAAGGGCGCGCCACCGGGCTATATCGGCTACGGCGAAGGCGGCGTGCTGACCGAAGCGGTGCGGCGCAAACCCTACAGCGTGGTGCTGCTGGACGAGGTGGAAAAAGCCCACCCGGACGTGCATGAAATCTTCTTCCAGGTGTTCGACAAGGGCGTGATGGAAGACGGCGAAGGCCGGGTGATCGACTTCAAGAACACCTTGATCCTGCTGACCACCAACGCCGGTACCGAGCTGATTTCCCGCGTCTGCAAAGACCCGGCGAACATCCCCGAACCGGAAGAAATCGCCAAGGCCCTGCGCCAGCCGCTGCTGGAAATCTTCCCGCCGGCCTTGCTCGGCCGCCTGGTGACGATCCCCTACTACCCGCTGAGCGACGAGATGCTCAAGGCGATCACCCGCCTGCAACTCAACCGCATCAAGAAGCGCGTGGAGAATACGCACAAGGTCGCCTTCGACTACGACGACGCGGTGGTCGACCTGATCGTCTCGCGCTGCACCGAAACCGAAAGCGGCGGACGCATGATCGACACCATCCTCACCAACAGCCTGCTGCCGGACATGAGCCGTGAATTCCTCACGCGCATGCTCGAAGGCAAGGCATTGGCGGGTGTGCGCATCAGCAGCCGGGATAATGAGCTGCACTACCAGTTCAACGATTGATCTGACGGAATACAGCTCAACATGTGGGAGGGGGCTTGCCCCCGATGGCGGTGAATCAGTCACCAATGCGTCACCTGACACACTGCTATCGGGGGCAAGCCCCCTCCCACATTTGGACTGGGTTCCTTCAGTTATTAGGGTACTTCGATGTTATTCAACCAAGCCTCACGCCTGGCCAAGATCACCAGCCCCCTCGGGCCGGATGTGCTGCTGCTCAATGAAATGGGCGGCGGCGAAGAGCTGGGCCGCCTGTTCAACTATGAGCTGCAACTGACGTCCCTGGACGCCAACATCGACCTCAACCAGTTGCTGGGCAAGCCCATGAGCGTGGGTCTGCAACTGGCGGACGGCGGCGAGCGGCATTTCCACGGCATCGTCGCGCGCTGCAGCCAGAACATCGACCAGGGCCAGTTCGCCAGTTACCAGGTGACGCTACGCCCCTGGCTGTGGCTGCTCAGCCGTACGTCCGACTGCCGGATTTTCCAGAACCTGAGCATCCCGCAGATCATCAAGCAGGTGTTCCGTGACCTGGGGTTTTCCGACTTCGAAGACGCCCTGAGCCGGCCTTATCGCGAGTGGGAATACTGCGTGCAGTACCGCGAGACCAGCTTCGACTTCGTCAGCCGCTTGATGGAACAGGAAGGCATCTACTACTTCTTCCGGCATGAGCAGGACCGCCATGTGCTGGTGCTGGCCGATGCCTATGGCGCCCACACCACGGTGCCAGGCTATGCGTCGATCCCGTATTACCCCAAGGACGAACAGCAGCGCGAACGCGACCACATGCACAACTGGCACCTGGCGCAGGAGGTGCAGCCGGGCTCGCTGGAGCTCAACGACTACGACTTCCAGCGCCCCAGCGCCAGCATCGACGTGCGTTCGGCCATGCCGCGCCCGCACACCGCCGGCGACTACCCGCTGTACGACTACCCCGGCACCTACGTGCAAAGCGCCGACGGCGAACACTACGCGCGCACCCGCATCGAAGCCCTGCAAACCCTGCATGAGCAGATCGAGTTCAGCGGCAATGCTCGCGGCCTCGGCTCCGGCCATCTGTTCAGCCTCACCGGCTTCAGCCGCCAGGACCAGAACCGCGAATACCTGATCGTCGGCTGCCGCTACTACATCGTTCAGGAAAGCCTGGAAAGCGGTGGTGGTTCAGGCTCGGCGCAGTTCGAAAGCAGCCTGACCTGCATCGACGCCCAGCAAAGCTTCCGCCCGCTGGCCACCACCCACCGCCCCATCGTCAAAGGCCCGCAGACCGCGCTGGTGGTCGGCCCCAAAGGCGAGGAAATCTGGACCGACCAGTACGGCCGCGTGAAGGTGCACTTCTACTGGGACCGCCACGACCAATCCAACGAAAACAGCTCGTGCTGGATTCGTGTGTCGCAGTCCTGGGCCGGCAAGAACTGGGGCTCGATGCAGATTCCACGGATCGGCCAGGAAGTGATTGTCAGCTTTCTCGAAGGTGATCCGGACCGGCCGATTATTACGGGACGGGTGTACAACGCCGAGCAGACGGTGCCGTACGACCTGCCGGAAAACGCGACCCAGAGCGGCATGAAGAGTCGTTCGAGCAAGGGCGGCACGCCAGCCAACTTCAATGAAATCCGCATGGAGGACAAGAAGGGGTTGGAGCAGTTGTATATCCATGCCGAGCGTAACCAGGACATTGTGGTGGAGGTGGATGAGAGTCACTCGGTGGGGCATGACCGCAATAAAAGCATTGGGCATAACGAAACGGTGATCATCGGCAATAACCGCCTGCGCATCGTCAAGCAGGAAGACATCCTTTCGGTGGGCCAGAGAAAGACCGACAGCATCAGCCAGAGCTACGTCATCGAAGTGGGCGAAAACCTGCGCATGGTCTGCGGCGAAAGCATCCTGGAGCTTAACGCCAGCGGGCAGATCAACCTCACCGGCGTGAACATCAGCTTCTATGCCAGTGGCGATGCCGAGTTCAACACCGGCGGCGTGTTGCACCTGAACAACGGCGGCGGCCCTGGCGCGACGCCCGACGGCCAAGGCCAGAAAGGCGCCATCGACGCCAATATCAAGGCCGCGTTCCCCGCACCTAAAAGCTCCTGACGAGACCTGTTTGCCATGACGTACCGAATCAACGAATTCCAGTTTCAACTGCCCGCCAGTGAGTTGCAGGACGCGACGATCAATATCCTCAAGTTCCCGGAGTTGGGCACGTCCCTGATCGTCAGCCGCAGCCTGCTGGCCGAGGGTGAAACCCTGCACAGCAACTTCAACGACCAACTCCAGCGCCTGGAAAAACAGGTGCAGGACTTGCGCCACCAACCGGGTGTCGATGTGCGCTTGGGCGCCGCGCAAGAGGTGGAAGGCATCGAGCTGCGCAGCCAGTTCAACAAGGGCAATGACAAGGTGTTCCAGTACCAACTGGCCTTGGTGATACCGGGCACACGCAAGATGCTCGCGTTGAGTTATGTGAAGGCAGAGAAGCTTGGGGATGCCGAGGCAGCGCATTGGGCGCTGATTAAAAACTCGCTGTCGTTTGACGCTATTTCCTGATGAGTTGCCTGCATGTCTGACGCGTTATGGGCGGCCCGGATGGGCGATGCGCTCTCCCACACCTCGATGATGGCCGACATCCTCGGCGGTGTGCTGGAGGTGGCGGCCAACATCGCAATCACGGCGGTGGCGACTGCGGCGGTGGTTGCCGCCACCGGGATTACCGTGGCCACCGGCGGGCTCGGCTGTTTCCTGCTGGGCGCGGTGGTGGGCACGATTGTCGGTCTGGCCATGAGCAAGACCGGGGCAGACAAAGGTCTGACGAATTTATGCGATAGTTTCAGCAATGCGCTGTTCCCGCCCACGGTGCAGGCGAACATTCTCACGGGCTCCACCGACACCCTCACCAACAACATCCCCGCCGCCCGTGCCGCCGGGGCGATCAGCTCCCACGTCGCGCCGGCCGGCACCGAGCTGGAAGAACCCGAGCCTGAGCCAGAAGCCAGCTACCTGGACATGGCCGAAAGTTTCTTCTCGCAGATGTGGCGCCCTACAGTTGCAACCCCCGCTCCTGGCGCCGTGCCCAAGCCGCTGGACCTGGTGGTGTGCATGAAGCACCCACCTATGCCACCGCAGTTCCTTGCCGAGGGCTCGGACAAGGTCACGATCAACGGCCAGCCGGCGGTGCGCAGTGGTGATCGCAGCACGTGTGATGCGACCGTGGTGTCGTCCGGGTTGATTTCATCCAACGTGACCATCGGCGGCGGGTCGGTGGTGGTGCGCGAGATTCGCAGCGGCAAGACCCCGGGTGTGGGGCTGGCGGTGACGGCGTTGTTGATGCTCAAGGGTGGCAAGGGCAAGTTCTTCAGCAAGCTGCCGTGCATGCTGATCGGCGGCGCGACCTCGATGGCCGTGAGCAGTGCGATGGGGGCCATGGCCAACGCGGCGATGGGCTCGTCGAACCCGGTGCATGCGGCCACCGGCGCCAAGGTGCTGGGCGGCGATGATGAGCTGGATTTCGTACTGCCTGGCATCCTGCCGATTGATTGGCAGCGTTTCTACAACAGCCGTGACGACCGTACGGGCGGTTTGTTCGGTGCGGGTTGGAGCGTGCCGTATGAGGTGTGCGTCGAAATTCGTCCCCATCCCGAGGGGGGCGAAACGCTGGTCTACACCGATGAACAGGGCCGGCCTATCGACATGGGCAGTATTCCCCTGGGCGGCGCGGTGTTCAGCGCCGGTGAAGGGCTGGCAGTGCGGCGACACCTCAACGGGCAGTTGCTGATTGAAAGCGATGACGGTCTGTATCGCTTATTTGAGCCTTCCGCCAACCCGGCGTTGCTGCGCCTCAGCCAGCTCGGCGACCGCAACGACAACCGCATCCATGTTGATTACGACGAAGCCGGGCGGCTGATCCGGCTGCGCGATACGTTCGACTTGGTGCAAGTGGAGTTGATCCGCGATCAAGGCCACGTGATGCGGCTCGAACGTCTTTACCCCGATCAACGCCGCGAAGTGCTCGTCAGCTATGGCTATGATGCCGCCGGTAATCTGGCTGAAGTACGCGATGCCACCGGCCAGGTGCAGCGGCGCTTCAGCTACGATGCCGGCCGGCGCATGGTCGAGCACCAGTTGCCGACCGGTCTGCGCTGCTTCTACGAATGGGCCTTGGTTGAGGACGCCGAATGGCGCGTGGTCCGGCACTGGACCGACGAAGGCGACGCGTACCAGTTCGACTATGACTTGAAGGCCGGGCTCACACGCATTACCGACGGCTTGCAACGCGTCAGTACCCGCCACTGGAACACCCAGCACCAGATCGTTCGCTACTGCGATAACCTCGGGCAAACCTGGCTGTTCGAGTGGAACGACGAGCGCCAATTGCTCAGCGCCACTGACCCGCTGGGCGGGCGCTTTGCATACAGCTACGACGACGCCGGCAACCTGATCGGCGAGACCGATCCGCTGGGCCGCAGCGACTCGACCTTGTGGCTTGAGCACTGGGCACTGCCGCTGGTAGAGACCGACGCCGCCGACAATAGCTGGGCGTATCGCTACGATCAGCGCGGCAACTGCATCGCCGAAACCGATCCGCTGGGCTACGTCACCCGCTACCGCTATGACGATCACGGCCAGGTCGTGGAGATCATCGACGCCACCGGCAAAAGCAAAAAGCTGCGCTGGAACCCGTTCGGGCAATTGGTTGAGCATATTGATTGCTCGGGTTACCCGACGCGTTTCAGTTATGACGAGCGCGGTTATTTGCAGGTCATTACCGATGCGCTGGGCGAACGTACTCAGTTCAGCTATGACGCTCAGGGACATTTGCTCAAAAGCCAACTACCGGACGGTCGAACCGAGCAGTACCAGCGCGATGTCAGCGGCCAACTGGTGGGTTACACCGACCCGGCCGGGCACACCACGCTGTACCAGCACAACCGTCGCGGCCAGGTACGCCAACGTACCGACGCCCATGGGCGGCAGGTACAGTTCGGCTATGACAGCTACGGGCGCCTGCAAGCGCTGATCAACGAAAACGGTGAGCGTTATCGGTTTGCCTGGGATGCCGGGGACCGCCTGGCTGAGCAGCAAGACCTTGACGGCAGCGCCAAGTGCTACCGCTACGATCCGCTGGACAATGTGATTGCGGTGACCGCTGTTCCAGCCCCATATGGCAGTGGTCTGGCCGTCGTCCCCGAGACACCGCCCGCGCCCATCGTGCATCGACTGGAGCGCGACGCAGTTGGACGCCTGATCGCCAAGACCACCGACGATGGCCGCACCGACTACAGTTACGACGCCGTGGACCAGCTTACGGCGGTGACGTTTACCGACCTGCAAGGCAATACCCAGGCCCTGGGCTTCGCCTACGACGCCCTCGGCCAGTTGCTCGCCGAACACAGTGCAACCGGCAGCCTGCAACACCACTACGACGAGTTGGGCAACCTGATCCAGACCCAATTGCCCGACGGCCGCTGGCTCAACCGCCTGTACTACGGCAGCGGCCACCTGCACCAGATCAACCTCGACGGCCAGGTGATCAGCGACTTCGAACGTGACCGCCTGCACCGCGAAGTGCTACGTACCCAAGGCCAACTCAGCACCCGCAGCGAATACGACCGCAGCGGCCGACTGCGCTCACGCCAACGCCGCCTGGTGAGTCAGCCTTCGTTAATGCCGGCGGCAGCGCGAAAACAGTTTGAGTACGACCCCGCTGACAACCTGATCGGCAAACTCGACCAGCAACCCGCCGCGCAACACCGCCAACTGCTGCACTACGACGCCACCGGCCGCATCATCGCCAGCCAGGACAACCTGCACGGCCAACGCGAAACCTTCGCCTACGACGCCGCCGCCAATCTGCTAGACGGCCCGCAAACTGGCGCCGGGCTGGTGGTGCACAACAAACTGCTGACCTATCAAGACAAGCGTTATCGCTATGACGCCTTCGGCCGCACAATTGAAAAACGCAGCACCGCGCGCGGCCTGCAACGCTTTGCCTACGACACCGAAAGCCGTCTGATCGAAGTACGCAATGAAAACGGCAGCGTGGTCAGAATGACCTACGACCCGCTGGGCCGACGCATCGCGAAAACCGAGCACGGCGGTGATGGGTATCCGCTGGGGGAAACCCGGTTTGTGTGGGATGGCCTGCGGTTGTTACAGGAACACCGCCATAGCCAAACCAGCCTGTACGTCTACGAAAACGAAGGCTACGAACCCCTGGCCCGCATAGACGGCAGTGGGCCTCTGCAAAAAATCCGCTACTACCACAACGACCTGAACGGCTTGCCGGAACAACTCACCGAAGCGGACGGGCACACGGTTTGGCAGGCGACATATCGGGTGTGGGGCAACACACTGGAAGAGGTGCGCGAGCCTTATTACATTGAAGAGCAGAACCTGCGGTTTCAGGGGCAGTATCTGGATCGGGAGACGGGGCTGCACTACAACACGTTCAGGTTTTATGATCCGGATGTGGGGCGGTTTACTACGCCGGATCCGATTGGGTTGTTGGGGGGCGTAAATTTTTATCAGTACAGCCCCAATCCAATATCCTGGATTGATCCATGGGGATTGACCCCCGAACTTTACTACCTGATAGCAAAGAAAGATGGCCTTTATGATGAGATGGCATGGGGGCATAAAAAGCCCGTTGGTAAAGTTTTTTTGAAAAAGGGTGAAGTTTGGAAAGTCGGTGAAACGGTCAATCCGAATAGGCGATACACACAGAAATGGCTGAAAGCTAATAATCTTGCTTACAAACGTGTTATGGCCGCCCCAACGAAGGGCAACATGCAGATATGGGAAAGATTAAAAATCGGAAAATATTTCAAACGCCGTGGAAAACTGCCACCAGGTAACAAATGCAGGCACTGACATGAGGATTACTTTATGCGAGTCGATACAACGTCGGACTCTCCCAGTTGGACAAAGGTCTTTGAAATCACTGACGAACTAAATGGCTTGAGTGAGATTTTTGAAAAAAAGTATTCTGCCCTCGACTGGGAGCTAGCAGTCTGCATGCGGTGCCTGCCCAAGGGGCTGGACCGGAAAACATTTTGCCGCTACTACGCAAAAGACAAAATGTTCGGTCTGGATATCTCCATGGACGAGGAAGATTTCGTCCCGCATAAAAAAGATAAATCCGCTCAGCGCAAATTAATCGGTGCGGCATTTATTAAATTTTTTGTCGAGAGCATTAAAAAGTACGAGAAAAAGCTGCCTAATCTTCAGCCGGTTTCAGCAGAACTGATCGCGGATGTACAGCAGTGGTGTGTCGAGAACGGGTGGACAGCCTAAACTCTAATGATTGTGCAATTTCACAAAAAATGGGCACCCAACCCCGTCGGCGTGCCCATTTTTCCTACCGCCCCGCCTCCCTTCGAGACGGTACTGCCATTACGGGTTGACGCTGTCTTTGAGCGACTTGCCCGGCTTGAACGCAACGGTGTTGCTCGCCTTGATTTTCACAGGCTCACCGGTTTGCGGGTTTTTGCCGGTGCGGGCGCCACGGTGGCGTTGCAGGAAGGTGCCGAAACCCACCAGGGTGACGCTGTCCTTGCGGTGCAGGGCGCCGGTGATTTCTTCGAGAACGGCGTTGAGGACGCGGTTGGCCTGTTCTTTGGTGAGATCCGCTTTTTCAGCGATGGCGGCTGCGAGTTCTGGTTTACGCATATGTGAAGCCTCTTTGACGGTTTTTTGTTGTTATGTCCGTGCTGCTCTCTAACGGAACAGCGGCCAAGGCGCCGCAGGCTCTACTCTGCGGCAGACGGGAGTGAGGATGGCATGCCCTCGCACGCTCCGCCAGTCTCGCGGCGACCTTTCTCGGGGGAAAAACGTGCTTATTCCGACAGAACGACCGGTATTTACGCCAGCAACGGTGGAAGTTCTTTGTTGAGGGCGAGTTTTTCCATCACGGCGCTGCCGGTCAGCGCATAACCCAGCAGGCGGCCGCTGGCGTCGCGGCACAGGGCCTTGATGTCGGCGCCCTGCCCTTCGACGCTCCACACACCTTCGGTGCCCCGTGGCGGCGGCGAGACCACCAGCGGGCAGACCGGTGTTTTCACGGTGACCGGCATCGGGCCGTAGCTGACGGCGGTGGCGTTACCGGCCAGGGTCTGGGCCAGGGCACGTGCGCAGGTCATCAGGGGCATGACGTAGAGCAGGTTCAAACCGTCGACTTCGGCGCAGTCGCCCAGGGCGTAGATATTGGCGTGGGAGGTCTTGAGGTGACGGTCCACCATGATCCCGCGATTGATCTGCAGGCCAGCGGCGGCGGCCAGGTCGACGCGCGGGCGCAGGCCGATGGCCGAGACCACCAGGTCGCAGTGGACCACTTCACCGTCCGACAGGTGTGCTTCCAGGCCGTCAGCGGTGCGTTGCAGGCGGTTGAGCACCGGGCCCAGGTGGAAACGCGCCCCCAGTCCTTCCAGGCCGGCCTGTACCGCTGCGGCCGCCGCTGGGTGCAGCAGGGTCGGCATGACTTGCTCGCACGGCGCCACCAGGTCGATCTCATAGCCACCGAGGATCAGGTCGTTGGCAAATTCGCAGCCGATCAGGCCGGCGCCGAGCAGCAGCACGCGACGCTTGCCGGCAGCGGCGGCGCGAAAGCGGGCGTAATCTTCGAGGTCGTTGATCGGGAAAACCAGCTCAGCGGCGTCGCCTTCGACTGGTACACGCACGGTTTCTGCGCCCCAGGCCAGGACCAGGTCGCGATAGGCCACCGCTTCTTCACCGATCCACAGGCGCTTGTGGCCGGGGTCGATGCCGCTGACACGGGTGTGGGTGCGCACTTCGGCCTTGAGTTGCTCGGCCATGGCGCCGGGTTCCGCCATGCTCAGGCCATCGGCTTCCTTGTTCTTGCCAAAGCCGGTGGAGAGCATGGGCTTGGAGTAGGAGCGCCCGTCATCCGCGGTGATCAGCAGCAATGGGGTCTCGCTGTCGAGCTTGCGAAACTCCCGGGCCACGTTGTAACCGGCCAATCCTGTGCCGATGATCACGACAGGTGCGTTCATTCCTTTCTCCTTGTAGTACGTTTCTTAAATTTGGGATTAAGCGATTTCGATCATTTCGAAATCCATCTTGCCCACGCCGCAGTCCGGGCACAGCCAGTCTTCGGGTACGTCCTGCCACAGGGTGCCCGGAGCGATACCATCATCCGGCCAGCCGTCTTTTTCGTCATAGATCAGGCCGCAGACTACACATTGCCACTTCTTCATTTACTTGCTTCCTCAGGGTCCAGGCTGGTTGGCCGGCGGTCGATGGATCCAGCGTTGCCGCGCGGCTCAGGGCGTTTTGTACTGATCGGGGCCGGCAGATGCAAGCACGATCGACGCAAGGCGCCGGCGCAGCCCGGCAAAAGATCAGGACGCCATGGTAAGCTCGCCGCCTCTTTTGCTGCCAATACTGACTCACCGTGCCGCACTCAATCGCCCTTCCCGATGCTTGCCAATGGCTGGCCCAGAGCCTTCTGATCCCTGCGCCCGCGCCCTTGACCCTCAACTGGCTGTTCGACGAAGGCTCGCTGACGCGCCGGCTGACGCGGCTGTCCAACGACGGTTTCAGCGTGACGCCGCTGTTCGAAGGCTGGCAACCGCTGCGGGGTGATGAATGCGCGGCGCTGGACCTCGCCCCGGCGACGGTCGGCTGGGTGCGCGAGGTGTATTTGCGCGGGCGTGGCCAGCCGTGGGTGTTTGCCCGCAGCGTGGCGGCGCGCAGTGCCTTGCAGGACGACGGTTTGCACATGGATGAACTGGGCAGCCGCTCCTTGGGCGAGTTGTTGTTCTGCGACCACGCCTTCAATCGCCAGGCGATCGAGGTGTGCCACTACCCAGCGCAATGGCTGCCGGCCGCTGATCAGTCCGATGGACTGTGGGCACGTCGCTCACGCTTTGATCGTGGGGCGCTGAGCGTGCTGGTGGCAGAAATATTCCTGCCGAGCTTCTGGCGCGCGCTGCATGACCACCCGGAGAACTGCTGATGTATCAACGTCTGCTCAAATCCTTGAATCGCCTGAACCCCAGGGCCTGGGATTTCATTCAGTTGACCCGCATGGACAAGCCCATCGGCATCTACCTGCTGCTGTGGCCGACGCTGTGGGCGCTGTGGATCGCCGGCAAGGGCTCGCCGTCCCTGGCCAACATCGTGATTTTCGTGCTTGGCGTTACGCTGACTCGCGCTGCCGGTTGCGTCATCAACGACTGGGCGGACCGCAAGGTCGACGGCCATGTGAAGCGCACCGCGCAACGCCCGCTGGCCAGCGGCAAGATCAGTTCCAAAGAGGCCCTGGTGTTCTTTGCGGTACTGATGCTGATCAGCTTCCTGCTGGTACTGCTGACCAACGCCACCACCATTTGGTTATCGCTGGGCGGCCTGGCACTGGCGGTCAGCTACCCGTTCATGAAGCGCTACACCTATTACCCGCAGGTGGTGTTGGGCGCGGCGTTTTCCTGGGGCATGCCGATGGCGTTCACCGCCGAAACCGGCCACCTGCCCGCCACCGCCTGGCTGCTGTATATAGCCAACCTGCTGTGGACCGTGGGCTACGACACCTATTACGCGATGACTGACCGCGACGACGACTTGAAAATCGGCGTCAAGTCCACTGCGATTCTGTTCGGCGATGCCGACCGAGTGATCATCCTCACCCTGCAAGGCCTGGCGCTGCTGTGCCTGTTGCTGGCGGGCGCACGCTTTGAGCTGGGGGGTTGGTTCCACCTGGGGTTGCTGGCGGCGGCAGGCTGCTTTGCCTGGGAGTTCTGGTACACCCGCGACAGGGACCGGATGAAGTGCTTCAAGGCGTTTTTGCACAACCACTGGGCCGGGTTGGCGATTTTTGTCGGGATTGTGGCCGACTACGGGTTTCGATGAGGGGCCCGGCCCCTCACCGCTAGTGGGCTGAATCAGGGCTTGGCGACTTTCCAGGCCCCGTCCATTTTGCCTTCACCGGTCATGTCACCGGCCTTTTTGTCCATCACGAAGGTATAGAGAGGCTTGCCGCTGTAGGCCCATTGGCTCTTCTGATCGTCGCGGGTGATGACGGTCCACTTGCCCATGGGTTTGTCGGTAGACTCGGCCATCAACGGCGGCCAGTTGGTGGCGCACTTGTCGTTACACATGGACTTGCCATCGGCGTCCTTGGCGAAGGTGTAGAGCGTCATGCCTTTGTGATCCACCAACATCCCGTCTTTGGTCATCGCCGGGTCTGCGGCAAACGCCAGTGTCGGCAGCGTCAACGCCGCCGTGACCAGCATGGCCTTCCAGGAAAAAGTACTGTGAGTCATCGGAACCTTCCTTTTGTGGTTGTCAGGATTCGGACCCAAAGCGTAGTCCAGAGAGGCGCGGATTGCCCAAGCGACTAAATTACTGTCACACGACTGCAATAATTCCGTTATCTAATGCGGCGCAAGACAGTTAAATGACAAGAGGATTTTTGAGCATGGTTGGCAGGAGCATTCTGATTGTTGACGACGAAGCGCCCATCCGCGAGATGATCGCCGTTGCGTTGGAAATGGCCGGCTATGACTGCCTGGAGGCGGAGAACTCCCAGCAGGCCCATGCCATTATCGTCGACCGCAAGCCGGACCTGATCCTGCTGGACTGGATGCTGCCCGGCACCTCCGGCATCGAACTGGCCCGCCGCCTCAAGCGCGATGAGCTGACCGGGGATATCCCGATCATCATGCTCACCGCCAAAGGTGAAGAGGACAACAAGATCCAGGGCCTGGAAGTCGGCGCCGATGACTACATCACCAAGCCGTTTTCCCCACGCGAACTCGTTGCGCGCCTGAAAGCCGTATTGCGTCGCGCCGGCCCGACCGACGGCGAAGCGCCGATCGAAGTCGGTGGCCTGTTGCTGGACCCGATCAGCCACCGCGTGACCATCGACGGCAAGCCGGCCGAGATGGGCCCGACCGAATACCGCCTGCTGCAATTCTTCATGACCCATCAGGAGCGTGCCTATACCCGTGGCCAGTTGCTGGACCAGGTGTGGGGCGGCAACGTGTATGTCGAGGAACGCACCGTCGACGTGCATATCCGTCGCCTGCGCAAAGCCTTGGGTGATGCCTACGAGAATCTGGTACAAACCGTGCGCGGCACCGGCTACCGGTTCTCCACCAAGGGCTGAGCCAGTCACTTTCCTTCCTTAACAGCTGACAAGGACGCATGTTTAAGTGAACCAAAACTGGCATGGCACCCTGATCCGCCACATGCTCTTGCTGATCACCGGCTGCCTGTTGGTGGGTCTGGTCAGCGGTTATTACGGCTGGAGCCTGGCCATCGGTATCGGCCTGTATCTGGGCTGGACCCTCAAGCAACTGCTGCGCCTGCATGAATGGCTGCGCCAGCACAAACCCGACGAAGCGCCACCCGACGGCTACGGCCTGTGGGGTGAGGTGTTCGACAGCATCTACCACCTGCAACGCCGCGACCAACGGGTACGCGGGCGCCTACAAGCGGTGATCGACCGGGTACAGGAGTCCACCGCCGCGCTCAAAGACGCGGTGATCATGCTCGACAGCGATGGCAACCTGGAATGGTGGAACCGCGCCGCCGAGACCTTGCTGGGCCTCAAGACGCCCCAGGACAGCGGCCAGCCAGTGACCAACCTGGTGCGCCACCCGCGCTTCAAGGAGTACTTCGAGCAGGAAAACTACGAAGAAGCCCTGGAAATCCCCTCGCCTACCAACGACCGTGTGCGTATCCAGCTGTACCTGACGCGCTACGGCAACAACGAACACCTGATGCTGGTGCGCGATGTCACCCGTATCCACCAGCTGGAACAGATGCGCAAAGACTTCGTCGCCAACGTTTCCCACGAACTGCGCACGCCATTGACGGTGATCTGCGGCTACCTGGAGACGCTGCTGGACAACGTCGACGAGATCAACCCGCGCTGGAGCCGTGCCCTGCAGCAGATGCAGCAACAGGGCTCACGCATGCAGACCCTGCTCAACGACTTGCTGTTGCTGGCCAAGCTGGAGGCCACGGATTATCCGTCGGACAACCACCCGGTGGCCGTACAAAGCCTGTTGCAGACCATCAAGAATGACGCCCAGGCCCTGTCAGGCGAGCGCGGACAGCAGATCAGCCTGGACGCCGACCCACAGGTGCTGCTCAAAGGCAGCGAAGGCGAATTGCGCAGTGCGTTCTCCAACCTGGTATTCAACGCGGTGAAATACACCCAGGACAAAGGCAATATCCGCATCCGCTGGTGGGCCGATGAGCAAGGCGCGCACCTGAGCGTGCAGGACTCCGGCATCGGCATCGACGCCAAGCACCTGCCGCGCCTGACCGAGCGTTTCTACCGCGTCGACTCCAGCCGCAACTCCAACACCGGCGGTACCGGGCTGGGCCTGGCCATCGTCAAGCATGTGCTGTTGCGCCACCGCGCACGCCTGGAAATCAGCAGCGTGCTGGGGCATGGCAGTACGTTCACCTGCCATTTTCCGCCAGCGCAGATGACCCGTTCGCGGCTCGTCGGAAATGATGAATAACTCGAACACAGCACGAAACCAAATGTGGGAGGGGGTTTGCTCCCGATGGCGGTGCATCAGTATCAGATATGCTGACTGACACACTGCTATCGGGAGCAAGCCCCCTCCCACAATTGGAATTGTGCTGTTTCGAATAAGGCATTCCAGGCCCCACCCGGCGGCACCCACTAGGCAAGCGCCCCGTCAGCCGCTACATTGGCCGACTTGCGCCTGCCTTTCAGGCCCTTCTGTCACCCCTTATTGAACACACGGAACCTGCAAAACCCCATCATGGACCCTTCCCCTGGTATCACCTTCGCCACCCTCTTCGCCGATTTCGGCATGATTCTTTTTGCTCTGATCCTGGTACTGCTCAACGGTTTTTTCGTTGCGGCGGAATTTGCCATGGTCAAACTGCGCTCGACGCGGGTCGAGGCCATCGCCCATACCAACGGCTGGCGCGGACAGATCCTGCGCACCGTGCACAGCCAGCTCGATGCTTACCTGTCGGCCTGCCAGCTGGGTATCACCCTCGCCTCCCTGGGCCTGGGTTGGGTCGGTGAGCCGGCATTCGCGCACATCCTGGAGCCGCTGCTGGGCGCCGTGGGCGTCGAATCGCCGGAAGTGATCAAGGGCGTGTCGTTCTTTGCCGCGTTCTTCGTGATTTCCTACCTGCACATCGTGGTCGGTGAACTGGCGCCCAAATCCTGGGCCATTCGCAAGCCCGAGTTGCTGTCGCTGTGGACGGCGGTGCCGCTGTACCTGTTCTACTGGGCGATGTACCCGGCGATCTACCTGCTCAACGCCAGCGCCAACGCGATCCTGCGCATCGCCGGCCAAGGCGAGCCCGGCCCGCACCACGAGCACCATTACAGCCGCGAAGAGCTCAAGCTGATCCTGCACTCCAGCCGTGGCCAGGACCCGAGCGACCAAGGCATGCGTGTACTTGCCTCGGCCGTGGAAATGGGCGAGCTGGAAGTGGTGGACTGGGCCAACTCCCGTGAAGACCTCGTGACCCTGGACTTCAACGCCCCGCTCAAGGAAATCCTCGCGCTGTTCCGCCGCCATAAATTCAGCCGCTATCCGGTGTATGACGCGGTGCGCAACGAGTTCGTGGGTCTTTTGCACATCAAGGACCTGCTGCTGGAACTGGCGGCCCTGGACCACATCCCCGAATCGTTCAACCTGGCCGAGCTGACCCGCCCGCTGGAACGTGTGTCGCGGCACATGCCGTTGTCGCAGTTGCTGGAGCAGTTCCGCAAAGGCGGCGCGCATTTTGCCCTGGTGGAAGAAGCCGACGGCAAGATCATCGGCTACCTGACCATGGAAGACGTGCTGGAAGTGCTGGTGGGCGATATCCAGGACGAACACCGCAAGGCCGAGCGCGGCATCCTCGCCTACCAGCCCGGCAAACTGCTGGTACGGGGCGATACGCCGCTGTTCAAGGTGGAACGCCTGTTGGGCGTCGACCTGGACCACATCGAGGCCGAAACCCTCGCAGGGCTGATCTACGACACGCTCAAACGGGTGCCGGAAGAGGAAGAAGTGCTGGAGGTTGAAGGTTTGCGGATCATCATCAAGAAGATGAAAGGTCCGAAGATCGTGCTGGCCAAAGTCCTGCTGCTGGATTGACCCTCAATTGCCCAATGCAAAATTGGGCAATGCGCCGACCGGCTGGTTGAATTCGTAAGGAATCGACACCAGCCCGGCCTCGGTACTCTGCTGCACCACAAAGTGCAGGTGCGGCCCGCTGCTGTTGCCGGTATTGCCCGATAACCCCAGTGCGCTGCCCACTGCCACGCGCTGCCCCGGCCTGACACTGACCGAACCTTGCTTGAGGTGCAGGTACACGCCCTGGCTGCCGTCATCGTGCTGCACGCGCACGAAATTGCCGGACGCATCGTTACCGCGTCCGATCTGGCTATTCTCGATTTTCACCACCACACCGCTGCGCGCCGCAATGATCGGCGTGCCTTCGGGCATGGCGATGTCCATGGCGTAGCGGCTTTTGGCGTCGGTGTGGCTGAAGCTGCCGTTGGGGCCTTGGGTCAGGCGGAACGGACCGCCACGCCAGGGCAAGGGATAGCGGTAGGCTTGTTGTGGGTAAACTCGTTTGGGCCTGTCGAGTACCGGCCGCTGCACACGTTCGACCCTGCGCTCCTGGATCACGAACGCCTGGGCCCCGGGGGTTTGCCGATCGCTGAAAAACACCATGCCGTTGGCATCGGTGGATTTGTACAGGGTCATGGCCTGGGTCGAATTGGCGACCAAGGCCAACAGGCAGGACAGCAAAAGGCGAAGGAGCATGGCGCGAACCTGCCGGAGTGAATGAACAGCAAGCTAGCAAGGGATCATGACAATCCCGGGGCACGCCCCTTCGGACTGAAGGTCAGGCCCCCGGCACAAAATGCTTCTGCGCCGTACCGCGCGCGATCAGGCGGGAGATGTAGTCGAGCTTCTGCGCATCCTGGTCGATAAAGCGGAACGTCAGCTGCAGCCAGTCGCTGTCAGGCTTGGGCTCGAAAGCAACCACGGCGTGCAGGTAGCCGTTGAGGCGAGCCACTTCGGCGTTGTCGCCCTGTTCCAGGTCGAGCACGGCGCTTTCCAGTACCTGAGGCAGGACTTCACCGCGACGCACCACCAGCAGCGCTTCCTTGATGCTCAGCGCTTTGATCACACATTGCTGGGTGCCGCTGGACAGGCGCAACTGGCCCTGGCCACGGCCGCCGGACGGCGCGGCGCCTGGGGCTTGAATCGGCGGGCTGTTAAGCAGGCCTTTGCTTGGCGCAGACGCGGCAGCCGCAACGGGAGCTGAACGTACGGCTTCGGGCTTGCCGCCGGTCAGGGCGCTCAGGGAGTCATTGCCGAAGGCCGAGTTCATTTTGGTCGGCGCGCTGGCGACCAGGGCGTCGAGGCGACCGACCTTGTGCAGGGCCTGCTTGACCTTGTTCAACAGTTGCTCGTTGGTGAACGGTTTGCTGACGTAGCCGGAAACACCGGCCTGGATCGCCTGGACCACGTTCTCTTTGTCGCCACGGCTGGTCACCATCACAAACGGCATGGCCTTGAGGTGCGGTTGCTCACGGCACCAGGTCAACAGCTCCAGGCCCGACATCTCGGGCATTTCCCAGTCGCACAGCACCAGGTCGAAGGTCTCGCGCATCAGGATGGTCTGGGCCTTCTTGCCGTTCACCGCATCTTCAAGCTTGATCCCGGGGAAGTAGTTGCGCAGGCACTTCTTCACCAGGTCGCGGATAAACGAGGCGTCATCCACCACCAATACACTGACTTTACTCATCGACCCTTCATCCTATAAAAACTTCGGCACGCAAAACGCCTGACTGATGGCATTTTGCCAAAACTCTGTAGTCACGTTCGGATTTTCTTTTACCCGATTCGTAAAAAATTCAAGCGCCACAAACGAAAACGCCCGACCAAAGGCCGGGCGTTAATTTCTCGGGCAACTTACTTATCGTCAGGTTCGCCCGGAACATTAGGGATTTGATCAGCCGATCCTTCAACTTCGGCCTTCATGCGCTTGAGGCCCATGTGCCGTACGTCGGTACCGCGCACCAGGTAGATCACCAGTTCCGAGATATTGCGCGCATGGTCACCGATCCGCTCCAGGGAGCGCAGCACCCAGATGATGCTCAAGACCCGCGAGATAGAGCGCGGGTCTTCCATCATGTAGGTGGCCAGCTCACGCAGGGCCGTCTTGTATTCACGGTCGATGACCTTGTCGTACTGCGCCACCGACAACGCCAGATCGGCGTCAAAGCGCGCAAAGGCATCCAGGGCATCCCGCACCATGTTGCGCACCTGGTCGCCAATGTGGCGCACTTCGACATAACCACGCGGGGCTTCACCCTCTTCGCACAGCTGGATGGCGCGACGCGCGATCTTGGTGGCTTCGTCGCCGATGCGTTCCAGGTCGATCACCGACTTGGAGATGCTGATGATCAAGCGCAGGTCGGATGCCGCCGGCTGGCGACGGGCGAGAATGCGCAGGCATTCTTCGTCGATGTTGCGTTCCATCTGGTTGATCTGGTCGTCGATCTCACGCACCTGCTGGGCCAGGCCCGAGTCAGCCTCGATCAGCGCGGTCACGGCGTCGTTGACTTGCTTCTCCACCAGCCCGCCCATCGCCAGGAGGTGGCTGCGCACTTCCTCGAGCTCGGCGTTGAACTGCGCGGAGATGTGATGGGTAAGGCCTTCTTTGCTAATCATGTTGGCGTCCTTGGAGCGTCCGGTAAGGTGCGGAGAACCGCAGCGTCAGTGCAATCAGAACCACAGCTTCCTAGCCGTAGCGACCGGTGATGTAGTCTTCGGTCTGCTTCTTCGCCGGATTGGTGAACAGGGTGTCGGTATCGCCGAATTCCACCAGCTTGCCCATGTACATGAACGCGGTGTAGTCGGAAACCCGCGCCGCCTGTTGCATGTTGTGGGTCACGATGACGATGGTGAACTTGGATTTGAGCTCGTAGATCAGTTCTTCGACTTTCAACGTCGAGATCGGGTCGAGTGCCGAGCACGGTTCGTCGAGCAGCAGCACTTCCGGCTCCACGGCGATGGTGCGCGCGATCACCAGACGTTGCTGCTGGCCGCCGGACAGGCCGAGTGCCGACTCATGCAGGCGGTCCTTGACCTCGTCCCACAGCGCCGCGCCTTTAAGGGCCCACTCAACGGCTTCGTCGAGGATGCGTTTCTTGTTGATGCCCTGGATGCGCAGGCCGTAGACCACGTTTTCGTAGATGGTCTTGGGGAACGGGTTAGGCTTCTGGAACACCATGCCCACGCGGCGACGCAGCTCGGCCACGTCTTCGCCCTTGCGGTAGATGTTGGTGCCGTAGAGGTTGATGGCGCCGTCCACGCGGCAACCGTCGACTAGGTCGTTCATGCGGTTGAAGGTACGCAGCAACGTGGACTTGCCGCAGCCGGACGGGCCGATGAAGGCGGTCACGCGCTGCTTGGGAATGTTCATGCTGACGTCGAACAGCGCCTGCTTTTCACCGTAGTACAGGCTCAGGCCCGGCACTTCGATGGCCACGGTTTCCTGGGCCAGGCTCAGGCTCTGTTTGTCGCGACCCAGGGCAGACATGTTGATGCCGTGGGAATGGGTGTCGTGTTGCATGGGATGCTCCCTGTGCTGTTGTGTGGGAGGGGGCTTGCCCCCGATAGCGGTGCATCAGGAACATGTGTGCTGGCTGGCACACCGCAATCGGGAGCAAGCCCCCTCCCACAAATAAGTCCGCGTTCAATTCAGATCAGCTGTCCAACGCCTTGTACTTCTCGCGCAGGTGGTTACGAATCCACACTGCCGACAGGTTGAGCGTGGCGATCACCAGCACCAGCAGCAAGGCGGTGGCGTACACCAGCGGCCGTGCGGCTTCGACGTTAGGGCTCTGGAAGCCGACGTCATAGATATGGAAGCCCAGGTGCATGATCTTCTGGTCCAGGTGCAGGTACGGGTAGTTGCCGTCCAACGGCAGCGACGGGGCCAGTTTCACCACGCCTACCAGCATCAGCGGCGCCACTTCACCGGCGGCGCGGGCCACGGCGAGGATCATGCCGGTCATCATCGCCGGGCTGGCCATCGGCAGCACAATCTTCCACAGCGTTTCCGCCTTGGTCGCGCCCAGCGCCAGGGAGCCTTCACGCACCGTACGCGGAATCCGCGCCAGGCCTTCTTCGGTGGCCACGATCACCACCGGTACCGCCAGCAGCGCCAGGGTCAGCGAGGCCCAGAGCAGGCCCGGTGTACCGAAGGTCGGTGCCGGCAGCGCTTCGGCGAAGAACAGACGGTCGACCGAGCCACCCAATACATACACGAAGAAGCCCAGGCCGAACACGCCGTAAACGATGGCCGGTACACCCGCCAGGTTGTTCACGGCGATGCGGATAATCCGCGTCAGGGTGTTCTGCTTGGCGTATTCACGCAGGTACACCGCCGCCAGCACGCCGAACGGGGTCACGATCATCGCCATGATCAGGGTCATCATCACGGTGCCAAAGATGGCCGGGAAGATCCCGCCTTCGGTGTTGGCTTCCCGTGGGTCATCGCTGAGGAATTCCCACACTTTGCTGAAGTAGAAACCGATCTTGGTCACGGTACCCATGGCGTTCGGCTGGTAGGCATGCACCACTTTGCCGATGCCGATTTCAATTTCCTTGCCGTTGCCATCGCGAGCGGTCAGGGCATCGCGGTTGAACTGGGCGTGCAGGTCGGCCAGGCGCGCTTCGATGTCCTGGTAGCGGGCGTTCAGCTCGGCGCGGTCGGCATCCATGTCGGCCTGGGCGGCGGCGTCGAGCTTGCCTTCCAGTTCCAGCTTGCGACCGTGCAGGCGGATGCGTTCGAGGCCGGCGTTGATCGCGCCGATGTCGGATTTCTCCAGGGTCTTGAGCTGGGCCGCCAGCTTGTTCACGCGGTCCACGCGGGCTTGCAGCTCCGGCCACGCGGCCTCGCCTTCAGCGATGACCTTGCCATCCTGCTTGACGTTGACCAGGGTGCCGTAGAAGTTGCCCCACTCACGACGCTCGATGGTCATCAGGTTCTTCGGCGTGCTCTGGTCCTTCAACCACTCGCCGACGATCCAGGTGAAGTCGTTGCCGTTCAGGTCACGGTTACCGACCTTGATCAGCTCGCGGGTCATGAATTCCGGGCCCGCATCGGGCACCGGCAGGCCAGCGCTTTTCAGGCGCTCGCGCGGCACTTCTTCTTTCTGCACCACTTCGCCGATAACGATATGGTTTTCCTGGCCCGGCACGTTGTAATTGGCCTGGATCAGGTCAGCCGGCCAGAAGTGGCCCAAACCACGCACGGCAATCACCGCCAGCAAACCAATGGTCATGATGACCGCGATGGACACCGCGCCACCGCTGATCCAGACGCCGGGAGCGCCGCTCTTGAACCATCCATTCAGGGAGTTCTGTTTCACAGACTTCTACCTTTCTTAAAGCGACGAGTATTTCTTGCGCAGACGCTGACGAATCAGCTCGGCGAGGGTGTTCATAATGAAGGTGAACAGCAGCAGCACCAGCGCCGAGAGGAACAGCACGCGGTAGTGACTGCCGCCGACTTCCGACTCGGGCATTTCCACCGCGACGTTGGCCGCCAGGGTGCGCAGGCCTTCGAACAGGTTCATCTCCATCACCGGCGTGTTGCCGGTGGCCATCAGCACGATCATGGTCTCGCCCACGGCGCGGCCCATGCCGATCATCAGTGCCGAGAAGATGCCTGGGCTGGCGGTCAGGATCACCACGCGGGTCATGGTCTGCCACGGCGTGGCGCCCAGGGCCAGGGAGCCCAGGGTCAGACCGCGCGGTACGCTGAACACGGCGTCTTCGGCGATGGAGTAGATGTTCGGGATCACCGCGAAGCCCATGGCCAGGCCGACGACCAGGGCGTTGCGCTGGTCGTAGGTGATGCCCAGGTCGTGGGAGATCCACATGCGCATGTCGCCGCCGAAGAACCAGGTTTCCAGGTACGGGCTCATGTACAGCGAGAGCCAGCCCACGAACAGGATCACCGGGATCAGGATCGCGCTTTCCCAACCATCGGGAACCCGCAGGCGAATCGACTCGGGCAGGCGACTGAAGACAAAACCGGCCACCAGGATGCCGATCGGCAACAGCATCAGCAGGCTGAAAATCCCCGGCAGATGCCCTTCGACATACGGCGCCAGGAACAGGCCGGCGAAGAAGCCGAGGATCACCGTCGGCATCGCTTCCATCAATTCGATCACCGGCTTGACCTTGCGGCGCAGGCTCGGGGCCATGAAGTAAGCGGTGTAGATCGCCGCGGCAACCGCCAATGGCGCCGCCAGCAGCATGGCGTAGAACGCCGCCTTCAGCGTACCGAAGGTCAATGGCGCCAGGCTCATCTTGGGTTCGAAGTCGGTGTTGGCGGCGGTCGATTGCCAGACGTATTTAGGCTCGTCGTAGTTTTCGTACCAGACCTTGCTCCACAACGCGCTCCAGGACACTTCCGGGTGCGGGTTGTCCAACAGCAGCGGTTGCAGCTTGCCGCCAGCTTCGACGATCACGCGGTTGGCGCGTGGCGACAGGCCGAACACGCCCTGGCCGTCGACCACCGGATCCACCAGCAGGGTGCGGTGGGCGGTGCTGTGGAACACGCCGAATTTGCCGGAGGCGTCGAGGGCAGTGAAGCCTTTGCGACGCTCTTCGGCGGAGATCTCAATGATCGGCGCAGTGCCCATCTGGAAGGTACGGATCTGCTTGAAATGCTGCTCGCCATCCGGATCACGGGCCATGAACCACTGGGCCAGGCCACCTTTGGAGTTACCGACGATCAGCGAGATACCGCCCACAAGCTGGGTGCTGGCGGTGATTTCGGCGTTACCGTCTTCGAGCAATTTGTAGCGACCGTTGAGGCTCTTGTCGCGCAGGCTGAACACATCCGCCAGGGCGCGGCCGTTGATCACGTACAGCCACTGCTGGCGAGGGTCGATGAAGATCGCTTTCACCGGCTCGGTCATTTGCGGCAGCTCGACACGCTTCTGCTCGCTGGTGACTTCACCGGTCATCATGTTTTCTTCGCGGCTCAGGGTCAGCACGTTCAAGTGCGAACCGGCCGAGCCGGCAATCACCAGCGAGCTGTCAGTGGCGTTGAGGGCGACGTGTTCCAACGGGCGACCGCCATCGTCGAGCACGATCGGCGTTTCGCCATACGGGTATTCAATCGCAGGCGTGATGGTTTTCTTGCCGTCCGGATACGACACCTTATAGGTGTGGCGGAACACCAGGGACTGGCCATTGGAAAAACCCAGGATCACCAACGGGCTGCCCGGCTGGTCTTCACCGATGGACGCGACGCTTACGCCCGCCGGCAGCGGCAGGTCGACACGCTTGAGTTCAGCACCGGTCGTGACATCAAAGAACAGCGCCTGGCCCTTGTCGGAAACCCGCATCGCGACCTGGTTCTGCTCTTCCAGAGAGATCATCAGCGGCTTGCCGGCGTCCTGGATCCAGGCCGGTGTGAGCGCATCCTCCTTGGTCAGCGAAGCGCCTTGGAACAAAGGCGCGACCACGTAGGCAAGGAAGAAGAAGATCAGGGTGATAGCGCCGAGGACGGCGAGACCGCCGACCAGCACGTACCAACGGGTCAGACGGTCCTTGAGCGCGCGAATGCGGCGCTTGCGTTGCAACTCAGGCGTATTGAAATCAATGCGCTTGGGGGGAGAAGTTGTCGTCATGGTGGAATTGGCCAGATCATTCATGCGCACACCCTAGCGATCCTGTATGACAGAAAGATGACAGTGCAGTGACGCAACAAATCCGCCGCGAAGCATGGCTGGCAGCGGACTAGAAAATTCGGAGGCGGAGCCGGCATGCCGGCCCCGCAGAGGCAATCAGTTGCCTTCTTTCAGACCCAGGTCAGCCAGGGCCTTGGCGGCCACTTTGGCTGGCAGCGGGATGTAGCCGTCTTTCACTACAACTTCCTGGCCCTGTTTGGACAGAACCAGTTTCACGAACTCGGCTTCCAGCGGGGCCAGAGGCTTGTTCGGGGCTTTGTTGACGTAAACGTAGAGGAAACGCGACAGCGGGTATTTGCCGTTCAGGGCGTTTTCTTCGCTGTCTTCGATGAACTCAGTGCTGCCTTTCTTGGCCAGGGCCACGGTCTTCACGCTGGCGGTCTTGTAGCCGATGCCCGAGTAACCGATGCCGTTCAGCGAGGAGCTGATCGACTGCACGACCGAAGCCGAGCCAGGTTGTTCGTTCACGTTAGGCTTGTAGTCGCCTTTGCACAGGGCTTCTTCCTTGAAGTAGCCGTAGGTGCCGGATACCGAGTTACGACCGAACAGTTGCACTGGCTTGTTGGCCAGGTCGCCCGTCACACCCAGGTCGCCCCAGGTTTTCACGTCGGCTTTGCCACCGCACAGGCGAGTCGAGGAGAAGATCGCGTCGACTTGTTCCATGGTCAGGTGCTGGATCGGGTTGTCCTTGTGCACGAACACAGCCAGGGCATCCACGGCAACCGGGATAGCGGTTGGCTTGTAGCCGTACTTCTGCTCGAAGGCAGCCAGTTCGGTGTCCTTCATCTTGCGGCTCATCGGGCCCAGGTTGGAGGTGCCTTCAGTCAGCGCAGGTGGCGCGGTGGCGGAGCCGGCAGCTTGAATCTGGATGTTGACGTTCGGGTATTCCTTTTTGTACCCCTCGGCCCACAGGGTCATCAGGTTAGCCAGGGTATCGGAACCGACGCTGGACAAGTTGCCCGACACACCAGTGGTCTTAACGTAAGCCGGGATTGCCGGATCAACACCTGCGGCCACCGCGTTGGCGGTCGCAACGCCAGCAGCGACAAAAGTCATTGCCGCCATCAAACGTTTCAGTTTCATGCCTTGCTCCTAGCAGATAGGGATAGTTGGATCGGGGCCAAGTATCGAGAGGCCGTGTGAACACTCTATGTCTGAAATATGACAATTGGATGAAAGGCCAGCATTGAAGAAGGGAGGTAATGCTCGTTCTCACGCTGTGCGTGGGAATGCATCCCGTGACGCTCTGCGTCACCCTGCGTAGGGCTTGCGTCTTGCGACAGCAGCGGGACGCGGGAGCGTCCCAGGCGGCGTTCCCACGCGGGAGTGAACTGACCCCCAAAGATTGGACACAACCTTTGGGGGTGTCATGGGTAAGTACACAGAGCAAGTAAAACTGGTAGCGGTGCAGGACTATT
>NZ_JAFLXD010000057.1:0-31795 GCF_019891415.1 Pseudomonas sp. SH10-3B | reverse complement strand
CACCCCCAACCCCATCGCCACCGGAATCCACACCGGCAAGTCCGTCAGCGAAGGGAACACCGCCCGGGAAAAGTCGGAGGTTTGCGCCAAACTGGCGGCGATCATCGCCGACAGCGCCAGCACCGAACCCGAAGACAGGTCGATCCCCGTGGTGATGATCACCTGGGTCACGCCGATCGCCAGCAGGCCGATGATCGACACTTGCAGGATCATCAGCACCAGGCGCTGGGAATTCATCAGGAAGCTCTGGTCACGCACGATCCAGCCAAACAGCTCAAACACCAGGCCGATGCCGATCAGCACCAGGAAGATGCTCAGCTCGGTAGGCAAGCGTCGCCGGTGCTTGACCGGTGCCGTGGCAGGCTTGTTGTCTGTTATTGCGTTCATAGCCAATCACCTTCTTATTCTATGGCACGGGCCAACCGCAGGCCCGCGCGGCTGTTCGTCAGTGGACCGCGGTCATACCGGAGGCCAGCTGCATGACTTTTTCCTGGGTCGCATCGGCGCGGTCAAGGGTGCCCATCAGTTCGCCTTCGTGCATCACCATCACCCGGTCGCTCATGCCCAGCACTTCAGGCAGCTCCGAGGAAATCATGATCACCGCCATACCTTCGCTGGCGAGGAAGGAGATCAAGCGATAGATCTCGGCCTTGGCCCCCACGTCGATGCCCCGGGTCGGTTCATCGAGAATCAGCAAGCGTGGGTTGGTCATCAGCCAGCGCGCCAGCAAGGCTTTCTGCTGGTTGCCGCCGGACAAGGTGTCGATGCACTGCTCCAGGGACGGCGTCTTCACCCGCAGTTTCTTGCACATGTCCTCGCACAGGGCGCGCAGGGCTTTCTGCTGGATAAAACCGTTGCCCGAATAGTGTGGCAGCACGGCCATTTCCATGTTTTCCAGCACCGACAGACAAGGAAACAGGCCACTGAGCTTGCGGTCCTCGGTCAACAGCGCAAAGCCTTTTTCGATGGCCATGTGCGGGTCGCTGATGCGCACCGCCTCGCCATCCAGGGTGATCTGCCCACCGCTGCTGGGGGTGATGCCGAAAATGGTTTCCGCCACATTGGTACGCCCCGAGCCCATCAGCCCGGCGATGCCGAGGATCTCACCGGCATGCAGGTCGAACGACACGCCCTTGAACACCCCGTCCAGGCGCAGGTCGCGCACCGACAGCAGCAGCTCGCCAATGGGCGTCTCGCGCACCGGGAACAACTGGCTCAGCTCACGCCCCACCATCATCGAGATCAGGCTGTCACTGTTCATGCTGTCGGCGCGTTGCAGGCCGATGTACTGGCCGTCGCGGAACACCGCCACTTCATCGGCAATGGCGAACACTTCGTTCATTTTGTGCGTGATGTAGACGATGCCTTTGCCCTGGGCCTTGAGGTCGGCAATGATCGAAAACAGGTGGGCCACTTCCTTATCGGTAATGGCCGACGTCGGTTCATCCATGATCAGGATGTCGGAGTCGTAGGACACGGCCTTGGCAATCTCGACCATCTGCCGCTCGGCGATGCTCAGGTTACCTACGTGTTCCTCGGGGTCCAGGTTGATGCGCAGGCGCGCCAGCAACTCGGCGGTGCAGCGGTGCATTTCGCGGTGGTTGACCATGTGCAGGCTGTTGAGCTGCTCGCGGCCGATCCAGATATTCTCGGCGATGCTCATGTGCGGCATCAGGTTGAGTTCCTGGTGGATCATTGCGATCCCGGCCTTCTGCGCCGCCAGCGGAGTCTCAAACACGATCGGCTTGCCGCGCAGGCGGATTTCGCCGGCGTCGGGCTGGTAGATGCCGGCGATGATTTTCATCAAGGTCGACTTGCCCGCACCGTTCTCGCCCATCAGCGCCAGCACCGTGCCGGGGCGCACACGCAGTTGTACGTCGGCCAGGGCCACGACGCCGGGAAAGCCTTTGCTGATGTTGACGATTTCCAACAGGTAGGGTTCGTCCAGCGGCAACGGCTGGATACCGGGAGGCTGCGAGACAGCGGCTTGAGCGAGCATAAGACGGTACTCCATCAGCAGGGCGGGCACGACCACCCTGCCGGTTCATTGTTGTTATGTCAGGGCTACTTGAACTTGGCGACGTTTTCCGGCGTGATCAACTGGAACGGGATGATCACGTTCTGCTCGACCGGTTCCTTCTTGGCCATTTTGCGCGCCGCTTCCACTGAGCCCACTGCCTGGCCCTTGGCGTCCTGGAACGCGGAGGCGGCCATGTCACCCTTGGTGATCGCATTCAAGCCGTCCGGCGTACCGTCGACCCCCGCGATCAACACACTGCCCTTTTCCTTGCCGGCCGATTTCAGCGCCATGGACGCGCCGATTGCCATCTCATCGTTGTTGGCCAACACCGCATTGAACTCACGGCCTTGAGTCAGCCAATCGTTGACCAGGGTCATGCCCTTGTCCCGCAGCCAGATGCCGGTCTGTTCCTGTTCGATCTTGATGTCCGGGTACTTGGCCAACACTTCCTTCACGCCCTTGGTGCGGTTGGTGGTGGAGTTGTTCGCCAGGTCGCCCAGCAGGATCACGATCTTGCCCTTGCCGCCGAGCTTCTCAGCGATGTACTGCATTTGCAGCTTGCCGGCCTCCACGTCATCGGAGGTCACGGCCACCACGTCCTTGGGCAAGTCCTTCTGGTCGGGACGGCGGTTGACGAACACCAGCGGGATACCGGCCTTGGTCGCGGCATTGATGATGTTCTTGGTGGAGGCCGTGTCGACCGGGTTGACGATAATCGCGTCGACTTTCTGGCTGATGAAGTTCTCCACCTGGCTAAGTTGCTTGACCACGTCGGCGCGGGCGTCTTCGAACTGCAGCTGCACGCCGTCGCCCTTGGGATAGGACTTGGCTTGCTTGTCCATGTCTTCGCGCAGGTAAGTGAGGAAGGTGTCATCGAACGCGGACATGCTCACGCCGACCTTGATATCGGCGGCGCTGGCAAAACCGCTGGCCAGCATCATGGATAAAGCCAGCGCGGTAAAACGGATCGGGGTCTTCATGAACGGTCTGTCTCCACTTTCTTGTTGGTTTTTTGGACGTTGCGTTTATCAGCGCTCGGCGGGCAGTCGTACGACCGGTGCGCCTGGAATGCAGCAGACCAGCGCGCCTTGGTTTTCGACGCACAGCATATTAAGGAAGGAGAAGTAGAACGGCCGGGCGCGTGGCAGGCCGCGGGGCGTGTGGGCAGGGCGTAAAACTCGCAGTACAGCGTTGAAGATTTTCATCTGACGGTACCTGGTTGTTTTTGATCTTGTTTTTGTTGAGTCGCCCGAATCGAGTCCGAACGTACTTTATGCAACCTGGAAAAGACTTTATTGGAAAATAATTTCCATATCAACCTGTTTTAGAATTTTATTCTATTTTTGTTGAAACCACCTGCTGGCGCTCGGCGCTGAGGCGTGCGGCGTCCAATATACGGGTGGTTTCCAGCGCGTCATACGCATCCACGGGCAACGGTCCCTGCCCTTGCACGGCCGCTTGCAACTGGCGGTAGAACTGGGTCCAGCAGCCCTTCTCCGACGGCACTCGCTCACGTTCCGGCCCCTGTTCGAACCAGCCCCAGCGGCGATGTTCTTCTGCGCCCCAGTGTTCGCCTTCGGTTTTCGGCGACTTGCCGGCCATCAGCGCTTCTTCCTGGCCGTCCAGTCCGTCCACGGTGTAGCAACCCAAGGTGCCACTGACGCGAAAACGCGGAGCCTGGCTGTTCTGCAGGGCGTTGCCCCACAAATGGGAAACCACTCCGTTGGCGTGGGTCAGGGAGACGAAGAAACCATGGTCGAGGTTCGGGTATTCAGGGGTGAACTGTAACTGCGCAAAGACCCGGTCCACCGGGCCGAACAGTTGCAGCGCCTGGTCCACCAGGTGGCTGCCCAGATCGCGCAACCAGCCGCCGCCGCTGGCATTGCCCACGGCTTGCGGGCTGTAGCGCTCGACGCGGGATTCAAAGCGGGTGATCTCGCCCAGGGCGCCGGCGTCGATCAGTTTGCGCAGGGTCAGGTAGTCCGAGTCCCAGCGCCGGTTCTGGTAGACGCTGAGCAACACCTCATGGCGTTCGGCGGCTGTTATCAGCGCCTGGGCCTGTTCGGCGTTGGCGGCAAAGGGTTTGTCGCTGACCACCGCCACGCCGTGCTCGATGGCTTCCAGCACCAGCGCAGGACGGCCCTTGAGGGTGGTGGAAATCACCAGGGCATCGACGCCGGCTTCGACGATCTGGCCGATGCTGTCAAAGGCCTGGACGCCGGGGTGGTCGGTTGCCAGTTGCTGGCGACGTTCGGGTGAGCGGGTGACGACACCGACAAACGTCGCCCCCGGCAAAGTTGCAATCAGCGGCGCATGAAAGAAGCGCCCTCCGTGGCCATAGCCGACAAGTCCGATTCTCATGATCAACTCCTGAATTGAATTGGAAACCAATCAACTGTGGGAGGGGGCTTGCCCCCGATAGCGGTGGGTCAGATAACAACTGGTTGACTGACACACTGCCATCGGGGGCAAGCCCCCTCCCACATTTTTAACAGAGTTCCTTCAGTGATTTAGCCGTAGAAGTGCGGACGATCCGGCAAGCTGACCTTCACAATCTGCTCACTGCCCTGCGCCTCGATACACGCATCCGCCGCCACCGCCGCCGCAAAGCCATCCCACGCCGACGGCCCGCCAACCTGCCCTGCGCGCACGCTATCAATGAAGGCCTGCAACTCCACGTCATAGGCGCCGATAAAACGGTCCTTCCAATCCATCAGGATCGCATTCGACAGCTTGGCCCCACTGCGCAGCTGTACCTGGGACGGCTCCGGCAGTTTGGCGATGCCGGTCTCCCCCACCACTTCGCACTGGATGTCGTAGCCGTACTGGCAGTTGACGAACACTTCCACATCGATACGGGTGCCCTTGGCGGTTTCCAGCAGCACGATCTGCGGGTCACGCAGATGGGCCAGGGCCTTGCTGGTCTTGCGCGGGAACACCACCTGCACCGACACGTAGTCGTCGTTGAGCAGCCAGCGCAGCACATCCAGCTCGTGGATCAGGGTGTCGGTAATCGCCATGTCGGTCTTGTAGTTCTCGCCCACCGTCGGGTTGCGGTGCGCGCAGTGCAGCATCAACGGCTCGCCGATCTGGCCGCTGTCGATCACCGCCTTGAGGGCGCGATAACCTTCGTCATAAGGGCGCATAAAGCCGACTTGCACCAGGCGCTTGCCGTAGGCCACTTCGGCGTCGACGATCTTGCGGCAGCCTTCGGCCGTCACCGCCAGGGGCTTCTCACAGAACACCGGTTTGCCTGCGGCGATGGCGGCGAGCACGAACTCCTCGTGGCTCGGGCCCCAGGACGTGACCAGAATCGCCTCGACCTGCGGCGAATTGATCAGCGCATGGCCATCCGGGTACACCTCGGCGTCCAGCTTCAACTCCGCGACCACCTTGGCGGCCTGCTCAAGGTTGATGTCGGTTACGGCCACCACCTGGCTGTTGAGCAAGGTCTGGCTGCACCGACGAATATGGTCACGACCGATGGCGCCGGTACCGATGACACCTAGCTTCAAAGACATACAAACACTCCTCTTGTTATTAGTACTGCCGGGCCTTGGCCAGGTGTTCATTGAGTTTTTTCGCGGCGGCGTTGGTGCGGTCGCTGGTGGACACCTGCGCCACCCCCACCCGCCACCACGACAGGTAGCCGTGAACCATGGTCTTGGGCAGGACCTTGATGTCGATCAGGGTCGAGACGCTTTGCGTACGCGCATCGGCCAGCGCCGCTTCCAGCTGTTCCACGCTGCTGACCTTGTAGGTCTTGCAGCCGTAAGCCGCCGCGCTCATGGCGAAATCCACCGGCACCAGGCCACCGTCGAGCTTGCCACTCTCGGGGTTGCGGTAACGGAACTCGGTGCCGAAGCTGTCCATGCCATTGCCGATCTGCAAATTGTTGATGCAGCCGAAGGCCATGTTGTCGAGCAGCACCACGTTGATCTTGCGCCGCTCCTGGATCGAGGTGGCCAGCTCCGAGTGCAGCATCATGTAGGAGCCATCGCCGACCAGGGCGTAGACCTCCTTGCTCGGCTCGGCCAGCTTCACGCCGAGGGCGGCGTTGATCTCATAACCCATGCACGAATAGCCGTACTCGACGTGGTAGGTGTTGACGCCCTTGCTGCGCCAGGCGCGCTGCAAGTCGCCGGGCAGGCTGCCGGCCGCAGCGACGATGATCGCGTCGTCGGGCAGGGTTTGGTTGAGTACGCCGAGCACCCGGCTTTGGGTCAGGCACGAGCCGGTCAGCTCGATGAATTCACGCAGCACGGCGCGGTCGAGGTGGTCGTCGACTTCCGGCACAAAATCATCGCCGTGGTATTCGACCTGATGGACACGGTCCACTTCGGCGTCCAGTTGCGCCTTGGCGTGGGCGATCTGCTCACCCCAGCCGGAGCGGTAATCACCGAGGGCATCGGCCAGCGCTTCGAGGGCGACCTTGGCGTCGGCCAGTACTTGCACGCCGTCGAGTTTCAAGGCGTCGCAGGGGCTGATATTGAGGTTGAGAAACTTCACCTCGGCGTGCTTGAACAGCGATTTCGACGAGGTGGTGAAGTCGGTATAGCGGGTGCCGATGCCGATGATCAGGTCCGCCTCGGGCGCCAGCAGGTTGGCGGCCAGGCAACCGGTTTCGCCGATGCCGCCGACGTTCAGTGGATGGCTGGAGACCACGGCACTCTTGCCTGCCTGGGTTTCGGCGAAGGGAATATCAAAACGCTCGGCAAAGGCTTGCAACGCGGCATTCGCACCGGAGTACTTCACGCCGCCACCGCAGATGATCAGCGGCTTGCGCTTGCCCCGGAACGCCGCCAAGGCATCGCCGATCATCGCGGCGGTGGCCGGGCGGCGGTCGATACGGTGCACCCGTTTTTGCAGGAAGTAGTCGGGGTAGTCCCAGGCTTCGGCCTGCACGTCCTGGGGCAGCGCCAGGGTCACCGCGCCGGTTTCGGCAGGGTCGGTGAGCACGCGCATGGCATGAATCGCCGCCGTCATCAGTTGCTCGGGACGGTTGATACGGTCCCAGTATTTGCTCACGGAGCGGAAGGCATCGTTGGTGCTGATGCTCAGGTCGTGGAACTGCTCGATCTGTTGCAGCACCGGGTCGGGCTGGCGGCTGGCGTAGACATCGCCGGGCAACAACAGCAACGGGATACGGTTGGCGGTGGCGGTCGCGGCGGCAGTGAGCATATTCGCCGCGCCTGGGCCGACGGAGGCGGTGCACGCGTAGATCTTGCGGCGCAGGTGCTGCTTGGCAAAACCAATGGCGGCGTGGGCCATGCCCTGCTCATTACGGCCCTGATGCACCACCAGGTCGCCGCTGTCCTGCTCCAGGGCCTGGCCCAGGCCCAGCACGTTGCCGTGGCCGAAAATGGTGAACACGCCGGCGACGAACTTGCTCTGCACGCCATCGACTTCGATGTACTGGTTGTCCAAAAACTTCACCAGGGCCTGGGCCATGGTCAATCGGGTGGTGGTCATGTCGCGCCCCTTATCGTTTCTGCAGGTGGGCGATGCTTGCCCCCAAGGCCTGCTGGATATCCGCTAACTCATGCACGCTTGTCGCAAACGGTTCGAACGACAGGTAGCCGCTGTAACCGCTGCTGAGCAAGGTGTCGATCTGCGCGGCATTGCCGAGGATATCGCCGTCGCCCACCAACACGCGGTGACCGTCGCGGATCGAATTGAGCGGCGCCTGGGCATCTTCCACGCCGGAGATATGCACCAGCCCGGTCAGTTCCGGGAAGAACTCATGCTCGCTGGCCAGGTGATGGTGGAAGGTGTCGTGCACCAGGCGGAACACATCCAGGCCGCCGATGGACTGGATCGCGTCCACCGCCACGCGCTTGCGACGCATGGCGCATTCTTCAAAGCCCAGGGGCTCGATAAAACCGAGAATCCCGTACTCGCGCAGGATCGGCGCCAGCTCGCTCAACGCGGTGCGCAAACCGGCGGCGCGCTGGGCTTCGTTGCGGGTGTCGCCGGGTTCATTGAACGGGCACATCACCAAGCCTTGCGCACCGCATTCGCGGGCATAGGTGGCGAGTGCTATCGCCTGGGCGCGGCGCTCGTCGTTCCACACGTCAAAGGGGTACAGCGCGTTGATCGACAGCACCGTAATGCCCTGGGCCGCGCACAATTCACGCACGCGGCTGGCCGGGGTGCCGTATTCGATCTGACGATCCTTGAGGTCGTTGCGAATCTCGATGGCATCGCATTTCAAGGCCACGGCCAGCTGGATGAAATCCGGCAAGGACAGGTTGGGCGCGACCATACGGTTAAGGGCAAAGCGTAGAGGCGACTTCATTGTTATTGTTCTCCGTCCAAACCGTTTTAGAGGTCCAGCAGCCAACTGTGCTGCGGGTCGTTATGGAAATGCCAGGCACGCTTGGGGCCGGCCATCACGTTCAGGTAGTAAGACTCGTAGCCATACGGCACGCTGACCGGGTGATAGCCCTTGGGCACCACCACCAGGTCGCTGTTTTCCACGGCCATGGCCTGGTCGATGCTGCGATCGTCGGTGTACACCCGCTGGAACACAAAGCCCTGGGGCGGGTTGATCTGGTGGTAGTAGGTCTCTTCGAGAAAGCTCTGGTGCGGCAGGTCGTCGGTGTCGTGCTTGTGCGGCGGGTAGCTCGACGAATGCCCCGACGGCGTGCGTACTTCCACCACCAGCAGCGAATGGGCCGGGTCGGTGTCCGGCAGGATGTCGCACACGTAGCGGGTGTTGGCGCCTTTGCCGCGCACGCTGCGCTTGCAGTGTTCGGGGCGGATCAGGCGTGGCTCGAAACCCGGCGCACCCGGCGCGGCGCAGACGGCAATCTGCACGTCGCTCAACGCGGTGACCTGGGCGTCGGTACCCGGCGGCAGATACGCGGCGAACGGCGATTTGTCCTCGAACACCGACTGGCGATCACCGAGGTTCTGCCAGTTGAAGCCCTCGCCTTCGATATTGACCCGACCGCTGAGCAGCACCAGGCACAGCTCCTGATCACCGGCGGTGACCGGCAGGGTTTCACCCAGGCTCAGGCGGTAGGCGGCAAAGCCTACGTACTCCAGGCGGCCCTCTTCCAGGGCGACCATGGTTTGTCCGCGTTTGCTGCTCTTTACCAGCAAGCTCATGGTTTGGTCCTCTCGTTGAGAAGCGCACGCAACGTGTCATAACCCTTTTTTGCATAGACATAGCTGGGCGCCACGGCCGGGTCCTGCTCGGCTTCCACCACCAGCCAGCCCGCGTATTTCGCGGCCATCAGCACATCGAGCAACTCGGCAAAATCGATATCGCCGTCACCGGGCACGGTGAAAGTGCCGTTGACGATGCAATCGGGGAAGCTCCACATCTGGTTGCGCGCCAGTTGCACCACGGCTTTGCGCACGTCCTTGAAATGCACATGGCAGACGCGGTCGATATGCGTGCGCAGCACCTCGATGGGTTCGCCGCCGCCCATGTAGCAGTGGCCCGAATCGAACAGCAGGCCGACTTCCGGCCCGGTACGCCGCATCAACTGATCGATGTCTTCAGGCGATTCGACATACGCGCCCATATGATGGTGGTACGCCAGGCGCACGCCCTGGGACAAGGTGAAACGCGCCAGCTCGGTGAGCTTGTCGGCGTACTCCTGCCAGGCCTGTTCACTGTGGAAACGTGGACGTTCGATCAGGCGAATGCGCGAGCCCTGGATCGAATCAGCCACCTCGCCGTACACCAGCACCTTGGCGCCGTTTTGTTTCAGCAGTTCGACGTGGCCGGCGATGGCCTCGATTTCTTCAGCCACCGAGCGGCGGGCCAGGCGGCTGGAGTACCAGCCGGAGACCAGCGCCAAGTCATAGGGACGCAGGACGTCACCGACGCCCTTGGCGTCCTTGGGGAATTTGCCATTGAGCTCAAAACCTTCGTAGCCGATTTCCTTGCCTTCGCTCAGGGCGGTGCTCAGCGGGGTTTCACCGCCGAGGGCCGGAAGGTCGTCGTTGCTCCAGGAGATCGGGTTGATGCCAATTCGGATTGCGGGCATGGCTGCACCTTTATTATTTTCAGGTATCACTGAGATCTGCTTTCTGCTTTATGTGGGGGGGGGCTTGCCCCCTCACATTTAGAGCTGGGTTTAGCCTCGGGCACTGCGCCAGGCGTTGATGAGTTGTTCGAAGGTCGCCTGTACCTGCTGAATCAACGTCTCATCATCAATCTCCCCCGCCATCCACAAACGGCTCGGTTCCTGGAAGATCGTGCGGCCCACGGCAAACCCACGGCAGGTACTGCTCTGGCTGGCTTGCTGGAAGCCGGCGGCCAGGCATTCGGCCGAGGCGTTCAGGCCCAGCAACACCACGCCACGGCAGTACGGGTCGCGCTCCTGGATCAGTTCGTCGAGCTTTTTCCAGTCCTCGGCCGACTGTGCCTCGATCTTCCACCACGCCGGGTAGATACCCAGGTTGTACAGGCGCTTGAGGCTGCGGTAGAGCACGTCAGGGTAGGTGGACGGATGGTCCTTGGGCGGGATGACTTCCAGCAACAGTTCATGGCCGCTGGTCACCGAAGCCTCGTACACCGCCTTGAGTTGCGCTTCCTGCTCCAGGCGCAACAGGGGCTCGTCGTCGGGGTGGTATTGCACCAGGCACTTGATGATCTGTTCCTGGGGCCAGGCAATCAGGTTGCTGCCGATCGAGCGGCCATGTTCGAACGCCAGCGGCCGCGAGTTCTGCACCTCCACCGGGCGCGCGATCCACCAGCCACGACCGCTGGCGGCATTCAGCGCGTCCTGGCCGAAACGCTGGTCGGCCAACAGGCCCACGTCGGCCTCGACACCCTGCTCTGCGAGCTTTTTCTCCACGCGTTCGATGGCCTGGATAAACAGCTGCTTGATCTCGCTGATGCGGGTCAGGTCCTGGCCGCCGCGTTGCGCCAGGTCGACCAGTTGCCAGCGGTGATCGAAGGCAAAGATGAACAGCTGTTTCCAGGCTTTGCGCGGCACAGTGACGCGGTGCAGACGTTGCAAGGTCGCGTCCTGGTCAGGCCGGGTGATCGGCACCGGGCTGCTGAACAGGTAATCCAGCTCGGCAGGCGTCGGCATGGCCGGCGCACAGGCGTGGCGCGACACGACGAGACCGCCGCAGGCATTGGCCAATTGGCTGCAGCGCTCATCGCTGGCGTCATTGATCCAGCCGCTGAGAAAGCCGGACATAAAGGCATCGCCAGCGCCCAGCACGTTGAGCACTTCAACCCGCACGCCGGGGTAGATGGCGCCATCTTCCAGCCGCGCCGGGATCGCGCCGTGGATCACCGTGCAGCCTTGCGGGCCGAGCTTGACCACCAGGGTCGCCGGGGTCAGTTCACGCACGGTGCGCAAGGCGGTGAGCAGATCTTCGCTGCCGCCGGCGATCAGGAATTCTTCTTCGGTGCCGACGATCAGGTCGAAACGCGGCAGGATGTTCTGCACGTGCTGGCTGACGTTCTGGTCGGCGACAAACCGGGTTTCACCGTCAGCCTTACCCGCCAGGCCCCACAGCACGGGACGGTAGTCGATATCCAGCACGCGCTTGACGTTGTGCTTGGCCGCATAGTCCAGGGCCTGGATGCTGGCCTTGTACACGCCGTCGGTGGAGAAATGCGTGCCGGTGATCAGCAAGGCTTTGCTGGAGGCAATAAAGGCTTCGTTGACGTCCTCGGCGCGCAGGGCCATGTCGGCGCAATTTTCGCGGTAGAACACCAACGGGAAGGTTTCGCGGTCTTTGAGGCCCAGCAGCACCAGGGCGGTGAGGCGTTCCGGGTCGACCTTGATGCCACTGACATCACAGCCCTCGCGGGCCAGGGACTCCACCAGGAAACGCCCCATGTGGTCGTCCCCTACCCGGCTCAACATTGCCGACTTGAGCCCCAGCCTGGCAGTGCCGAACGCGATATTGGCGGAGGAACCGCCGAGGTATTTGGCGAAGCTGGACACGTCCTCAAGCCGCGCACCTACTTGCTGTGCATAGAGGTCGACGCCCAGGCGCCCGAGGCAAATCAGATCCAATTGACGCCCACTGGCAAAACGAGTCTGGCCCATGCTGGCTCCTGTTATTTTTATCAGCCTGCGTTGTACCGCCGTGGCGACGGCAAACGCTCTTGGTGGGAGCAGACTAGAACGTCCAGCGCGCGCAATCAATATTTATTCCAGAATTATTTTTAGTGGAATATTTTTTCCAATACGTCAGCATAGGGGCATGCCAGCCGCCGTGCATCGTTTCAGCAGGCCACGCGGGCCGTGATGCCGGGGTATTTTTTTGCGCCTACCCTGTAGACTTGCGCCACCCATCAGCGCACCAGACGAACACGCCAGAAGGATTGCCCATGTCCCGCACCGATCCCGAGACCACCCTGGAAGACACAGTCGCCAGCCCTCCGATCAATGCCGAACGCCTGTTGCAGCTGATCACCGACGAATACGAGAGCCTGCCGCGCCAGCTCAAGCGCATCGCCAGCTACATGAGCCAGCAGAGCGACCGGATCATGGTCGACCGCATCAGCGACATCGCCCGCGAATGCGAAGTGCACCCTTCGGCGATCGTGCGGTTTTCCCAGCGTTTCGGCTTCAGTGGCTTCAGTGAGATGCAGGCGCTGTTTCGCGAGGCCTACACCCACAAAACCACGCCGGTGCAGAACTACCAGCAGCGCATCCGCAGCATGATCGCCAACAAGTCGCAGAAAGCCAGCGGCGGCGACCTGGCCCGCGAGTGCGTCAACGCGACCCTCTCGGGTATCGAGCGCCTGGGGCTGGAACTGGATGATGTGGCCTTCGACAAGGCCGTCGACCTGGTGGTCAACGCCGACAATATCTACGTGGTCGGTGTGCGCCGTTCGTTTGCGGTGGCCGACTACCTGGTCTACAACCTGCAGCACACCAACAAGCGCATCCACCTGATTTCCGGCTTGGGCGGCAGCTATCGCGAGCAGATGCGCAGCGTGCGGGCCAATGACCTGGTGATCGCCATCAGCTTCACGCCCTACGGCAAAGAGACCCAGCACTGCCTGCGGATCGCCCAGCACCATCAGGCCAAGACCCTGATCATCACCGACAGCAACCTGTCGCCCCTGGCCAAGCGCGCGAACGCGGTGCTGTTGGTGAATGAAGGCTCGTCGTTTGCCTTCCGCTCATTGAGCGCGACCTTGTGCCTGTGCCAGGCGCTGTTTATTGCGGTGGCGTATCGGTTGGAGTTGAAGGTGGACGAGATTCACGAGCAGGTCGGGTTTGATGACTGACCGGCAGTAATTGGGCTAGCGCACGCCCGTGAAAACGGATCTGCGCCAGGGTCAACGCGGTGTAGCCGATGATGACCGCTGGCGGCAGGATCGCCTCGACGCAGAACTTGCCCAGTGGCTGCAACGTCAGCCCGGCTTGTGCGGCACGCGCACAGAATTCGCCTTCCTCGACACCGGTCGGCAACCACAACACAAAATGCAATCCGGCCTGCTGCCCACTGATCGTACAGTGAGGCCCAAGGCAGTCGAGCAACACATCGCGCCGCGCCTGATACGCCTGGCGGGACGCCCGCAAGTGGCGCACGAAAGCGCCGCTGCCGAGAAACTCCAGCAACCCCAACTGATCAATGGCCCCCACCGAATGCCCGGTGAGTTGCAGGGTGCGCAACAACGCCGGGCGCAGTGCCTTGGGCACCACCATGAAGCCGACGCGCAAACCGGGGAACAGGTTTTTGTTGAAGCTGCCGCAGTAGATCACCCGGTCATTGGCATCCAGGGATTTGAGCGCCGCCAGCGGAGCGCTGTGGTAGTTGTATTCGCTGTCGTAGTCGTCTTCCACCACCCAGGCTTCGGCGCGGGCAGCCCAGTCCAGCAGCGCCAGGCGTCGCGACACCGACAGGGTCATGCCCAACGGTGCCTGGTGGGCCGGGGTGACGTAGACCAGGCGCGCCGTGTCGGGGAGTTGAGCGGTATCCAGCCCCTCGGCCGTGACCGCAATCGCCTGGACCTCTGCACCCGCCAGCCCGAACAAGCGTCGTGCCGGTGGATAACCAGGGTCTTCGACGCAGGCCGTGTCACCGGGCTTGAGCAGCGTACGCGCGATCAAGTCAAGGGCGTGGCGAATGCCGGTGGTGACGATCACTTCATCCGCCTCGCAGTGCATGCCACGATAGCTGCGCAGGTAGTCGGCGATCTGTGCACGCAGTTCCGGCAGCCCGGCGGGATGGCCCGCCTCGAGCGCACCCGGCCCCGCCGATAGCAGTCCCCGGGAAATGCAACGCGCCCAGGCCTTCATGTCAAACAGGCTGGCGTCCGGTCGCCGAGCGACAAAAGGCACATGGCTCTGCACCCCGGATTCGGGGCGATCAACCGCCACTTCGCGACGAGGCATCGCGCGAGGTGCTGGTGCCGCAATGAATTGCTCGGGGATCACCGCACACACCCGCGTACCGGAACCGGCCACGCGCTGCACATAGCCTTCGCTGTGCAGGCGGTCGAACGCCGCCTCCAGCGTGCCACGGGATACCCGCCAGCGTTCGGCGAGGCTGCGGGTGGACGGCAAACGGCTGCCCGCCGGCACCTGTCGGTTCAGGATCGCTGCGCGCAAGGCCTCGTAGGCACCCTGCTGCTTTCCCACCTCCAGGCTGTCGGGACGCGGCAGGTCCAGGGCGGATGAGGTTTTTCCTCGGCTCATAGTGGTCCAATCATTTTCGTCATAAGCGGCCCTGAGGATTAAACCACAATACCGCTAGAGTGCGGGCTCTCCTCCTTGTGAAGACACCGCCCATGACTCAACGCGCCCTCTCCCCGTGGTTCTGGCTGATACTGCTGACCGTGCTGATCGGCCTGCCACGCATCACCCTGGACATGCACCTGCCCGCCCTGCCCGCCATGGCCGATTACTTCCAGACCAGCGACAGCCAGTTGCAGTTGACCCTCACGCTGTACACCTTCGGTTCGGCGATCTCCCTGCTGATCAGCGGCCCGCTGACCGACCGTTTCGGCCGCCGTCCCGTGTTGCTGGCGGGACTGTTTCTGTACGTGCTGGCTACTGTAGCCTGCGCCCTGGCCGACAGCATCGGTGTGCTGATTATCGCCCGCCTGTTCCAGGCCCTGGGCGGGTGCTGCACCACGGTGATCGGTCGGGTGATCGTGCGCGACTATTTTGACCGGGATGAACAGGCGCGCCTGCTGGGCCTGATTTCCATGGCCATGGCCGTGTCCCCGATGGCCGCTCCGGTGCTGGGCAGCCTGATGTTGCCCTTCATCGACTGGCGCGGCCTGTTTGTGCTGCTCGGCGTGATCGGCGCAGTGCTCTACCTGGTGGTGTATCGCCGCCTGCCCGAAACCCGCCCGGCGGATGTCGCCGCCGCGCCGCCGAGCAACCTGCTGCGCCTCTACGGTCAGTTACTGGGCGACCGCTATTTCCTGCGCTATTCCCTGGCGATCGGCTGCGTGTACAGCACCTATTTCCCGTTTATCAGTGAGTCTTCGGCGCTGCTGCAACGGGGCTTTCATTTGTCTGCTACGGCGTATGCGCTGGTGTTCGCGGCGACGATCAGCGGCTACATGCTCGGCGCGAACCTGTTCCGCAGGCTGGTGCGGCGCTTTGAGCCGGACCGGTTGATCAATGCAGCCATTGGCTTGAACGTGCTGGGCAGCGTGATGCTCGCGGTTGCCACCATCGCTATGCCGGGGGAATGGCTGGCGATCGTGCTGCCGATGCTGGTGATCATGGTGTCGGTGGGGATGGTGATTCCGGCGTGCCAACTGTCAGTGTTGCAGCCGTACGGCGCGATTGCAGGAACCGCGTCGGGGTTGTTCTTCTTTACCCAGATGTTCCTCACTGCCGTGAGCAGTTGGGCCACCGGGCTGCTGTCCGACGGTACCTCGCAGCCGCTGGTGATCATGACCGCCGTTGCCAGCGCACTGTTGGTAGCGACCTGGCTGACACTCCACAAACCCAAATGTGGGAGGGAACTTGTCCCCTCCCACATCGGGCCGAGCTGAGCTCGGGATCAGTGCATGAAAATTGCGATCAGGATGATCACCGGGATCGGCACGCCGAGGAACCACAGAAGTAATGAGCGCATGGTGTTCTCCTTGAATTAACGAACGTAGGTTTCGGTTTCGACGTACACCACGGCATCGCGGCGACGGCCACCAAAGGTTGCGGCGAAGCTGGCAAAGAAGGCGCCGATCAACAGTGCGACAAAGGTCCACAGCGAGGTATAGGCAGCGACTTTGGCGGCGGTGTCAGCGGCTTGCTTGGCTTTGAGCTTGGCGTCTTCGAGCGCTTTACGCGCCTCGCCATACACCTTGTCGATACGCGCCTCGGCATCGGCCTGGCTGAGGTTGGTGCGCTGGCTGATCAGTTGGGCCAGGTAGGCACGGTCTTCAGCGGCGAGTTGGCCGTCGTTGCTCAGGGTGCGGGTCAAGATGCGTGCAACCACACCGTGGGCAGCGTCATCACTGACGGCGACCGGGCGATCATCACGAAACAGGCTGTCGACGTAGTAGTCAAAGTCACCACCGTTGACGCCTTTGGCGGCACTGCCTGCGGCTTGGCTGATACCGCTGGCCGCACCCGCTGCCACGCTGGCACCGGCTTTCACACCGCCGCTGACCACACTGCTGACCGAACCGACCACCAGCACTGCGGTGACCAGCGTGGCAACCGCCCAGGCCAGGAAACCATGGGCAGTGTCGCGAAAGTACACCTCATCGCCGTGCATATTGGCCCACTTCACGCGCAACCGGCCGGCGATATAGCCACCCAGCCCGGAGGCGACGATCTGGGTAAAGGCCAGCCAGATAATCGTGGAAATGCCAAGCCCCTTGGCGCTGATACCGCTGTCGGCCCACGGCGACACCGCCGAAAAGCCCAGGCCGAAGCCCAGCAATACCAGAATCAGAGACAACGCAGCCGCCGCAGCGGCCCCGGCAAAAATCGCCCCCCAGGAAACCCCGGAGAGCGTGCTCGACTCTTGCAGCGTGGATGAGGATGTGATCATTGTTGTTTTGCTCCCGGCAGGAAAAATATAGTGTTACAAGTCTCAAAAGGGACAGTGCAGGCAGCATGCCAGTCGCGCCAAAAATTAAATCCTTTGTATTTCAAGAAGTTAAGTAAATTGAACTTGCCTAAACCATGCAACTTGCAAGAAATGATTGTTGCAGGCGGGCGTTATGCATTCCCTGTGGGAGGGGGCTTGCTCCCGATGGCGGCCTCTGGGCCGACCAAGATGTTGGATCAGACCGAGTACATATCCGTTGCTGCGGTAACGGCGACTATGGGTTCCGCCCTTACGGCGGCTCACTTTTGAACAGCGCAAAAGTAAGCAAAACGCTTCGCCCCACCACTCGGCACCTCGCCCAGGCTCGGTGTGCCCGTAATCCGACAGTGATTTGGGAGGCCGCCGCCACGCGCCATCCATGGCGCGGGGCGGCTAAACCGGCATCCCTGCCGGTTTACCCCCAAATCACTATCGAATTCCGGCCAGCGTGGTTTAACGGGGCGCCTGAGATCAAGATCAAAAGCAAGATCAAGATCAAGATCAAGATCAAGGGCGACTCGCTTCGCATCGTGGTTACCGGGGGTAAGCCCCCTCCCACACCGACCGTTGTTCGTCATGAAATGGGTGTCTGGGCCTAGATGAAGTTTTATTTAGGAAGCGTTCAGCCATTTCTTGGCAAAATGCCCCCACTTCTAGTGTGAATCGCTCACCAGGTAATCCTATGACCCGCATTTTGACCATCGAGGATGACGCCGTAACGGCCCGCGAGATCGTCGCCGAGCTGAGTAGCCATGGACTGGACGTAGATTGGGTGGACAACGGCCGCGAAGGCCTGGTCCGCGCCGTGAGTGGTGATTACGATCTGATCACCCTCGACCGCATGCTGCCGGAACTCGACGGCCTGGCCATCGTCACCACCTTGCGCACCATCGGAGTGTCGACGCCAATCCTGATGATCAGCGCCCTCTCCGATGTCGACGAGCGCGTGCGCGGCCTGCGCGCCGGGGGGGATGACTACCTCACCAAGCCGTTTGCCTCCGACGAAATGGCCGCCCGCGTCGAGGTGCTGCTGCGCCGTAAAAGCACGGTCAAGGAATTCGAAACCGCCCTGCGCGTGGCCGACCTGGAACTCAACCTGATCAGCCGCGAAGCCAGCCGCGCCGACCAGCCCCTGAGCCTGCTGCCCACCGAGTACAAACTGCTCGAATTCCTCATGCGCAACACCGGGCAGATCCTGTCGCGGATGATGATCTTCGAGGAAGTCTGGGGTTATCACTTCGACCCGGGCACCAACCTGATCGACGTGCACATCGGCCGTCTGCGCAAGAAAATCGATCCACCGGGCCTCACGCCGCTGATCCGCACGGTACGAGGTTCCGGTTATGTCATTGCTGAACCCCTCTAAAGGCTGGCGCTCTTCCAGCAGCCGCTTGCTGGCGCTCTACAGTTCGTTGTTCGTGGCCTGGAGCTGCATCCTCATGGGGGTGCTGTATTACGAGGTGTCCGGTTACCTGGGCGACCTCTCGCGCCATTCGCTGATGCAGCGCCAGCACCTGTTCCAGCGTTTCGACGGCGAAGAGCTGGTGGAAGCGCTGACCACCAGCATGACCTTCGACATGAAAGGCGTGGACGCCTACGGCCTGTTCGATGAGCAATTCCGCCCCTTGAGCGGACCGATCCGCGCGATCCCGCCCGACCTGCCGCTGGACGGCAAGATCCACACCCTGGCCAACTGCGTCGACTCCGACGACCCCAAACTGCCCAAGGACAGCTGCGACGCCGTCGCCACCCACACCGACGAAGGCCGCTGGCTGGTGCTGGTGCGCGCCAACGGCTCGCTGTTCGGTGTGACGCGGATCATCTGGCATGCCCTGCTGTGGGCGCTGTCCCTGACCATTATCCCCGGCGCTGCTGGCTGGCATCTGTTGCGCCGCCGCCCATTGCGACGGATTCGCGGGATCCAGGCCAGCGCCGAAGCCATCGTCGCCGGCGACCTTACCCACCGTTTGCCGCTGTCCAACCGCCGTGATGAACTGGACATGCTCGCCGCCATCGTCAACGCCATGCTCGACCGCATCGAGAAGCTGATGAACGAGGTCAAGGGCGTCTGCGACAACATCGCCCATGACCTACGCACCCCGCTGACCCGCCTGCGCGCACAGCTCTACCGCATCCGGCAGGAGGCCGAGCAGGACTCCGGCTACGCGGTGAAACTGGACGACGCCATCGCCGAGACCGACACCCTGATGGCGCGTTTTCGCGGGCTGTTGCGCATTTCCGAACTTGAAGACCACCAGCGCCGCTCCGGTTTCCTGGTCATGGACCCGCTGCCCCTGCTGCGCGAATTGCATGACTTCTACCTGCCCCTGGCCGAAGAAGGCGAATTGCACCTGCGCCTCGAAGTCCCCGAGTCCCTGCCATGGATCACCGGCGACCGCGCCCTGTTGTTCGAAGCCTTGGCCAACCTGCTGAGCAACTCGATCAAGTTCTCCCCAGCGGGGGGCGAAGTGATCCTGCGCGGGCTCAACGACGCCGGCAGCACACGCATCGAAGTGCACGACTCCGGGCCCGGCATACCGGCGGCAGAACGCGACGCGGTGTTCCAGCGCTTTTATCGGGTGGATGAAGGCGACCAGCAAGGCGGGTTTGGATTGGGCCTGTCGATCGTGGCCGCGATCATCAACTTGCATGGGTTCAAGTTGGAAGTCGGCACCAGCGAGCAAGGCGGTGCGCGCCTGATCCTGGAATGCCGCCAGCAACTGATGCCCGAAGCCTGATCCATAAGCCAGTCAGTCAGTAAGCGTACATCGCCTCCTGTAGGAGCGAGCTTGCTCGCGAAAAACGTCAACGATAACGCGTGCCTCCTGAATAAACGCGGCGCCTGTGAGTTTTTCGCGAGCAAGCTCGCTCCTACAAAAAGCGTTAACTGACGGGCATTAGGGCAAGCCCGCTCGCCACAGGGGAACTCGAAAGTCTCTGAACGTTGTGTAGATACCTTGCATTGCCGGGTAGATCGGATCAGGCCGGGAAGTTGGCCCGCAGCGCCTCAAGCCCGCCGCTGTACATGCCGGCAAACAGCTCTTCCACCGCCGCCTCCGTAGTACCCGCCGCCGGGGTAAACACCCCGGACCACGTTACCTTTGCCGACGACTCCGTCAACGCCTCAACTTGCACAGTCGCAAGATAGGCACTCACCGGAAACGGCGACGCTTCAATGGTGTAGCTGTAAGTACGCCCGACGTTATCGAAGGTCTGCAAACGCTCCACCACCACACCGCCGTCGGCGGTTTCCAGGTGACGCACACGGCCGCCCTCCCCGGGCTCGCTCTTGACGATCAGCGGCAACCAGTCGGGCAGGCTGTTAAAGCCGCCGACCAATTTCCAGACCTGATCGGCCGATACCGGGATTTCAATTGCTGCAGATGCTGTTGGCACGGTAAATCTCCAAAAGTCGTAGGAAAACTTCGTCCACAGCCTGCCACGCCCCAGGCTTCAATGCATCAATTCCCGCAAACGATGCCACGCCATCCCCAACGCCAGCAGCGGCGAGCGCAACGCTTTTCCGCCCGGAAAGGTCATGTGCGGCACCTGGCTGAAAATATCCAGACCCTGGCTGTGGCCCGCGTGTATGCCTTCGGCCAGCAGCCGCGCGCACCAGTGAGTGACGTTCAACCCGTGCCCGGAATACCCCTGGGCGTAGAACACATTCGGGTACTGCTGCAACCGCCCGACCTGCGGGAAGCGATTGGCGGTGATGCCGATCTTGCCGCCCCACTGGAACGCGATGGCGGTGTTGGCCAGTTGCGGGAACACCTTGAGCATCTTTGGCTGCATATAGGCAGCGATGTCTTTGGGATCGCGTCCCGAGTAATGGCAGGCGCCGCCGAACAATAGGCGACGGTCGGCGGACAGCCGGTAGTAATCCAGGCCGACTTTCTGGTCGCACAGCGCCAGTTTCTGTGGGATCAACTGGTTGGCCATTTCAACCGACAGCGGTTCGGTGGCGATGATGTAGCTGCCCGCCGGCAGCACCTTGCCGCTCAGGCGCGGTTCGAGTTCTTCCAGGTGTGCATTGCAGGCCAGCACCAGGCTGGCCGCCCGCACCGTACCTCTGGCACAGCGCACCTGCACGGTGTCGCCGTGGATCAATGCCAACACCTCGGTGTGTTCAAAAATCTTCACCCCCAGGGACTCGGCCACCTGCGCCTCGCCGAGCACCAGGTTCAGCGGGTGCAGGTGCCCGGAGCCCCTATCGACCAGGCCGCCGGCATACACCATCGAGCCGACCACCTCCTGCATATCCTCGGGCCCCACCAGGCAGGTTTCATGCACATACCCCTGGCGCGCCAGGTTCTGCTGCTCGCCCTTGAACGCCGCGAATTGCGCCGGGGTATTGGCCAGCTCACAGAAGCCCCAGCGCAAATCGCAGTCGATCCCGTGCTCACGAATGCGTTCCCCCACCAACGCCACCGACTCAATACCGGCCCGCTCCAGGTAACGCACGCCCTCCTCGCCCACGTACTTGGCAAACCCCGACACATCGTGGCCGATGCCACGAATCAACTGCCCACCGTTGCGCCCACTGGCGCCCCAGCCGATGCGCCGGGCCTCCAGCAGGACCACCGAGAGCCCGCGCTGGGCCAGTTCGATAGCGGTGTTGACGCCGGTAAACCCACCGCCGATCACACACACATCGGCGCTCAGGTCGGCGCCCAGTGACGGGCGCTCCGGCATGGCATTCGCGGACGCGAGGTAATAGGAAAGGGCGTGGTCGCTGGAGGGGATCATTTGTTGGTCTTCACTTTGCTCCAGGCGCGGGTCATCAGGCGCATGGTCGCCGGGGTCGGCGTGGTGGAAATATAGAGTTTGTCGAGCACAGCCTGGGACGGGTACACCTCAGGGTTGTTCACCAGTTCCGGGGCCATGAACGCCTTGGCTGCCGGGTTGGCATTGGCGTAACCGACCGAGGCGCTGACCTTGGCGATCACTTCAGGGTCGAGCAGGTAGTTGATAAACGCATGGGCCGCTTTCGGGTTGCTCGCATCGGCCGGGATCGCCAGCAGGTCAAACCACAGGTTGGAGCCTTCCTTGGGAATCGAGTAGGCGATATTCACGCCGTTCTTGGCTTCCTTGGCGCGGTTGGCCGCTTGGAACACATCGCCGGAATAGCCGAACGCCACGCAGATATCACCGTTGGCCAGGTCCGAAATGTACTTGGAGGAATGGAAGTAGGTGATGTACGGCCGCAGCGTCAACAGCTTGGCCTCGGCTTGCTTGTAGTCCTCGGCATTCTCGCTGCGCGGGTCCTTGCCCATGTAGTTGAGGATCGCCGGGAACAGCTCATCCGCCGAGTCGAGGAAGGCCACGCCGCACTGGTTGAGCTTCTTGATGTTCTCCGGCTCGAACAGCACCGCCCATGAATCGATATGGTCGATGCCCAGCACCTGCTTGACCTTGTCGACGTTATAGCCGATGCCGTTGGTGCCCCACAGGTACGGCACCGAGTGCGCATTGCCTGGGTCGTTTTTCTCCAGCAGCTTGAGCAGCTTGGGGTCGAGGTTCTTGAAGTTGGGCAACTGCGCGCGGTCGAGCTTGAGGAACGCGCCGGCCTTCACCTGGCGCGCTAAAAAGTGGTTGGACGGCACCACCACGTCATAGCCGGTGCGACCGGCGAGCAACTTGCCCTCCAGGGTTTCGTTGGAGTCGAAGACGTCGTAGATCACCTTGATCGAGGTTGCGGCCTGGAAATCAGCCAGGGTGGTCTCGCCGATATAGTCGGTCCAGTTGTAGACGCTCACCGTTTGTGCAGCTTCGCTGGTGCTGCTGAATGCAGCCACCAAGGCCAGCGGGAGAAGCTTTTTCACAAGACGCATATCGACACCCCTTTTGGTTTTTTTTAGACGCTCAACAGCAGCAACACACGCTCCGGCAGACGGGTTGGCTTGCGCCGGCTTGTACTCGCGGCGCATTGAGGTCTATCTTGGGCCAGCCTTCACAGGCCATCTATCCACTTTGCACGCGGCACAACGCACCAATAGAGTGCGCACGGATCACCCATGACCCAGGCAACCGCTTTGCGCGTACAGGCCTTCACCACCGGTGATGTGGCCGCTCAATGCAGTGCGACACCCGGTTGGGTGCAGCAGTACCAGCAGATGTCCCCGGGGCACTTTGCCGGCCGCATCCGCTACCTCGACCTGCAAGGGGTCGAGGTGTACGAAGAAAGCATGAACACCCGCGTCGAGCAGCACTTCAAAGCACCACCGGGTGCACTGGCGTTCTGTTTCGATGGCAGCGACAACGCGCTGTATGTGCTCAATGGCGAAAGCCGCAATACCTGGATCACCCCGGAAAACTACCGCGAAGTGGCGGTGGTGTTCGGGCCGCACTTCGTGCAGCGCCATGGCCTGGATATGGCGCGGCTGGAAGGCCTGTTCATGGCACCGCTGACCTGCCAGCAAAACGCGCTGTTCAGCCGCTGGCTAAGTGGCACGCTGACGCGCGTGTCCACGGTCAGCGACCCGGTGTCCCTCACTCAGCAATTGCTCGAGGACTGCCTGTTCATCCTCGACAACGCCTGCGCGTGCCTGGACCGCAGTTCATTGCAAAAGCGCAGTGAAGAACGCCGGTTGATGGCGCGCGTTGGCGAATGGTCGGCGGATGCGCCGGATGAAACCGTCAACCTGCTGGAACTGGCGCAGATTGCCGGTGTGCCGTTGCGCCAGTTGCAGCAAGGGTTCAAGACCTACACCGGGATGAGCCCGGCGCAGTGGTTGCGCCTGCGCCGGTTGAATGGGGCGCGGCGTGAGTTGTTGAACAGTCCCGGAACGACCGTGGCCGAGGTGGCGATGAACTGGTCGTTCTGGCATTTGGGGCGGTTCTCTAACAGCTATCGAGCATTGTTCAAGGAACTGCCCAGCGAAACTCTAAAGCACTCACTTTGAAATGCATCTGAAAATGTGGGAGGGGGCAAGCCCCCTCCCACATTGGATTGCATTTCAAGGTTGGGCTTTTAGGAAGGTTGAGATTAGCGGGTTAACCCGCTCCGCCGCCTCCAACTGCACCATATGCCCCTGCCCCGGCAATATCTCCACCTGGGCCTCCAACCCCTGGGCATGGCCGGCCGGGATGATTGCATCGTCACTGCCCCAGATCACCAGGCTCGGCTGCTGGCCCACCACGTTGCGCAAGTCCAACATCTGCCGACCGCCATCAAACAGCTTGGCATTGAGCTGGCGCAGCGCCTGATCCACCCCTTCCAAGCGCTTGAACTTGAGCATGTCCTCCAGCATCTGCCGCGTCACCAGCGCCGGGTCGCTGAACAGTTGCACCAGTTGCGGCTTGAGCGCGTTACGGTTATTGGCCTCGGCAAAACCGTGCAGGTAATCGCCATTGATATCCGCCCCCAGCCCGGCGCTGGCGATCAGGGTCAGCGACGCGACGCGCTCAGGGGCCTGGTCAGCAACCGTCAGCGAAACCAACCCGCCCATGGAATGCCCGGCCAGGTGCACGCGGTCGAGCTGGAGGTGATCGAGCAAGGCCAGCACCGCCTGGCTCAGCTCCTCGCCGTCACCCGTTTGCAGATGCTTGCCCGACTCGCCATGCCCCGGCAGATCCAGGGCGATCACCCGGCGCTCGGCGGCCAGGGCCGGTTGGTTGAACAGCCAGTTGTTCAAGTCGCCGCCAAAGCCATGCACCAGCACCAGCGGCGTACCGCCCTCGCCCAGGTCGAGATAACGCAACAAACGCCCGCCCACCTCGACCTTCTGCGCACTCGGCCCGGTGGCTTCGGCTTCGGCACTGCTGGAGACGAACCCGGCGTTGAAGCTTTCGATCACCGCCTCGATCTCGGCCTCGCTGGCCTCGCCTTCCACCACGATCCCCAGCAGCGCGCCCACTGGCAAGGTCTCGTCGCTCAGCGCCAGTACGCGGCGCAGCACGCCACTGAACGGCGCCTCGACACTGCTGGAAATCTTGTCGGTCTCCACGTCCAGTACTTCTTCGCCCTTCTCCACCCGGTCGCCGGGCTGCTTGAGCCAGACATCGATGCGACCTTCGGTCATCGACAGCCCCCACTTGGGCATGGTCAAGGTATGGATCATGCGGCATTCCTCTTGTCGGCGATCTTCAGCACCGCGGCCTCGATCTTCGCGGCGTTGGGGATATACAGGTCTTCCAGCGCATCGGAAAACGGCACCGGCGTGTGCGGCGCGGTGACCATCTCGATCGGCGCGCGCAGGAACGAGAAGCCCTGCTGGGCCACCAACGCACTGATGTCGGTGGCGATGGAACAACGCGGATTGGACTCGTCGATCACCACCAGGCGCCCGGTTTTCTCCACGCTCTCGAGGATGCTGTCTTCGTCCAACGGGCTGGTGGTGCGCAGGTCCAGCACCTCGCAGTCGATACCCTGGCGTGCCAGGTTGGCGGCGGCTTCCAGGGCGATATGCACCATGCGCCCGTAGGTCACCAGGGTCACGTCGCGGCCTTCGCGCACAAAGTTGGCTTCGCCGAACGGCACGGTGTACAGCTCTTCCGGCACTTCGCCCTGCAGGCTGTAGAGCATCTTGTGTTCGAGGAAGATCACCGGGTCGTTGTCGCGGATCGCCTGGATCAACATGCCCTTGGCGTCATACGGCGTGGCCGGGCACACCACCTTGAGGCCGGGAATGTGCGTCCACATCGAAGTCAGCATCTGCGAATGCTGGGCCGCCGCGCGCAGGCCGGCGCCGTACATGGCGCGCACCACCAGCGGCGTGGTGGTCTTGCCGCCGAACATGTAGCGAAACTTGGCGGCCTGGTTGAGCAACTGGTCGAGGCAACAGCCGATAAAGTCGACGAACATCAATTCGCACACCGGGCGCATGCCACGGGTGGCGGCGCCGACGGCCATGCCGACGTAGCCGACTTCGGACAACGGCGCATCGAGTACGCGGTCCGGAAATTCCGGGTACAGGCCTTTGGTCACCCCCAGCACACCGCCCCAGGCGTCTTGCTCGCCGGGCGAACCGGTGCCGCCGGAGACGTCCTGGCCGATGATGAACACGCTCTGGTCCCGGCGCATTTCCTGGGCCAGGGCTTCGTTGATTGCCTGCTGATAGCTGATTTTGCGAGCCATGAAATTCTCTCCGGGTCTTGTTGTTATTAGCGGTAGGCGACGTAGACATCACTGAGCAGATCGGCGGCCTGGGGCTTGGGATCGGACTTGGCCAGGCGCACCGCGTCGTCGATCAACTGCGCGACCTCGCCGTCGATACGTTCGAACTGCGCGGCATCGAGCCAGCCTTCGGCGTTGCAGCGCTGGCGGAACAGTGCGAGGCAGTCGTGGGATTCGCGCAGGTTCTTCACCTCATCCGGGCCACGATAGGTTTGTGCATCGCCTTCGAAGTGGCCGTAGAAACGGCTCAACTTGACCTCCACCAGCGTCGGCCCCTCGCCGTTGCGCGCGCGTTCTACGGCTACGCCCACTGCCGCGTGCACGGCGAAGAAATCATTGCCATCGACAATCACCCCCGGCATGCCAAAGCCCACCGCCCGTTCGGCAATGTCCTTGCACGCCACCGACCAGCCGGAACCGGTGGCCTCGGCATAGCCGTTGTTCTCGGCGACGAACAGGCACGGCAGTTTCATGATCGACGCCAGGTTCATCGCCTCGAACACCGCGCCCTCGTTAGAGCCGCCGTCGCCGAAGAAGGCCACGGCCACGCCCTGGCTGCCCTTGAGCTTGGAGGCCAGCGCAGCGCCTGCCGCCAACGGCGCACCGGCACCGACAATGCCGTTGGCGCCGAGCATGCCCTTCTCCTGGTCGGCGATGTGCATGGAGCCCCCCTTGCCGCCGCACACGCCGGTTTTCTTGCCGTAGATCTCGGCCATCATGCCGAACACATCCACGCCCTTGGCGATGCAATGGCCGTGGCCACGGTGGTTGGAGGCGATGCAATCTTCATCGTTGAGGTGGGCCATAACCCCTGCGGCGCTGGCTTCCTGGCCGGCATACAGGTGCACGAAACCGGGGATCTCGCCGGTGGCGAATTCCACATGCAGGCGTTCTTCGAAATCACGGATGGTGCGCATCACGGTGTAGGCATGCAGCAGTTGATCGGTGGACAGGTGAGTGGACATCTTGTTGTTCTCCAGGTTGTCTCGACACACAAAAGGCTGGCTGCGGCCAGCTGTAAGCGGTTCAGCACAGGCTGTGCCAAGGCGCACAAAAACCTGGCAAAACCTTGACCCAGAGCAGTGCCGCACGGTTGTACCGCTGCGCGGTGCCAGCGCAGAATGAGACCCGGCATTGCAACGTGCAGGCAGCGTCTCAGGCCAATTGAGACGCTGCGTCTCAACCTCCGCAGTTGGTCAGGCCAGCCTTGTCCGTCAACGCCCATGGGCGCTTAATGGCGGGCATAACAACAATGATCGAGAACCGGAGGCCTTATGTTCGCCGCGAACTCCAGGGAACACGTCGACTGTGTCAGTCGCGTGGTCCGCAATGCCGATCGCCTGCCCCAGGCGCCGGTGCCGTCGCTGATTTTCGATTCATGGCGGCGCTCCATGGAGCAACACCACCTCGACCCCGGCTCGCTGCAGGGGCCCCGTATCCTCACCGAACCCTTGCTCAAGGAATGCCGCGAGCGCGCCGAACTGTTCATGCGCATCGCCAGCGAAGAAGTCGGGCAACTGCACCACCGGGTGCGCCACGCCGACTACTGCGTGATGCTCACCGACGCCCAGGGCCAGACCATCGACCACCGCGTCGACACCGCCATTCGCAGCGACTGCCGCAAAGCCGGCCTGTACCTCGGCACCTGCTGGTCGGAAGCCGAGGAAGGCACCTGCGGCGTGGCCACTGTACTGACCAGCAAGGCCGCAGTGACGGTGCACAAGCGCGACCACTTCCGTGCCGCCTTTATCAGCCTGACCTGCTCCGCCGCGCCGATCTTCGACCCCCAGGGCAACCTGCTGGGGGTGATGGATGCCTCGGCGCTCAAATCCCCGGACGACCGGCGCAGCCAGCACCTGGTGCGGCAGATGGTGGCGCAGAGTGCGCAAGCCATCGAAAACGCCTTCTTCATGCACAGCGCCCGCGAGCATTGGGTACTCCAGGCCCACAGCACACCGGGCTATGTGGACAGCCAGCCCGACCTGCTGCTGGCCTGGGACCAGGATGGGCGCCTGCACGCGCTGAACAGCAAGGCGCGCCAGGCCCTGCGCCGGCGTTTCGGCCAGGTGCCGGAGCATATCGGCGAAGTGTTCGACCTGGATGCGCTGCGCTCGGTCACCGATCAATCGACCCAACACCTGCAATGGCTGGGCGAGCCTGGCGTGCTGCACGTGCGGGTCAACACCCCGCGACGCAAACCCGCGCGGCCCGTTGCGCACACTCAGGTCGACCCACGGGTTGAAGAACACCTGCGCCTGGCCGTGCGCGTCAAGGACCGCAACCTGCCGGTCCTGGTGCAGGGTGAAACCGGCGCTGGCAAGGAAGTTTTCGCCCGCCAACTGCACGAACGCAGCGCCCGCCGTGCGGGGCCCTTTGTCGCGGTGAACTGCGCAGCGATCCCCGAAAACCTGATCGAAAGCGAGCTGTTCGGCTACGTGGCCGGGGCCTTTACCGGCGCGTCCAGCAAAGGCATGCCGGGGCTGTTGGTGCAGGCCGATGGCGGTACGTTGTTCCTTGATGAAATCGGCGATATGCCGCTGGCGTTACAGACGCGCCTGTTGCGGGTGATGGCCGAGGGTGAAGTCGCGCCCCTGGGCGGGGCCAAAACCCGCACGGTGGACATCCAGGTGATCTGCGCCAGCCACCGCGACCTGGCCGTGCTGGTGAACGAAGGACGCTTTCGCGAAGACCTGTACTTCCGCCTCGGCTGCGCACGCTTCTGCCTGCCGCCGCTGCGCGAGCGCAGTGACAAACTGGCATTGATCAACCGGCTGGTGGAGCAGCAAGCACGCGGCAGCGGCGTCTCGGTAGGCATCGGCCAAGCCGCGCTGGAACGGCTGCTGGGCTACGCCTGGCCGGGCAATGTGCGCCAACTGCACCATGCGCTGGCGTATGCCTGTGCGGTGTGTGAAGGCGGCACGATTCAACTGGCGGACTTACCGGTGGAAGTGCGCGGCGAACAGGTCGAGGCGCTGACCGAGCACAGCGTCAGCCCGGAACGCCAAGTGGTACTGGACGCGTTGATCCGGCATCGCTGGAAGCCGTTGCCGACGGCGCAGGCGTTGGGCATTTCCCGAGCCACCCTGTACCGCCGAGTCAACCAACTGGGCATCGACATGCCCGGCAAGCGTTGAGACGCACGGTCTCAGCGCACGTGCCGGTACCGAACGCTTGTAAAACCTGGCTGTTATGCCTAGCTTATGCGCCCCCCGCCCTGCGCTTTAAGGCCCTGCCCCCATGGTTTTGCGTTTTCGTCCCGTTGTCACTTCACGTTTCGCCCTCGGCCTGCTGCTCAGCGGCGGTATCGGCAACAGTCTGGCGGCGCAGGTCGAACTGCCAGCGGTGCAGGTCCAGGGGCAGGACGAGTCCGGCTATCGCGCAGACACCGCCTCGGTCGGCGGCTTCAATGAGGCGCCTCTACTGGACACCCCAGCCTCGATCACGGTGATCAATGCCGCGCTGATCAAGGACCAGCAAGCGCGCCTGCTCAGTGAAGTGCTGCGCAACGACGCCTCGGTCGGCGACAGCTACGCGCCCATCGGTTACTACGAAAATTTCGTGGTGCGCGGCTTCTCGCTGAATGCGGCGAGCAGCTACAAGATCAACGGGCGCACCATCACTGGCGAGCAGAACGTCGCCCTGGAAAACAAGCAGCAGGTGGAAGTGCTCAAGGGCCTCGCCGGTTTGCAGAGCGGGATTTCCGAACCCAGCGGCGTGATCAACTACGTGACCAAGCGCCCGGAGGATGTGCGCTCGGTGACGGTGTCCACCGATGATCGCGGCAGCGGCTATATCGCCACTGATGTGGGCGGCTGGTTTGGCAGCGAGCAGCAATTCGGCCTGCGCGCCAACGTCGCCCACGAAGACCTCAAATCCTACGTGGAGCACGCCAACGGCCAGCGCGATTTTGTGTCCCTGGCCTTCGACTGGAACATCAGCCCCGACGCGGTGCTGCAACTCGACGCGGAATACCAGAACAAGCAACAGCGCTCGGTGCCGGGCTACCAGTTGCTGGGCGGCACCGAAGTGCCCCACGACGCCTCGCCGAAAAAACTGCTGGGCCATCAGAGCGGCTCCAAGCAGGTCGGCATCGACGCGTTGAACCTCAATGGCAAGTTCGAATACCGCTTCAGCGACCAGTGGAAAGGCAGCGTCAGCGCCGCGCGCAGCAAGGTGGTGATCGATGACTACAGTTCGTTTGCCTGGGGCGGCGACATCAACGGTGTCGGCAACCACTTCACGCCCGAAGGCAACTACGACGTCTACGACTACCGCAGCCCCGACGACACCCGCCGTGACGATGAAGTCCAGGCGGCGATGACCGGCCTGTTCGATACCGCAGACATCGGCCATGAACTGACCTTCGGCACCAGCGCATTTCGCCGGGTGGTCGACAAGCGCAACGCCGTCAACGAGTACCTCGGCACGACCAATATCGACGATGACGCGCCGACGTTCACGCCCACCGACAAACCGCTGAACGACAGCCATCGCACCCTCGACAGCCGTCAGTACGGCCTGTTCGTCACCGACCGCATCCGCTTCAACGAGCAATGGCAAACCATCCTCGGCGGTCGTGAAGTGCGCCTTGATGAAAAAGCCTTCGACGGCGTCACGGGCGACCAGGCCCGCCATACCCAGCAATACGTGTTTCTGCCGCAGGCGGCATTGATCTACAAACCGGTGGAAAACCTCTCGCTATACACCAGCTACAGCAAAGGCTTGTCCCTGGGTGGCACAGCGCCGTGGTTTGCGACCAATCAAAGTGAAACCCTGGCCCCGACCACCTCGCGGCAAATCGAAGCCGGGGTGAAATACGACTGGCGCCGCATCAGCTTCGCCGCCGCCGTGTTCCAGACGCGCCAGGCCTACCAGTACGCCAAGCCGGAGGGCGCCGGTGCCTTTACCTATGTGCAACAGGGCGAGCAGAAGAACACCGGTGTGGAGTTGTCGGCCAACGGCTGGGCCACCGACCGCCTGCAGATTTCCACCAGCGTGGCGGCGATTCGTGCCCGGGTGAACGGCAGCGGCACGCCGGAATACGAAGAGCACCAGGCGATCAACGTGCCCAAGCTGCGCGCCAGTGTGTACGCCGATTATGCCTTGCCGTGGGTCAATGGCCTGGCGGTGCTCGGCGGTGTGCAATACAGCGCCAAGAAGTACGCCAACCGCAGCGGCAATGTGGAGGTGGGGGATTATGCGGTGGTCAACATCGGCAGCCGCTACACCACCAAGGTCGACGGCTACGAGACGGTGTTGCGCCTGAGCGTCGACAACCTGTTCGACAAGCGCTACTGGCGCGACGCGGGCGAGTACATGGGCGATGACTATCTGTTCATGGGCGCGCCACTGACGGCGCGCCTGAGTGCTTCAGTTAACTTCTGACAATTACCCCTGTGGAGAGGGAGGTCTCACTACCTCTTCGAAGCAGCGCTGTCGCGCAGCAAACGGCCCCCCTGTGGCGAGCGGGCTTGTCCCGCGTTGGGCTGCGAAGCAGCCCCAAAACCAGCCGCTACAGAGTGTCTGATACACCGCGTTCTTTTTAATGGGGCTGCTGCGCAGCCCAACACGGGACAAGCCCGCTCGCCACAGGGGGGCCGTTTGCTGCGCGACAGCGCTGCTTCGAAGAGGTAGTGAGACCTCCCTCTCCACAGGGGTAA
>NZ_JAFLXD010000056.1:0-37783 GCF_019891415.1 Pseudomonas sp. SH10-3B | reverse complement strand
CAAAACCAGCCGCTACAGAGTGTCTGATACACCGCGTTCTTTTTAATGGGGCTGCTGCGCAGCCCAACACGGGACAAGCCCGCTCGCCACAAAGAGCCGTCTTCAACCTCCTTATTTAGGCATCTTGCGAAACCCCACCGCGAGGCGGTTCCAGCTGTTGATGGTGGCGATGGCCACGCTCAGGTCGACTTGCTCCTGGGGGCTGAACTCGGCGGCGAGCGCGGTGAAGTCTGCGTCCGGGGCGTGGGTCTGGCTCAGCAGCGTCAGGCTCTCGGCCCAGGCCAATGCCGCACGTTCACGTGGGGTGAAGAACGGCGTTTCGCGCCAGGCCGACAGGGTGTACAGGCGACGCTCGGTCTCACCGCCCTTGCGGGCATCAGCGGTGTGCATGTCGAGGCAGAACGCGCAGCCGTTGATCTGCGACACACGCAGGCGTATCAGTTCCAGCAGTGGCAATTCAATGGAGAGTTTGCCGACGGCGGCTTCCAGGGCGAGCATGGCTTTCATGGCGTCTGGGGAGGCGGTGTAGAAATCGGTACGGGCTTGCATGAGGAACTCCGGAACGGTGGGAAGTGGTGGCTAGGTTAGCCACCGGGCCGTACGGGAGAAATAGCCAATTGCGGGGAAGAACAGGTGACCAATGGGGCGGTGTGCAATCAACCCGGCAATGGAATCACCCGCAACGGCCGCACCGATTTATAGGAAAAACTCGAATAGATCTCCTTGACGCAAGGCAGCGTCTGCAACACCTCCCGCGCAAACTCGCCGAACGACTCCAGGTCCTTCGCCACCACCTCCAGCAAGAAGTCATAGCGCCCCGACACGTTATGACAGGCCACGATTTCCGGAATATCCAACAAGCGCTGCTCAAACGCGCGGGCGATTTCCTGGGTGTGGCTCTCCATCATGATGCTGACAAACGCCGTCACCCCATACCCCAGCGCCTTGGGCGAGAGGATCGCCTGGTAGCCGCTGATGACCCCGCTCTCCTCCAGGTGCCTGACCCGCCGCCAGCACGGTGAGGTGGTCAGGGACACGCGGTCGGCCAGCTCGGCCACGGTTAAACGGGCATTGCCTTGCAGGGCGTTTAACAACGCTTTGTCGGTGCGATCCAGCGTGACGGGCATAGCGTGCCTCTGTTTATTGTTTTTAGCGTGTTTTCATCCCAAGACGCGGGATTTATCGGCAAAGTTTGCAAAATCCAGCCGTGGTTATAAGCATAGCATTGTAGGAAATAAGGAGCGTCCGACATGAACAATAAACACAATGCATTCGGCTTTTCCACCCGTGCCATCCACCACGGTTACGACCCCAAGGACCACCACGGCGCGCTCGTGCCGCCGATCTACCTGTCGGCCACGTTTGCCTTTCCCACAGCCGAATACGGCGCCGCCTGTTTTGCCGGTGAGGCCAGCGGCCATTTCTACACGCGCATTTCCAACCCGACCCTGGCGCTGCTGGAGTCGCGCATGGCCACCCTGGAAAACGGCGAGGCGGCGGTGGCATTCAGTTCCGGCATGGGCGCGATTGCCGCGACGTTCTGGACCCTGCTGCGCCCAGGCGATGAGGTGATCGTCAGCCAGACGCTCTACGGCTGCACCTTCGCCCTGCTGCATCACGGTATCGGCGAGTTCGGCATCAAGGTGCGCCACGTGGACCTCACCGACCTGGCCGCCCTGCAAGCGGCGCTCAGCCCCGCCACGCGCATGATCTACTGCGAAACCCCAGCCAACCCCAACCTGCAACTGGTGGACATCGCCGCCGTGGCCGCCCTCGCCCATCAACAGCCTAACGTCACCGTGGTGGTCGATAACACCTACTGCACGCCGTACCTGCAACGCCCCTTGGAGTTGGGCGCCGATGTGGTGGTGCACTCGGCCACCAAATACCTCAGCGGCCATGGCGACATCACTGCCGGCATCGCCGTCAGCAACCACGCCCTGGCCCAGCGCATTCGCCTGCAAGGCCTCAAGGACTTGACCGGCGCGGTGATGTCGCCCCAGGACGCGTCGCTGTTGATGCGCGGCCTCAAGACCCTGGCCCTGCGCATGGACCGCCATTGCAGCAACGCCCAGGCCGTGGCAGAAGCCTTGCAGGCACATCCGGCCGTGGAGTGGGTGACGTATCCGGGCCTGCGTAGCTTCGCGCAATACGAATTGGCGGCGCGGCAGATGAGCCAGGCCGGCGGCATGATCGCCTTCGAACTCAAGGGCGGGATCGACACCGGTCGACGCTTCATGAATGCCCTCAAGCTGTTCACCCGCGCCGTCAGCCTCGGCGACGCCGAATCACTGGCCCAGCACCCGGCGAGCATGACCCATAGCACCTACACCCCTGAAGAGCGGGCGCACCACGGTATCAGCGAAGGCCTGGTGCGTTTATCCGTCGGGCTTGAGGACGTTGCCGACCTGTTGGCGGACGTGCAGCAAGCACTCGCCAAGTGCACCCGCGCCGTGCCCCGCCAAACGCTGATGACGGCACAGGCCGTGAGATAAGCCCCACGCTTGGGCTGCTCCTTTCCCACAACGGTGGCCGGGTTGATCCGACCGCCGTTGGCCGTGCTTAATCTGGTTTTTTGCCGATTGGATCCCCATACCGCCGCCAGGCTGTACTAGCATACGTCCTGCATTCAACACTCATGGACGAACTGATGAACTCACACCTGTTCCCACATATAGGCAAGGTCATCGCCAGCACCGGCAGTCGCGATTTCCCACGCATGCTGCACGACCTGATCCTCACCCAACTGGCAGTGGACGCCACTCATATCACCCAATTGCGCGTGAGTCCCGAAGGACACACCCGCCGCAAGATCAGCCCGGTCTACACCGATTCGGTGGCGGCCCTGGGCGAAGCACAACCCGCCGCCCAATTGCACCTCACACGCCGCAAGGACGATGTGCGCTACGTCCTGTCGGTGTACCGCTCGCACCAGTCAGACAGTTTTTCGCCCCAGGAACGCAGCATGCTGCAGGACTTCTCCACGCTGTTGTTGCCCTTGGTGGAAAAACACATCGCCGCGATTCAGCCATGCCGCAATGAAAGCGACCCACTCCCATCGCAAAACCAGGGCCTCGATACCCTGCGCCGGCGCATTCAAGAACGTCTGGTGCAATCGGGGCTGACCCTCTCCAACCGCGAGCTGGAGGTGTGTGTAGGCCTGCTGGCCGGGCGTACGGCACCCGAGCTGGCGGAACAACTGGCATTGAAGGTCAACACGATTGAAAGCTACCTCAAGCGGGCAGCGATCAAACTGGGGATCAGCGGACGGCATTCGCTGTTGCGCTGGATGTACGCCACCGACGACACGACCAGTCTTTAATCCACCACCGAAAAAAATGTGGGAGCGGGCTAGCCCCTCCCACATTCACCCTCTGACAGAAATCAGTCCCTGGCCAATGCCTCAATCGGATCGAGCCGCGCCGCGTTCCGCGCCGGCACAAAGCCAAACACAATGCCGATCAGCGTCGAACAGGCAAACGCCGTGACAATCGAGCCCAGGGAAAACACCATCTCCCACTCCTTCACAAACAACGAAAACAGATAGCCGATGGCGAAGGACAGCGAGATGCCAATCATCCCGCCGATCAAGCACACCATCACCGCTTCCACCAAAAACTGCTGGCGAATATCCGACTGCCTTGCGCCCACCGCCATGCGAATACCGATCTCGCGGGTGCGCTCAGTGACCGACACCAACATGATATTCATCACGCCAATGCCCCCCACCAGCAAGGAGATCACCGCAATCAACGACAACAGCAACGCCAGGGAACGGCTGGTTTTCTGCACCGTCTGCATGATGCTGTCGAGGTTGTTGGTGAAGAAATCCTTGGTGCCATGCCGTTGCAACATGAGCTTGTTGACGTTGTCTTCCACCACCTTGCTCGGCTGGCCGTCCTTGATGCGCACGGTGATGCTGTCCAGATGGCGTTGGCCTAGAAGACGTCCCGCTGCGGTTTCGTAAGGGACCCACACGTTGAGCGCCTTGCTCGCGGCGAACATGTTTTTATTGTCCGCCGTCACCCCGATCACCGTGCACGGCAGGTTGCCCACCAGGATCACCTGGCCCAGCGGGTCCACGTTCGGTCCGAACAGGCGATGGCGGGTATTGTGGTCGATCACTACCACCTGGGCCTGGCGTCGCGCATCGCTTTCGCTGAAGGCGATGCCGGCTTCGAGTTTCAGCCCCTTGACCTTGAAGTAACGGTCGCTCACGCCATTGACCTGGGCGTCCAGGTCGATGTTACCGAAGCGCAGCAGCAGGTTGCGGCCCACCACCGGGGTCGCGCTGTCCACGTAGTAGAGCCGGTTCAGCGCCTCCACATCCGAGGGCATCAGCGTCTCGATCGCCGAGGCGCGGCTGTCGCCGAAACTGGTGCCGGAGAAAATATCGATGGTGTTGCTGCCAATCGCCTGGATGTCCTTGAGCACATAGCGCTTGGCACCTTCGCCGATGGCCGAGATCGACACCACCGAGGTGATGCCGATGACAATGCCCAGCATGGTCAGCAAGGTGCGCATGCGATGGGACACCAGCGCGACCCAGGCCATGTTGAACGCCTCCTTGAACAGCCCCAGGCTCGCCACCAATCGGCGCGCGCCGCTGCGCCTGGCCTCGATCGGCGCCTCGGCAGGCACGTCCAGGCCACTGCTGTGGTTGGCCTTGTCACTGATGATTTCGCCGTCGCAGACCTCAACGATGCGTTGGGCATTGGCCGCCACTTTCGGATCATGGGTGACGATAATCACCGTGTGCCCGGCTGCGTGCAGCTCGGCGAGGATGCGCATCACCTCCTTGCCACTGTGGGTGTCGAGGGCCCCGGTGGGCTCGTCGGCGAGGATCACCTCCCCGCCGTTCATCAAGGCCCGGGCAATACTCACCCGTTGTTGCTGCCCGCCCGACAATTGGCTGGGGCGGTGGCTGGTGTGGCTGGCCAGGCCCAGTCGCTCCAACAACTCCCGTGCGCGGCTGTGGCGCTGGGTCTGCGGGGTGCCCGCGTAGATCGCCGGCATTTCCACGTTGTGCAGGGCGCTGAGGTGCGCCAGCAAGTGGTAGCGCTGGAAAATAAAACCGAAGTAATCGCGGCGCAGTTCCGCCAGTTGCTCATCGCCCAACGAGCGGGTTTCGATGCCATTGATCTTGTAGCTGCCGGCGGTGGCGTAATCCAGGCCGCCGAGGATATTCATCAGGGTGGACTTACCTGAACCGGAGGCGCCGATGATCGCGAGCATTTCCCCGGCATGAATGGTCAGGTCGATGCCCTTGAGCGCAATGAATTCACGCTCGCCGGCCATGAAACTGCGGGTGATGCCCTTGAGTTCCAACAGTGGCTGGGTCATCCGTCAGTTCCCCGCCACGGCGGGCGATGCGTCACCGATCACCACCTTGTCACCCTCGGCCAAGCCCTCCAGGACCTGCACCTTGACGTTGTTATTGATGCCGGTCCTCACATCCCGCGACACCGCCTTGCCCTTGGCGTCCAGCACCCGCAGCGAGTAGCTGCCATCGTTGTTGCGCGGCCCGAGCGCGGCCACCGGCACCATCAACGCGGCCTGGGCGGTGTCGAGCACGATGCGCACCTGGGCGGTCATGGCGATGCGCAGGCGATGGTCGGGATTGGGCACGTCGAACAGCGCGTTGTAGAACACCGCCGTGTTTTGCTTGGGCGTGCCGGCGGTCTGGGTCTCGAGGAAGTTCTGCGGCGCCGGCTCCGTGCCGCGCAGCTTGGCGTAGTAGCGTTTGTCGGCTTCGCCGAGGATGGTGAAATACACCTGCTGGCCGGGGCTGATATGAATCACATCGGCCTCCGAGACCTGGGCCTTGACCGTCATGGTGTCCAGGTCCGCCAGCTTCAACAGCACCGGCGCCAACTGGCTGGCGATCACCGTCTGGCCTTCCTGGGTGACAATGCCCACCACATCGCCGTCGATGGGCGCGACGATGCGGGTATAGGCCAGGTTGACCTTGGCGGTGTCGATCTGGATATGCGCGCTCTTGATCTGCGCATCCAGGGACAACAGGTTGGCCTGCTGCACCTGGAACGTCGACTCGGCGTCCTCGAAGTCCTGGCGCGACACCGATTCGTCATCCTGCAAGCCCTTGTAGCGCTCGTACACCGACCTGGCCTGCTTGAGCTGCGCCGCCGTGGCCCGGCGCTGGGCCTGGAGGTTTTCCTCATCCACCTGGGCCTTGCGCAGGGTGTTTTGCAGGATCAACGGGTCAATCTCGGCGAGCCACTGGCCCTTCTTCACCTTATCGCCGACCTTGACCTTGAGTGACTTCAACTGCCCGGAGACCTGGGCACCGACGTCGACTTGCTTGACGCCTTCAAGCACGCCCGTGGCTAACACGGCGTTTTCGATATCGCCGCGTTCGACACTGGCGGTGAGGTATTGCGGGGCGTCGGCGGGCGCCTGGACCGTGTAGACGATAAGGCCGATGGCAACGGCCAAGACTGCAAGCATGCCGGTTTTGCGGAGCTTAGAAGTGTGCATAAATGACCATGAAAAGTGGTTTGGCTTTTTTGATGGAGTTCATAGGTGGTAGGGGGCTTGCCCCCGATAGCACTGGGTCAGCACCCGATGCATCAACTGACACTCCCTCATCGGGAGCAAGCCCCCTCCCACATGTAAGGCGATATACCCCCGTCACGAAACCACCTCCCCAACCACCACACCGTCCAACCACCACCGCGCCAGTCCGTGAACGTTCGGCGCTTTGAGCAGCGTGAAGTGATTCCCCGCGCCATACCAAACCTCCAAAGCGCTGCCCTGCTTGCGCCACCCCTCGATCATCCCCGCCTGCTCCCGCTGATTCCCCGCTGCATCCAGCGCCGGGTCCTCGGCCAGCACCAGGCGCACCACACCGTCATAGCGCCGCGCAGGCCGATACACCGTGCGCAACGCCGCCCCATAGGTACGCGCCGGCCCCGCCATCGCGTCCACACTGGCACGGGCCGGCAACAGCCCCACGCCGACCATCCCCCCATGCAACGCCTGCTGCTGCGCCACGTCATCACGCCCGGCAAAGTCCACCAGATCAATGCCCAACGATTTGCCCGCCGCCAACTGCATGGCCTCGATCAAGCGCACCAACGCCGCCGTGGTTGTATAAGGCCGACCCGCGCCACCCGGCGCCTCACTGTCGATCACCGTCAACGACGCCACTTCGCGCCCGGCCGCCTGCAAGCACAGGGCGATTTCCAACGCGACCCAACCACCAAACGAATGCCCGACCAGGTGCACCGGTCCATGCGGATACTCGTGCTCCAGCGCGGCCAGATAACAGCGCGCTGCCGCCTCGACCTGACTGTGCGGCACCGCCTCGCCATCCAGGCCCCGGGGCTGTAAGCCAAACAGCGGCCAGTCACGTCCCAGCGCTTCGCTCAAGCCCACAAACCCGGTGACACTGTCCCCTGCCCCCGGCACGCAAAACACCGGCGTACGCCCTGCCCGCCCACTCTGGATGCGCAACAACGGCTGATGCACCGCACACCGCAACGGCTCACTTGCCAGTAACGCCTGGGTCATCGCATGGCCCAGGTGCTGGATATGCGGCGCCTGCATCATGCTCTGGTGGTCCCCCGGCACGTCCACCCGACGCAATTGGCCAGGCGCCAAGGCATCGTCCCACCCCAGCGACTCACTGCGCCGCGCCAACTCGGTCGGTCGCTGCTCGGCACTGAACAGATGCACCGCAATCGGCAGCGCAAACAGGCTGTAATGCGCCAGCGCATGCCCATGCCCCACTTCCCGCTGGATAAAACTCAAGAGGTCCGCGTCCGTAGCCGCCGCCATTTGCGCGTATAGCAAACCTTGATCGCGACAGCGTTGCAGCAGACCCGCAAAGTCCAGCTGTCCAAGCTGTGCCTCCAGTTGCTCAATCCTCGCCAGTTCATCCACACCTCCCTGTGCGTTCCAATAGGCGCTGCACTGCAACAGCAAATGCCGTTTGAGCGCGTCCGGCCCGCTCCAGCGCGCCTTGCCCTGGTCGGTCATGCGCGGCACGTAGCTGTCGATCAGGCCGAGGAACGCCACCGGCTCGTCCAGCCCGAGCAATTGCATCGCCACTTCGTAAGCCAGCACACCACCAAACGACCAGCCGGCAATCCGATAGGGGCCATGGGGCTGGAGGCCGCGAATCAGGCCGACCATGCGCGCCGCCAGGCCTTCCATGGTGTTCAGGTGCGCGTCACCGAGGGCCACGCCCGGCAGGCCATAAATGGGATAGTCACCGGGCAGGTGCTGGCCCAGCGCGGGGAAATACACGTCCATGCCACTGAACTCATGCACCAGAAACAACGGCGCCTGCGAGCCGCTGCTGCGCACCGTGATCACCGAGGTATCGCGTACCGGCGCATGGGTGCGCTGGCCTAACATGGCGGCGACCGACGCGACGCTGGCGTGCTGGAACAACTCGGCCAGGGACACCTGCAACCCCGCCGCTTCCATCAGGTTGACCAAGCGAATCGCCAGCAACGAATGGCCGCCCAGTTCGAAGAAGCTGTCATGCCGGCCGACCTGCTCCAGCTTCAACACCTGGGCCCACAGTTGGGCCAGGGTCTGCTCCAGCGCATCGGCCGGCGCTTCGAAGTCGCGGCGGGCCAAGGCTTCCAGGGCCGGGGCCGGCAAGGCCTTGCGGTCGACCTTGCCGTTGGCCGTCAAGGGCAACCGCTCCAGCGGCACATAGGCCGACGGCAGCATGTAGTCCGGCAGTTGCGCATGCAGATGGGCGCGCAGGCTGTCGATAGCGACGGGCTCGACCGCCCAGGTGAAATAGGCCACCAGGCGCTTATCACCCGGTGCGTCTTCGCGAGCCAGTACCACCACGTCCTGAATGCCTGCATGGGTCGCCAGGCGCGCTTCAATTTCACCCAGTTCGATACGGAAACCACGGACCTTCACCTGGTCGTCATTACGGCCAATGCACTCCAGCAGTCCCTGTGCATTCCAGCGGCCGAGATCGCCGGTGCGGTACAGCAAGGCGCCCGCATTGAAGGGGTCTTGCACAAACTTTTCAGCGCTCAGGTCCGGGCGATTCAGATACCCCTTGGCCACGCCGTCGCCGCCGATGCAGATCTCACCCACCACACCCATCGGCACGGCCTGCAACTGCGCATCCAGCACATGCACCTGGGTGTTGGAGATCGGCCGGCCCACCGGCACGCTATCGGCGTCGTCGGCCAGTGCGCGCACTTCATAGGTGGTGGCGTAGGTGGTGGTCTCCGTCGGCCCGTAGCAATGCACCAGGCGCAGCGCGGGGGCGCGCGCCAGCAGGCTGCGGAAGGCCGCCGGGTCGGCACGCTCACCGCCGCACAGCAGGATGCGCAAGCCGGCCAGGGCGTCGGGGATCAACTGCACGTACTGGTTGAACAGCGCCGTGGTCACAAACAGCACCGTCACGCCCTGCAACGCCCGGCCAAAGGCGCCCGGGTCGAGCAAGGTGGCGTGGTCGATCACCTGCACCTGGCCGCCGTTGAGCAACGGGCCCCAGACATCCATGGTGCTGGCGTCGAACGCCGGGTTGGAGGCGAAGGCCACGCGGTCGCTGGCAGTGAAGTCGGCATAGCCGTTGTTGAGCACCAGCCGTGTGATGCCGCGATGGGGCACCAACACGCCCTTCGGTGTGCCGGTGGAGCCGGAGGTGTACATGATGTACGCCACGCTGTCGCTGGATTGCGACAGGTCCGGGTTGTGACTCGGTTGCGGGTCGAGGGCCAGGGTGTCGAGGTCCAGGCGCCGTGCCGGGTAGTCGACGGCCATGTCGCTGCGCGTCAGCAGCCAGGCTGCGCCGCTGTCCTGCAGCATAAAGTCCTGGCGTTCGGCCGGGGCGTGGCTGTCCAGCGGCACGTAGGCGGCAGCGCACTTAAGCACGGCCAGTTGACTGACCAGCAGGTCCAGGGAGCGCGGCAGCAGGATCGCGACGTTATCGGCCGGACGCACCCCAAGCTCCAGCAGGTGATGGGCCAGGCGGTTGGCGCGCAGGTTCAGTTCGCCGTAGCTCAAGGCCTGCTCGCCCTGCCATGCCGCCACTGCGTCGGGCCGTGCCTGGGCTTGGGCTTCGAACAGGCGCTGCACCGTGTGCTCGCGTGGGAATGGGCGGTCGGTGGCATTCAATTGCAGCAATTGACGACGTTCGGCAGCCGGCAGGATCGGCAAGCGGCTGATGGCGATGTCACTGTTGTGTTCCAGCGCCTGTACCAGTTGTTCAAGGGTGATGTTCAGGTACCCGCAGACACGCCGGGCACCCGCCCCCCTTGCCTTCAGGCTGAAACCTTGGCCCAGGTCATCCACGCTCATGGACAGGCCGTAGTTGCTGTGTTCCTCGGCCTTGAGCAATTGAATGCCCTGCCACGCCTCGGCCACACCACCGGCTTGCGGCGCACTGTGGCGATAGTTGAACAACACACTGAACAACGGCGTCGCCACCGGCACACCGCTGCAACGCTGGGCCAGGGCCAAGGGCGCATGTTCGTGGCTGAGCAGTTGCGTCAGACGCGCGTGGGTGGCACGCAACGCGCTGCGTACCGCGTGCTCACCCAGGTCGACCCGCAGCGGCAACGTATTGATAAACACACCCATGGCGCGCTCTGCGCCTTCGCCACCTTGCAGGCGACCCAGCATCACCGTGCCGAATACCACCTGCGCGCGACCGCAGACCTTGCCCAGCACCTGGGCCCAGGCCAGGTGCATCAGGCTCGCAGCACTGACGCCGGCCTGACGCGCCTGGGTCCGCAGGCGCTCGCTGAGTGCAGGCTCAAGCGTCAGTTGAGCCGACTCATCAGCGCCCAGGTCGCCGACCAGGGTGGGCTCATCGATGTCGCCGAGCATGTCGCGAAAGAACGCTTCGTGACGATCACCACCGGCACGGGTCTGGGCCACATAGTTGCGATACGGTACCGCTGCGCCCAACGTGTCCTGGGTGCCGAGCAGGAAGGCCTGCATCTCGTGCTGCAGGATGTCCAGGGCCACGTGGTCCATGACCAGGTGATGGAACATCAACGTCGCCACCACACGCTGGGATTGCTGGGTGTAGACCAGGCGCATCAAGGGCGCCTGCGCCAGGTCCAGGCGCGATGGCAGCGGAGCGCTTTCAACCCGCAGCGAGGCTTCGCGCCACACCACTTGCAGCGGTTCTTCCAGGCCGTCCCAGTGGAACGACGAGCGCAGGATATCGTGGCGTTGGATCACGGCCTGCAACGCCAGGGCAAACGCGTCCAGGCGCTGGCGCGAATCAAACGCGAACTGCGCCCGCAGCACATAGGCATCGCCGTCCTGCACCGCGCGGTGCTGATAGAGCATGCCGGCCTGCAACGGCGCCAGCGGGTAGATATCCTGCACATTCGCTGCACCACCGGGGATGCTGGCGACGATACGGTCGATGGCGGCTTGATCCAATTGGACCAGCGGCAATTGGTCCGGCGTGATCACCGTGCAACCTTCAACGATGCCATTAACCGGCACCGGCACTTCACGCCCGCCCCCGAGTGCCGCCGCGAGGGCACACAGGCTTGGCTGGCCGAACAGTACTTTCACATCCGCCGACAACCCGAGGCGGCGCAGACGCCCCATCAGGCTGACCGCCAGCAGCGAGTGCCCGCCCAGTTCGAAGAAGTTGTCGTGACGCCCCACGCGCTCGACGTTGAGCAACTCGGCCCACAGGCTGGCCAAGGCGATTTCCGTATCGCCCTGGGGCGCTTCGTACGCGCGCACCACCACCGAGTCGGCACCGGGCGCAGGCAGTGCCTTGCGGTCGAGCTTGCCGTTGGGGCTCAGGGGTAACGCCTCGAGGTGGACAAAAATCGCCGGCACCATGAACTCCGGCAGGTGTTGCAGCAGATGGCCGCGCAGGGCTTCGATGTCGCTGCGCACGCCGGTGTAGTACGCCACCAGGCGCTCGTCGCGGGCGATCACCGTGGCTTCATTGATTGCCGCGCACTCGATCAGGCGCGCCTGGATTTCCCCCAGTTCGATACGCAGGCCGCGAATTTTCACCTGGTCATCGTTACGCCCCAGGTATTCGATAGTGCCATCGGGCAAATAGCGGCCGACGTCACCCGTGCGGTACATCCGTCCAGCACTGAACGGGTCGTTGAGGAAACGTTCGGCGGTCAGCTCGGGGCGGTTCAGGTAACCCCGCGCCACTTGCACGCCGCCGATAAACAACTCGCCGACCACGCCCAACGGCACCGGCTGCAACTGCCCATCCAGCAAGTACAGGCGCGTATTGGCAATCGGCTTGCCAATGGGGGTGTTGTCCGGCGTCACCACGCCCGCGCAGTTCCAAGCGGTCACATCCACGGCGGCTTCGGTGGGGCCGTACAGGTTATGCAACTGGCTGCCGGGCAATTGCTGCTTGAAGCGGCGTACCAGGCTGCCCGGCAACGCTTCGCCGCTGCATATCACCCGCACCAATCCAGCGGCCTGGCTCACATCGCCATGGGCGAGGAACACATCGAGCATCGACGGCACGAAGTGCAAGGTGCTGATCTGTTCGGCCTCGATCACGTCGCACAGGTACGCCGGGTCTTTATGCCCGCCGGGGCGCGCCATCACCAGGCATGCGCCGGTGCACAGCGGCCAGAAAAACTCCCATACCGACACGTCGAAGCTGAACGGGGTTTTCTGCAAGACCCTGTCTTGCGCCGTCAGCCCATATTCGTCCTGCATCCACAGCAGACGGTTGACCACTGCGGCGTGGTCGTTGATCACGCCCTTGGGTTGGCCGGTGGAGCCGGAGGTGTAGATCACATAGGCGCCCACGCCCGCTACACCGGGGTTGTCCACCGGTTGTCGCTGCCAGCCCGGCTGATCCAGATCGATCACCGCCACCTCGCCCAACAGCGGCCGCGTCGCCGCCTGGGCCAGTACCACAAGCGGCGCGCTGTCGGCCAGCATGTAGGCAATACGCTCCTGCGGATAGGCGGGGTCCAGCGGCACATACGCGGCGCCGGCCTTGAGGATCGCGTACAGGCCGATGACCATGTCCAGGCCACGTTCCACACAGATCGCCACCCGCGCATCCGGCTGCACACCGAGTTCCAGCAGGTGATGGGCCAACTGGTTGGCGCGGGCGTTCAGTTCGGCGTAAGTCAGGTGCTGGTCGCCGGCCTTGAGTGCAATCGCATCCGGCGTACGCACCACCTGGTCTTCGAACATCCCGTGCAGGGTCTGGTCGAGGTTGTAGTCCACCTGGGTGGCGTTGAAGTCGAACAGCAGATGCTCGCGCTCGCGGGCATCCAACAGCGGTACATGCGCCAGCACCGCCTGGTCGTTATCGACCATGGCCTGCAACACCCGCGTGAAGTAGCCGACGTAACGCTGCACGGTCGACTCATCAAACAGCGCCACCGCGTACTCCAGCGCACCGAGGATCGTGCCCTGCACTTCTCCCAGGTTCAGCGACAGGTCGAACTTGGCGAAGTGGCTGTTCTCGACGATGCCCTCCAGCGCCAGGTCGCCCAGGGCCAGGGTCGGTGCGCTGCTGTCCTGCCAACTCAGCAAGGTCTGGAACAACGGGCTGTGGGCCAGACTGCGCACCGGCCGAGTGAGTTCCACCACCTGTTCGAAGGGCAGGTCCTGATGGGCCTGGGCCGCCAGTGTCAGCGCCTTGATCCGCGCCAGCAACGCCTCGCTGCTCAGCTCGCCCGAGGTGTCGATGCGCACCGCGAGGGTGTTGACGAACAGGCCGATCAGCCCTTCCACCTCGCTGCGCGTTCGGTTGGCCACCGGCGAGCCGATCACCACATCCTGCTGCCCGGACAGCCGCGCCAGCAATGAGGCCCAGGCCGTCATCAAGGTCATGTACAACGTGCTGCCATGGCGCTGGCTCAAGGCCTTGAGCCCGGCGGTGAGGCGTGCGTCCAGGCGCACCTCGACGCTGCTGCCGGCGTAGTCCTGCTGCGCCGGGCGCGGGCGGTCGGTGGGCAGGCTGAGCAACGCTGGCGCACCCGCCAGGGCCTGCTGCCAATAACTGCCCTGGCGTTGCAGCACTTCACCGCTGAGCCACAAACGCTGCCACACGGCAAAGTCGCCGTACTGGATCGGCAACGGCGGCAAGGGGTCGGGTCGGCCATGGCTGAAGGCCTGGTACAGCGCCATCAGCTCGCGGGTGAGCACGCCCATGGACCAACCGTCGGAGACGATATGGTGCAGGGTCAGCAACAGCACATGGTGTTCGTCCGCCATCACCACCAGGCGCCCGCGCAGCAGCGGGCCGCGCTCCAGGTCAAACGGCGCCGAGGCTTCGCCGTGGATCAACGCATCCAAGGCCTGCTGCGGCTGCGGGTGGCGACGCAAGTCCTGCACTTGCAGCGGCAGTACGTCTTCGGCGGCAACGATCAGCACCTGGGCTTCGTCGCCGTGCTGGGCGAAGCGGCTGCGCAGGGTTTCATGCCGCGCGACGATCCGCGCCAGCGCCCGCTGCAAGGCCTGCACATGCAATGCTCCGCGCAGGCGCAAGCCGATGGGAATGTTGTAGGCGGTGTTGGCGCCTTCCATCAACGCCAGGAACCACAGGCGCTGCTGGGCGAACGACAGCGGCAACGGTTCCTCGCGGTTGGCCGGCAGAATATCCGGCAAGGTACTGCGACCGGCCTGGGCCAGCACGGCGGCGACGGCCGCCAGTTCGGCATTGGCAAACAGGTCGCTGAGCAACAGTTCCACGCCCAGGCGCTGGCGAATCTGCGAGACCATGCGCATCGCCAGTAACGAATGCCCGCCCAGCTCAAAGAAATGATCATGGCGCCCGACACGCTCGACCTGCAGCACATCGGCCCAGATCTGCGCCAGCAGGCTTTCGATCTCGCCTTGGGGCGCTGCGTAGCCACGGCTGAACACCGCCGTCATGTCCGGCTCCGGCAGGGCCTTGCGGTCGATCTTGCCATTGCTGGTCAAGGGCAGCGCATCGAGTTTCATAAAGGCGACCGGGACCATGTAGTCCGGCAAATGCGCCAGCAGATGGGCGCGGATATCACCGACGGCCAGCGCGTCGAACTGCGGATTTTCCGTGTAATAGGCCACCAGCCGCTCTTCACGCACCAGCACCACGGCTTCCTGAAGGCTCGGCAACTGGTTGAGCTGGGTTTCAATTTCGCCCAATTCGATGCGCACGCCGCGGATTTTCACCTGGTCATCGTTACGCCCCAGGTAGTCGAGATTGCCGTCCGGCAGCCAACGCGCGAGGTCGCCGGTGCGGTACATGCGGCCGGGGTTGAACGGGTCTTGCAGGAAGCGATCGGCGCTCAATTCGGGACGGTTCAGATAACCGCGCGCCACGCCCTTGCCGCCCACGTAGACCTCACCCGCCACCCCCAACGGCACCGGGCGTTGCTGGGCGTCCAGCAGGTACACCGTGGCATTGGCGATGGGCTTGCCGATATGCAACGCCTGCCCGGCCTCGACCTTGCCGGAGGTGGCGACCACCGTGGCTTCGGTGGGGCCGTAGTTGTTGATCAGCTCAAAACGCTGCGCCCGCCCGAACTGACGCAGGCGGTCGCCGCCGATCAGCAAGGTGCGCAGGGTCGGGTGTTCGATCTGCTGGCTGAAGGCGTACTCGGCCACCGGTGTCGGCAGGAACCCCACATCCAGCGGCTGCGCGCACCACCAGGCCAGCAGTGCGTCGATGTCTTCGGGGCCGTCATGGGCCGGGGGCAGGTGCAGGGTCGCGCCGACACACAGCGCCGGCCAGACTTCCCAGGCCATGGCATCGAAGCCGAACCCGGCAACGCTGGCGGTGTGGCGCCCGGCGCAGAGATCGAAGGCGCGGCAATGCCAGTCCACCAGGTTCGTCACGGTGTGGTGCTCGACCATCACGCCTTTGGGCAGGCCGGTGGAACCGGAGGTGTAGATCACATAGGCGAGGTTGGCCGGGCTGACAGCGACGCCAGGGTTGCTCGCTGTATGGTGGTGCCAGGTGTAGCGATCCAGGTTGATCACCGGCACGTCCAGCGTCGGCAGTCGTTCCAGCAACGCGTGTTGGGTCAGCACCGCCACCGGGGCGCTGTCACTGAGCAGGTAGGCCAGGCGCTCGGCCGGGTGGGACGGGTCCACCGGCACGTAGCAGGCGCCGGATTTAAGGATCGCCAGCAACCCGGCCAGGGTGTCCAGTCCCCGGCGCGCGACGATGGCCACGCGGTCGTCGGGCTTGACCCCCAACGCCAACAGGTGATGGGCCAGCAGGTTGGCTTGCTGGTTCAGCTCGGCGTAGGTCAGTTGGCGGTCGAGATGCACGGCGGCAATGGCATGCGGTGTCAGCGCGGCCTGGGCTTCGATACGTCCATGCAGGGTGGTGCCCTGGGGGAAATCCACAGCGGTGGCGTTGAACTGCTCAAGCAGCAGGCGTTGTTCAGCAACGGGCACCACCGACAGCTGGTTCAACGCGGTCGTCGGCGCCTGCTCCAGCGCCGTCACCAGGTTTTCCAGGGCGGTTTGCAGGTAGGCGCAGACGCGCTGCGGGTCCACCTGGGTACTGGCCAGCAGGCTCAGGCCAAAGCCGTCGCCGAGGTCATCGACGCTCAGGGTCAGGGGGTAATTGGTGCGTTCCTCGGCACTCAGGGCGGCGATGCCCTGCCATGCCGACACCGCCTCGGCGCTGGCCGCGACAGCGCTGTGGCGATAGTTGAGCAACGCGCTGAACAGCGGCGTGGGCGCGATAACCCCGCTGCAACGCTGGGCCAGGGCCAACGCCGCATGTTCATGGCGCAGCAGCGTAGTGAGCCGGGCATGGGTGGCCTTGACCCCGGCGCGCACGTCCTGGCCGTCCACGTCCACGCGAAACGGCAAGGTGTTGATAAAGATCCCCAGGGCACGCTCGGTGTCATGGCTGCCCTGCATACGGCCCATCAATACCGTGCCGAACACCACCTGTTGCTTGCCGGCCAATGCGCCCAACACCTGCGCCCAGCCCAGGTGAAACAGGCTCGCCGCGCTGACCCCCAACTGCCGCGCCTGGGTGCGCAGGCGCTGACTCAACGGCGCCGCCAAGGGCAGGCTGAGTTCGCGGATACCGCGCGCATCGCCCTGCACGTCCTGCAAGCCGAAGGGCAACGTCGGCTCACTGATATCGCCGAGCATCTGGCGGAAGAAGTGCTCGTGCTCCTGCTCGCTGATGCCCAACCGCGCCTGCGCCACATAGTTACGAAACGGCACCGCCTGGCCCAGCGTCGCGCCCTGCCCCAGCAAGCACGCCTGCAGTTCATGGCACACCACCTCCAGGGCACTGTGGTCCAGGGCCATATGGTGGAACAGCAAGGTGGCGACGATGCGCTGGTTGGCCGGATCAAACGCGCGTACCAGGCGCAGGAGCGGCGCCTGGGTGACGTCGAGGCGATAGTGGCGGGCGTCGAACAAGGCGTGCAGTTGGGCGGCAATCTCGCCGTCGGCCGGGTCCAGTTCCAGAGCCTGCACCGGCGGGCACGCGCGGCGCCACACCACTTGCGACGGCTGTTGCAGGCCCTCCCAGACCACGCCGGTGCGCAGGATGTCATGGCGATCCATCACGGTTTGCAGGGCCTCGGCGAACGCGTCGAACCGCGCCAGGCTGTCGAACGCGAACTGCGACTGCATCACATACGGGTCGCCCTGTTCGGCGCTGACATGGTGAAACAGAATGCCTTCCTGCAACGGCGCCAGGGGGTAAATGTCCTGGATATTCGCCACGCCGCCGTCGACGGTGGCGACGATGCGGTCGATCTCATCCTGGTCCAGGTGGGACAACGTCAGCATGTCCGGCGTGATGCGTTCGGTGCCTGGCGCAATTCCGTTGGCCGGCACCTGGACGTCACCGGCCTTGGTCGCCGAGTATTCGCCGGCCTTGATCAGCTCGATCAACCCCGGTTTGTGCTCACGCAACGCGGCAAGGATCGCCGGGTCGCTCAAAGCCTGCTTGTTGCCTTGCACCGACAACTGCTCGCCCTTGAGCGCCAGTTGGATGTCCTTGGTTTTCAGGGTTGCCAGCAGCTCAAAGAGGCTCACAGGACGATCTCCATTCGTTCGGTCATTGCGGCGTAGCCGGCCAGGGTCGGCTGTTCGAACAGCGCCCGGACATCGGCTTCCATGCCTTCCTGGCGCAAGCGCCCGATCAAGCTCACGGCGAGCAGCGAGTGCCCGCCCAGTTCAAAGAAATTATCCTGGCGCCCTACCCGCTCGACATTGAGCAGCTCGGCCCACAGCCGCGCCAGCAGGATCTCGGTGTCACCTTCGGGCGCTTCGTACTCGCGCACCTGCAGCGCCTGCATGCCGGGCGCCGGCAGGGCCTTGCGGTCGAGTTTGCCGTTGGGGCTCAGGGGCAGCGCATCGAGGTGCACGAACAGCGCGGGGACCATAAAGTCCGGCAGGTGCTGCAATAGCTGGGCACGCAGTTGCTCGATATCCGTGTGGGTACCGGTGTAGTACGCGACGAGCCGGTCTTCACGGGCGACCACCGCCGCTTCGTTGACCTGCGGGTGCTCCAGCAGGCGCGCCTGGATTTCTCCCAGTTCGATGCGCAGGCCACGGATCTTGACCTGGTCATCGTTGCGGCCCAGGTACTCGATATTGCCGTCCGGCAGGTAACGGCCGAGGTCGCCGGTGCGATACAGGCGACCGTTGCTGAATGGATCCTCAAGGAAACGCTCGGCCGTCAGTTCCGGACGGTTGAGGTAACCCCGCGCCACCTGCACACCACCGATAAACAGCTCGCCGACCACCCCCAGCGGCACCGGTTGCAACTGCCCATCCAGCACATACAGGCACGTATTGGCGATGGGTTTGCCGATCGGCGTGTTGTCCGGCACATCGGGGCGCGTACAGTTCCAGGCGGTCACGTCCACGGCAGCTTCGGTGGGGCCGTACAGGTTGTACAGGCCGATCCTCGGCAACTGCTGCTTGAAGCGTCGCACCAGGCTGCCCGGCAGCGCTTCGCCGCTGCACATCACCCGCTGCACACCGGCCGCCTGGCTGACATCACCGTGGGCGAGGAATACATCGAGCATCGACGGCACAAAGTGCAAGGTGGTGATCTGCTCGGCTTCGATCACATCGCACAGGTAGGCCGGGTCTTTATGCCCGCCGGGACGCGCCATCACCAGGCGGGCGCCGGTGAACAACGGCCAGAAGAATTCCCACACCGACACGTCGAAGCTGAACGGGGTTTTCTGCAGCACCGCATCGTGGGCCTTGAGGCCATAGGCGTCCTGCATCCACAGCAGCCGGTTGACCACCCCGGCGTGTTCGTTGATCACGCCTTTGGGCTGGCCGGTGGAGCCGGAGGTGTAGATCACGTACGCCTGGTTGCGGGCACTGAGCCCCGGTACCTCGGGGTTGCTCGCGCTCTGGTGCTGCCAGTCAGGCTGGTCCAGGTCGATCACCGCGGCCTCGCCGAGCAACCCTCGGGTCGCGCTTTGCGCCAGCACCACCACCGGTGCGCTGTCGTGCAGCATGTAGGCGATGCGCTCCTGTGGGTAAGCCGGGTCGAGCGGCACATAACCGCCGCCGGCCTTGAGGATGGCGAACAGGCCAATGACCATGTCCAGGCCGCGCTCCAGGCAAATCCCCACGCGCGTCTCCGGTTGCACACCCTTTTCGCGCAGGTGATGGGCCAGGCGGTTGGCACGCTCGTTGAGTTGCCGGTAGGTGAGGTGTTGCTCTCCCGCCTTCACTGCAACCGCCTGCGGCGTGCGCATGACCTGGGCTTCGAACAGGCCGTGCAGGGTCTGGTCGAGGTCGTAGTTCACCTCGGTGGCGTTGAAGTCCACCAGCAGTTTTTGCCGCTCCTCGGCGCCCAGCACCGGCAGTCGATTGAGCGCCTGGTGCGGCGCCTGCTCCAGTGCATCAACGAGGCCAGCCAGGGCCGTTTGCATATAGGCGCAGATCCGTTGCGCGTCTACCTGGGCCAACGCGGTGACATCGTAGCCATCGCCCAAGTCGTCCACATTCAAGGTCAGCGGGTAGTTGGTGCGCCCGTCGTTGACCAGGGTCTGCATGCCCTCCCAGGCGTGTTGCGCGTCCTCGGAACGGGTGGCGGCGCCGCGATGGCGATAATTGAGCATCGAACTGAACAACGGCGCCGGCGCGGCCACGCCGCTGCAACGCTGGGCCAGGGCCAGGGAAGCGTGCTCGTGGCCGAGCAACGCGCTGAGCCGTGCGTGGGTGGTGCGCACGGCTGCACGCACGCCTTGGGCATCGATATCCAGGCGCAGGGGCAAAGTATTGATAAACACGCCGAGGGCGCGGTCGGCACCCTCGCCGCCTTGCAGGCGACCCACCAGCACCGTGCCGAACACCACACTGTGGCGCCCCGAGGTGGCCGCCAGCACCTGACCCCAGGCCAGGTGGAACAGGCTCGCCGTACTCACCCCGAGCAGACGGGCCTGGGCCCGCAGGCGGCGGTTAAGGTCGCTGTCCAATTGCAGGCTGTGCGCTTCGATCGCGCTGCCGTCGCCGCGCACATCCTGCAGGCCAAAGGGCAAGGTGGGTTCGTCGACATCACCGAGCATGCCGCGGAAGAACGCTTCGTGCTCCTGCTCGCTGACACCCAGGCGCGCCTGGGCCACGTAGTTGCGGTACGGCATCGGCGCGGCGGTGGGCGCCGGGTGGCCGAGCAGGTAGCCCTGCATTTCCCGCAGCACCACGTCGAAGGCGGTGTGGTCGAGGGCGATATGGTGATAAAGCAGGACCGCCACTACGCGCTGGTTGGCCGGGTCTTCGGCGTAGGCCAGGCGGATCAGCGGTGCCTGGCTGATGTCCAGGCGGTAGCGCCGGGCGTCGAAGCGCTCATGCAGGCCGGCCAGTACATCGTCTTGCAGGTGCACGTGTTCAAGTGGCAATTGAGCCTTGCGCCACACCACTTGCAGCGGTTGCACCAGGCCCTCCCAGACCACCCCGGTGCGCAGGATATCGTGGCGATCGATTACCTGTTGCAGCGCCTGGGCGAAGGCGTGCAGACGCTCGACTCGGTCAAACGCCAGGTGCGACTGCAGCAAGTAGGGGTCGCCCTGCTCGGCCGTGAGGTGGTGGTACAGAATGCCTTCCTGCAACGGTGCCAGGGGGTAGATGTCCTGCACATTCGCGGCGCCGCCGGGCACGCGGCTGACGACCTGGTCCAGGGTCGATTGGTCGAGTGTCACCAGGGACAGCAGGTCCGGGGTGATGCGCTGGCAATCTGGCGTGATGCGGTTGGCCGGCACCTGCACTTCGCGACCGCTGCCCACCGCCGCTGCCAACGCGGCCAAGGTCGGCTGGCTGAACAGCACGCGCACATCGGCGCTCAGGCCGGCCTGGCGCATGCGCTCGATCAGGCTGACCGCCAGCAACGAATGGCCGCCCAGTTCAAAGAAGTGATCGTGGCGCCCCACCTGCTCGACCTGCAAGACCTCGGCCCAGAGCCGGGCCAAGGTGGTTTCCACAGCGCCTAGCGGAGCTTCATAGTCACGGCTCAGCACGGCGGCCTGATCCGGTGCCGGCAGCGCCTGGCGGTCGAGTTTGCCGTTGGCGGTCAGGGGCAGTGCGTCGAGCTTCACATAGGCCACCGGCACCAGGGCATCCGGCAAGTGCGCTTGCAGTTGCTCGCGCAGGCTTTCGATCGACAACGGCTGGTGTTCGGTGAACCAGGCCACCATGCGGCCCTCGCGCACCAGCACCACCGCTTCGCCCACCCCTGGCAGCGCTGCCAGGCGGCTCTCGATTTCGCCCAGTTCGACGCGTACGCCACGGATTTTCACCTGGTCGTCGTTGCGCCCCAGGTACTCAAGGTTACCCTCGGGCAACCAGCGCACAAGGTCACCGGTGCGGTACATGCGGCCGGGGTTGAACGGGTCCTGCAGGAAGCGTTCGGCGGTCATCTGCGCACGGTTCAGGTAGCCCCGCGCCACGCCGCTGCCGCCCACATACAGTTCACCGGCGACACCCACCGGTACCGGTCGCAAGTGCTCATCCAGCACGTAGACGCACGCATTGGCGATGGGCCGACCGATATGCAGCGCCTGCCCGGCACGCACGCGGCCGGAGGTGGCGACCACCGTGGCTTCGGTGGGCCCGTAGTTGTTGATCACGGCAAAGCGCCGCTCCTGGCTGAACTGGCGCAAGCGGTCGCCGCCGATCAGCAGCAGGCGCAAGCTGGGGTGGTGCAAGTCCTGGCTGAAGGCATATTCGGCCACGGGTGTGGGCAGGAAGCTGACGTCCAGCGGCTGCGCCAGCCACCAGGCGAGCAGCTCATCGATATGTTCATTGCCCAGGTCAGCCGGCGGCAGGTGCAGGGTGGCGCCCACGCACAATGCCGGCCACACCTCCCAGGCCATGGCGTCAAAGCCAAAACCGGCGACGCTGCTGGTGTGGCTGACGGCACTCAGGCCAAAGGCTTCGCAGTGCCAGTGCACCAGGTTTTCCACGGTGCGGTGTTCGACCATCACGCCCTTGGGCTGGCCGGTGGAACCGGAGGTGTAGATCACATAGGCCAGGTGCGCCGCAGTCAAGGCGGCGATCTGCGGATTGCTGACGTTGGCGTGCTGGAGGTCATCCAGGTCGAGGCTGGCGACGCTGCCCAGCAGCTCGCGAGTGCTCGCTTGTGCCAGCACCGCGACGGGGGCGCTGTCCTGCAACAAGTAAGCAATGCGCTCGGCGGGATAAGCCGGATCAATCGGCACGTAAGCCGCGCCCGCCTTGAGGATCCCCAGCAACCCCACGAGCATCTGCGGGCCACGGCGGCAGCACAGGGCGACGCGGTCGTCCGGCTGCACCCCCAGCGCCAGCAGGTGATGGGCCAGTTGGTTGGCGCGTTGGTTGAGCTGCCGATAGGTCAGGGATTCGCCGTCCTGCACCACGGCAATGGTGTGGGGTTGGCGCTCGGCCTGGACTTCGAAGGCACCGTGCACGGTGTGCCCGGTGGGGAAATCCGCAGCCGTGGCATTGAACTCGCGCAGCAGGGTTTGGCGTTCGCTGGCCGGGAGAATATCCAGCAGGTTCAGCGAGGCTGGCGCGGAATTTTCCAGGGCGTCGACCAGTTGCCCGATGGCGTTCGTCATGTAGTCGCACAGGCGTTGGGCACCGATGCGCGGCACCGCCAGCACGCTGAGGCCGAAGCCTTCGCCGAGGTCGTCCACGCTCAGGGTCAACGGGTAGTTGCTGCGCTCTTCACCGCCCAACAGCTGCACGCCGGCCCAGATGCCGTGGCCGTCGCGGGCCATCTCACCGGGGTTGCTGTGACGGTAGTTGAGCAAGGCGCTGAACAGTGGCGTGGCGGCCGCCACGCCACTGCAACGCTGGGCCAGGGCCAGGGAGGCGTGTTCGTGGCCGAGCAAGGCGCTCAACCGTCCATGGGTGGCCTTGAGCGCGGCAACCGCGTCGGTGGCCACATCCACCTTCAGCGGCAAGGTGTTGATGAACATCCCCAATGCACGGTCGGCGCCATCGCCAGCCTGCATGCGGCCCATCAACACAGTGCCGAATACCACCTCGTCACGCCCGCAGACGCGCGCCAGCACCAGCGCCCAAGCCAGGTGCATCAGGCTCGCCGCACTGACGCCGCGCAACCGCGCCTGTTCGCGCAGCCTGCGGGCCAAGGCGGCATCCACGGCCTGCTCGGCCTCTTCGATAGCGCGTCCGTCACCCTGCACGTCCTGCACGCCGAAGGGCAAAGTGGGCTCGTCAACCTCGGCGAGCATCGTACGGAAGAACTGTTCATGTTCGTCCACGCTCACACCCAGGCGCGCCTGGGCCACGTAGTTACGAAACGGTGTGGGCACAGGCAAGTCCTGCGCCGTGTTGAACAGGAACGCGCCCATCTCCTGGCCCACCACCGCCATGGCGGTGTGGTCCAGCGCCAGGTGGTGGAACAGCAGGATCGCCGCCACCCGGTGATTGGCCGGGTCCTGGGCGTAGACCATACGCAGCAGCGGCGCCTGGGTAATGTCCAGGCGATAGTGGCGCGCATCGAAACGCCCATGCAGTTGTTCGAGGATGTCGCCGTGCGCCGGGTCCAGGTCAATCGCCTGAACCACCAGCGGCGCCTCACGCCAGACCACTTGCACGGGGCTGTCGAGGCCTTCCCAGACCACGCTGGTGCGCAGGATATCGTGACGGGCCGCCACCTGTTGCAACGCGCCCATGAACCCCTGCAACCGCTCCAGGCTGTCGAAGGCCATGCGCGATTGCAGCAGGTACGGATCGCCCTGCTCGGCGCTGATATGGTGGTACAGAATGCCTTCCTGCAATGGCGCCAGCGGGTAGATATCCTGCACATTGATCGCACCGCCAGGCACGCTGGCGACGACCCGGTCGATGGCCGCTTGATCAAGGTCCACCAGGGTCAGCATCGACGGCACTATGCGGGTGCAGCCCGAGGGAATGCCATTGGCCGGCACCACAATCTCACGGCCACTGCCGACTGCCGCCGCAAGTGCGGCCAGGCTGGGCTGATTGAACAGCACACGCACATCGGCGCTCAGGCCGGCCTGGCGCATGCGTTCGATCAGGCTGACCGCCAGCAACGAATGCCCGCCCAGTTCGAAGAAATGGTCATGGCGGCCCACGCGTTCGAGCTTGAGCAGGTCCTGCCAGATCTGCGCCAGCCGGGTTTCCACCTCGCCTTCCGGCGCCTCATAGCCACGGCTGAGCAGCGCGCTTGCATCCGGCACCGGCAGGCCCTTGCGATCCAGCTTGCCGTTGGCGGTGAGCGGCAACAGTTCCAGCCAGACATAGGCCGACGGCACCATGTAGTCCGGCAACTGGCCGTGCAGATGGGCGCGCAGCGCTTCGATCGGCAGCGGCGCGTCAGCGGTGTAGTAAGCCACCAGGCGCTTGTCGCCAGGCTCGTCTTCACGCACCAGCACCACGGCGTGGGTCACACCGGCAAAGGCCGCCAGGCAGGCTTCGATTTCGCCCGGCTCGATGCGGAAACCGCGAATCTTCACTTGCAGGTCGTTGCGGCCCCGGTACAGCAAGGTGCCGTCGGCCTGCCAGCACGCCAGGTCACCGGTGCGGTACAACAGGCCCTCGCCGAACGGGTTCGGGACAAACTTCTGCGCCGTCAGTTGCGGCTGGTTCAGGTACCCCGTGGCCACGCCCGCGCCGCCGATATACAACTCGCCAACCACGCCCAACGGCAGCAACTGGCGGTGCGCATCCAGCACATAGGCCTGGGCATTGGCAATCGGCCGGCCAATCGGAATACCGCCCTCGCCCACGTGGGTAATGTCATGGATGGTGGAAAAGGTCGTGGCTTCGGTCGGCCCGTAGCCATTGAGCAGATGCTGGGGCCGGCCGTGCTTGAGCACGCGGTCGATCACCAGCGGGTCGAGCACATCGCCGCCGACGATCAGGTAACGCAACTGCGGGAACACCGGCATCAGCGCATCGGCGTACTGGTGGAACAGCCCGGCGGTCATCCACAACACGCTGACGGCCTGCTCCTGCAACAACGCGGCAAACGCCGCCTCGGACAACAGCACCGCCTGTTCGACCACGACCACACAGCCGCCATTGAGCAACGGCGCCCACACGTCGAGGGTGCTCGCATCGAACGCGGGGTTGGAGGCAAACGCCACGCGGTCGCGCGGGTTGAACTCGGCATAGCCGTTATTGAGCACCAGGCGCGAGATGGCGCGGTGCGGCACTTGCACGCCTTTCGGTGCGCCCGTGGAGCCGGAGGTGTAGAGGATGTACGCCACGCTTTGCGATGACTGCACCCGCTCCGGGTTGCGCGGCGATTGCGCCTCCAGATTGAGGTCGGCCAAGCTCGTGAGCACCCGCTGCGCACCGCTGTCCTGCACGATAAGGGCCTGGCGTTCGAGCGGCGCGTTGATGTCCAGCGGCACGTACACGGCGCCGCACTTGAGGATCGCCAGTTGGCAGATCAGCAAGTCGAGGCTGCGGGGCAATGCAATCGCCACACTTTCCCCCGGCTGCACACCCTGGTTGATCAGGTGATGGGCCAGGCGGTTGGCGCGGCGGTTGAGGTCGCGGTAGCTCAGGGACAATGACCCCTGCACCGCCGCCACCGCTTCGGGACGCGCCAGGGCCTGGGCTTCGAACAGTTGAGGCACGGTGAGCTGCGACGGGTACTCGCGGGCGGTGGCATTGAAGTCCACCAGCAATTGGTTGCGTTCGGCGGGCGGCACGATCGACACGGCCAGCATCGGCGTGGTCGGCGCCTGTTGCAGCGCGGTCACCAAGTGACGCAAGGCGGTGAGCATATAGTCGCCGACACGTCGCGCGTCCAGCGTAGCCACACCTTGCACAGTGAGGGCGAAGCCGCTGCCGAGGTCATCGACGTTAAGCACCAGCGGGTAGTTGCTGCGCTCTTCAGAACTGAGAATCTGGATGCCGGCGGCGGCAAACGGACTGTCTCCCGGCACATCCTCCGGCGCGCTGTGGCGGTAGTTGAGCAGCGTGCTGAACAACGGCAACGAACCCGGCACTCCGCTGCAACGCTGGGCCAGGGACAGCGGCGCATGCTCGTGCGCGAGCAAGTCTGCCAGGCGCGCGTGGGTGGCGCGCACTGCGGCCTGCACGCCGACGGTGCCGACGCTGACCCGCAGCGGCAAGGTGTTGATAAACATGCCCAGGGCGCGGTCGGCACCCTCGCCCCCCTGCATGCGCCCAAGCAGGACGGTGCCGAACACCACCTCCTGCTGCCCGGAGACTTGCCCCAGCACCTGCGCCCAGGCCAGATGCACCAGGCTGGCGGTGCTCACGCCCAATTGCCGCGCCTGTTCGCGCAGGCCCAGGCTCAATGCCGGTTCCAGCGGCAGGTGCGCTTCGACGATGCCGCTGCCGTCGCCATTCACGTCCTGCAGACCAAAGGCCAGGGTCGGCTCGTCGATATCGCCCAACATCTCGCTGAAGAACGCTTCGTGCTCGGCCTGGCTGACCCCAAGCCGCGCCTGGGCCACGTAGTTGCGGTACTGCACTGCATCCGGCAGGTGCGCGCTGCGGCCGGACAGGCTGGCACTCATCTCCTGCACCAGCACTTGCAGGGCGGTGTGGTCGAGCAGGATGTGGTGCAGCAGCAGAATGCCGACGAAACGCCCCTGGTCCTCGGCGTAGGCAAGGCGCATCAGCGAGGCGCGGGACAGGTCGAGGCGATAGTGGCGTGGGTCGAAGCGCTGTTGCAGGTGCGCCAGGGCATCGACACCTGGGGTTTCAATGCGCTCAACCGCCAGCGGCGCCTGGCGACAGACCACTTGCACCGGCTCGTCCAGGCCTTCCCAGAGGATCGCCGTGCGCAGGATGTCGTTGCGCTCGATCACGCTGTGCAGCGCCTGGATAAAGGCGTCCACCGCCGCCTGATGGTCAAAGCCCAACTGCACCTGCAACACGTAGGGATCGCCTTCGCTGGTTGCCAGGTGGTGATAGAGGATGCCCGCCTGCAACGGCGCCAGGGCGTAGATGTCCTGCACATTGCCGATGCCGCCGGGCACGCTGTGGAGGATGTGATCGATGGCGGCCTGGTCGAGGTCGATCAGCGCCAGCATGTCCGGGGTGATGACCTGGCTGTGGGCCTGGATCGGGTTGGCCGGGACGTGCACCTGCCGTTGCCCGCCCACCGCCGCCGCCAGCGCGGCCAACGTCGGCTGGCCAAACAGCACACGCACATCGGCGCTGAGGTCCACCTGGCGCATGCGCTCGATCAGCTTGACCGCCAGCAGGGAATGGCCGCCCAGTTCGAAGAAATTGTCATCGCGACCGATACGGTCGAGCTTGAGCAAGTCCTGCCAGATCGTCGCGATGGCGGTTTCCACGCTGCCCTGGGGGGCTTCATAGCTGCGCCGGGCCAGTGCATCGGCATCGGGCGCGGGCAAGGCCTTGCGGTCGAGTTTGCCGTTGGTGGTCAACGGGAAGGCGTCCAGCAGTACGAACGCGCTGGGCACCATGTGGTCGGCCAGACTCAGCAGCAGGTGGTCACGCAGCGCCGCGACACGGGTGTCACCCTCGGCAATCACGTAGGCAACCAGGCGTTTGTCCCCCGGTTGATCTTCCCGGGCAATCACCACCGCGTCACGCACACCGGGGGCGGTGGCTAGACGGGCCTGGATTTCGCCGAGTTCGATGCGGAAGCCACGGATCTTCACCTGGTCGTCATTGCGCCCCAGGTATTCGACGCTGCCGTCGGCCAACAGGCGTCCGAGGTCGCCGGTCTTGTACATCCGCAGCCCCGTGGCCGGATCGTTCAGGAAGCGCTCGGCGGTCAACTCATCCCGATTCAGATAACCCCGCGCCACGCCGGCGCCACCGACGTACAACTCGCCGACCACGCCAAACGGCAGCGGCTCGCGGTGCGCGTCCAGCACATACAGTTGCAGGTCGGGAATGCGCACGCCAATCGGGCTGACCCCGACCAGCTGCGCGTCCGCCGCTTCCAGCGCGCGGTACGTCACGTGCACAGTGGTTTCGGTGATGCCGTACATGTTCACCAGTTGCGTACCGGCGTTGATCGTCCGGGCGTACCACGGCTTGAGCATCCCCGGCTCCAGGGCCTCACCGCCGAAAATAACCTGGCGCAGGGAATGGGCCTGGGGGCTCTGGCCCTGGGCGGCAATCAGTTGGCGGAACGCGCTGGGGGTCTGGTTGAGGATGCTCACGCCGGCCTCGCAGAGCAGCGTGTAGCACTCGTCCGGCGAGCGGCTGACCAGTTGCGGCACGATCAGCAACTGGCCGCCGTGCATCAGCGCGCCCCAGATTTCCCACACCGAGAAGTCGAACGCGAAGGAGTGAAACAACGCCCATACATCGTTGCGGTTGAAGCCGAACCAGTGCTCGGTGGCGCTGAACAGCCGCGCCACCTGGCGATGTTCGATCATCACGCCTTTGGGCTGGCCGGTGGAGCCGGAGGTGTAGATCACATAGGCCAGGTTATGCGGGCTGACGCTGACGCGCGGATTGACGATGGACTCACCGCGCAGGCCATTGAGGTCGATCTGCGCCAGGTCGCCGACCAGATGCCGGGTGTTGGCCTGTACCAGCACGGCCAGGGGTTGGCTGTCGCCGAGGGTATACGCGATGCGCTCCAGCGGGTAGGCCGGGTCGATGGGCACATAGCCCGCGCCAGCCTTGAGGATGCCCAGCAGGCCGATGATCATCTCCGGGCCACGTTCTACGCAAATGGCCACGCGATCATCGGCGCGGATGCCTTGGGCCAGCAGGCGATGGGCGACCTGGTTGGCGCGCTCATTGAGCTGGCGGTAGGTAAGACGTTGCTGCTCGAAACGTAGCGCGATGGCGTCAGGCTGGGCGGCGGCGTGGGTTTCGACTTGCTGGTGGATCAGGGCGCTGTCGGCGTAGGTGTGCGGGGTGTGGTTGAGGGTGTGCAGCAGCTGCTGACGCTCTTCCTCGGGCAGGATTTCCAGGCGATTGAGTGGCGTCTGCGGCGCGTGTTCCAGGGCCTGGGCCAGGCTCTCCAGCGCGGTGTGCAGGTAACCCGCGACACGCTGCGCGCCGATGCCCGCATCGACCATTACCGTCAGCGCAAAGTCTTCGCCCAGGTCATCCACATTGACCGTCAGCGGGTAGTTGGTGCGCTCCTCGGCGCCCAATACCTGGATGCCCTCGGCGACTTCGATCACTTCGGCCATGTCGGTGGCGGCGCTGTGGCGATAGTTGAGCATCGCACTGAACAGCGGCGTCGGTGCCGCGACTGCGCTGCAGCGCTGGGCCAGTGCCAGGGACGCATGTTCGTGGTTGAGCAACGCGGTGAGACGTTCGTGGGTCGCCTTGACCCCGGCGCGTACGTCCTGCCCGTCCACATCCACCCGCAGTGGCAAGGTGTTGATGAACATGCCCAACGCCCGTTCACCGCCCTCACCTGCGCCCATGCGCCCGAGCATCACCGTACCGAACACCACCGCGTCGCGACCGGAGACCACGCCCAAGACGCGGGCCAAGGCCAGGTGCAGCATGCTCGCCACGCTGACCCCCAATGGCCGCGCCAAGCTGCGCAGGCGCCGGCTCAGAGCACTGTCGACGGGCATGCGCGCCTCGTCGATCCCCTGGCCATCGCCCTGCACATCCTGCAAACCGAAGGGCAAGGTCGGTTCATCGATATCCGCCAGCATCTCGCGGAAAAACGTTTCATGGGCCTGCTCGCTGACCCCATGGCGCACCTGGGCGATATAGCTGCGAAACGCCACCGGCTCGCCGGCCTGGTCTTGCTGGCCTGCCAGGTACAACTGGATTTCATGGCGCACCACATCCAGGGCGGTGTGATCGAGGATGGTGTGGTGGAACAACAGCATGGCAACCACACGCTGGTTGGCCGGATCCTCGGCAAACACCAGGCGCAGCAGCGGCGCCTGGCCCAGGTCCAGGCGGTAAGTACGCGCGTCATAGCGCGTCAACAAGCGGTCGAGGGCATCGCCATCACTGAAATGCGCCTCTTCACAGGCCAGGGTTGCCTTGCGCCACACCACTTGCAGCGGCTCATCAAGGCGCTCCCAGGCCATGGAGGTGCGTAGGATATCGTGGCGATCGATCACCCATTGCAGCGCCTCGGCAAACGCCCGCAGGCGCGCACGGCTGTCGAACACAAACTGCGCATGCAACACATACGGATCGCCCTGCTCCGCCGAAAGATGGTGATAGAGCATGCCCTCCTGCAACGGCGCCAGCGGGTAGATGTCCTGCACATTCGCCGCCCCACCGGGGATAGCCGCGACGATACGGTCGATGGCCGCCTGGTCGAGATTGACCAGCGGCAACATGTCCGGCGTGATGCGGTAGGCCGGACTCAACCAGTCCCCGCCATGCTCGGTCACCAGCGTGAGCAACTGCGGTTTATGGGCGATCAACTGATCCCACAACGCATCGTCCAACGCCTCATCGTCACCCAGGACAATCAGGTCGTCTTCTTCCCTTTGCAGACGGATCGCATGGGTGGAAATCGCTGCCAATAATTCGCTGAACTGCATGGGGTAACCTGCCTGATAAGTCACGGTGGAGAAGAAAGTCCGTTTTCAGCTGCCGCTTGGATCGGGTGTGCTGGGTGCCCTGTGAAAAAAGTGCGGGCGCAGCCGGGGGGCCTGGAGGGGCTTCCGGCAGGGTTGGAAAATTAAGGGATTCAGGCGGTAGGGGGTGACATGGGAAGCGGGGACAAGCGGGATCAGGGCGAGTTCAATTCATTCCACAGCCAATGTGAGGTCTTCACAGGCGCCCGCCTGCGGCACCAGATGAATATCCACGCGGCGGTTGGCCGCACGTCCTGCCTCTGTGCCATTGCTGGCGATGGGCTGATTGGCCGCAAAGCCCTGCACGGCAAAGCAGCTGTCGGCAATGCCGCCCATGCGTTGCATCCAATCGCGTACAGCAGAGGCACGGGCGTGGGACAGGGCCAGATTCTGTTCGACAGCGCCGGTGGCATCGGTATGCCCAGCAATCACGATCAGCCAGCCCGGTTGGGCCTTGATGTCGACCAGGGCCTTGATCAGCACCTTGGTCGAGTCCGGTTTCAGCGTTGCGCTGCCGGCATCGAACAGCGACAGGCTGTCCAGCCGCACCGGTTCAGGCATTAAGGTTTCCCGCTCAGGCATTCTCAGCCAGGCTTGCCAACCGAACCCGGCAAGCACGGCAACGAAAATCCCAGCGGCCAACAGCCACCGCAGCATGCGATGCCGTCGCGGTTGCGCCTCAGGGGGTGGCAGGATCACGACGGGGCTCACCCATGCCGGAGCCATCCCCCGCAACGGCACCGGCAGCGTTTCGCTGGATGAACAGAGCTGCTCCAAGCGCAGGCCGACCTGTTGACGCAACGCCTGGAGTGCCAGCAACGGACCGTGAGGCAACAAGCGCGCGTGCAACCGGGCCAACCCGGTATGCAGTTGAGCCAGGGCAGGACCGCTGTGCACCGGCATTGGCGCGCGGCGCAGCAGTGCCTGCAGTTGATCGAACAGCCACCCCAGCACGTCGAGACGCGTGGACTCCATGGCTGGCCACACGTGTGGCCACTCGCGGGCAAGCGCCTCGATAAGTGCCACGCCCTGGGCCACTCCCTCCACGCCATGACGTTGGGCACACGCCAAGGTGTAGAAACACGCGGTCTGCAGGTCTGCGCCGTTGTGCTCGAACAGCCTCACGCACCACTGTTCGACCTTCACCCAGTCCACATCCGGGCAGGCGGGATGACTGAGCTTGGCCAACTCATCGCGCAAGGCGGTGAACTCGCTGAAACCGCGCGGATCACCGCCGACTTGAATACGCATTTCAAACACTGCCGTCATCGCGCTTCCCTTGCGTTATCGGTTCAAGGCGTAGAGAGGTACTGTTGCCGCTTCAAGTGACGCACCAGCACCCGGCCCTCGGGGCCCAGGGTGGTGCCGAAGTTCACGCGCTGCCCATCTTTCAATTGCATCTCCAGGGCGTAGTCCAGATGCCCCGGCAGTGCCTGGGGCAGCAGCTCGATGGCCACCGCCGCCAGGCGCGGTTCGTACTTGAGCAACGTGGTGGTCATGGTGCCGATCAAGCCATGGGCTGAGGCGGGCAACCCTTGCAGGATCAGGCCCATGTCCGGCAACCCGTAATCCGGCAGATGGCTGAGCGCGCCCGCACGGCTGTTGAGGATGCGTTGCAGGTTGTCCAGCACGGACAGCGGGTGCTGGTCCTCCTCGCTGACGCGATGCAACGCCAGCTCACCGTTGAAGTTTTGCAGCAGCATTTCGTAGAGCGAGGGGGTGCATTCGCTCATGGTTCAGTCCTTCGCCAGGGGCCGCAGCGTCAGGCGGCTATCACCCAGCTCGATCACCCGTGCCCGATCCGGGTCCAGGTCGTCGCGTGCCAAGGTCAGGCGCCACGTGTTCAGGCGGGTATCGGGGTTGCGGAACAAGGCCACCACCGTGACGAACTGCGCCTCCTTGTGCATGGGCACATTCAGTTGCGCACCCTCCTGCGGTTTCACCACCACTGCGCGTTTGTCCAGCAACGCGCTCGCCAGCAGTTGCTCGTCATCGCCCAGCAACCCTTCGTAGGTCGCCAGCTCCACCGCCTTGGTGTCGCGCAGCTGGTAAACGCGGATCAAGGTCGGTACCGACAACGCACTCATGTCGGTTGCCTGGGTGTTCAGCGTCGTGCGCGCGCTGAAATCCAGGTGCAGGGTTTTGACCTGCTTGTAGAAGATCGACTTCGTGGTGGACACCGTGCCATCGGCCACGGTCTGGGCCAGGCCACACCCCGCGAGCGGCAGTACAGTCACTGCCAACATCAAGCACTTAAAAACGGTACGCGACATGCTGCGTCTCCCTGTTGCGGGGATTAATCGAAAGGCCCTGGTAGCGGCCGAGGTTGATCGTAAGGTGGGTGTGCCGCGTCACTTGCCAGGCATCGCCGCCCAAACCAAGGACACCGGTCATGCCGAGCCGGATAGGCGCTTGCCCCAGGACGGGCACAGGCAGGCTGCGCACCGGCAACGACAGCTGCAGTTTCGCGGTGCAACGCCACCCCAGGTAAACGCGCAGCAGCACCAGCAAATCGCGGTACAACTCGCCATCGGGCAGCCAGCCACGCGCTTGCCGGGTGTCGTCGGTACACAGCACCAAGCGCAACTGGCTGTTGGCGTCCTGGCCGACGCGGCCCAGCGGCGTGCCCTGGGACAAGCTCACGGGACGTTGCCGGGAAAGACGAGCCGGGTGCGCCAACGCAATGCGCTGCGGACAATGCCCAGTCACCTGCGCCTGGGTCTCGGGGGCGAGCAATTTGACCAGCGCCATGATGCCTTCGGCGTTGCGTGTGGGCAGGCGCATCACGCTGAGCAAGGCCAGAAAACGCGAGACCGGCGTGGCGACCTGCTGGGCAGTGCCCGGAATACCCAGGCCAATCAGGCCCAACAGGCATTGCGAAGTCGCATCGGTGCCACCGGTTTCGTACGTTGCCGGGTAGGAGTACTTGCGCCAGATCCGGTAAAGCTGGGTGAACATCCGGTGATTGAACATATCCAGGAAGGCTTCCAACGCGGCGTGGCCTTCGCGACGTTGCGCGATGTCATCCAGAAACACCGTCGGCATCGGCGAGTCGACCCCGTACAAACCGAACAGGCGGGTGCGCACCGTCGCCGGGCGCTCCGGGCGAGCGTCATCGGTTTCGATCGCCTTCAACTCGCTGGCCGCAAACCCCATGCCGGGATCAGGCCGAAAGCGCACGGCATCATCGGCCGGGTGCGCCGTGCTGCCCAAAGGCGGTTGCCCTGGCAAGGCCTGCTCCAACAACTGGCAAAAGCGGTACAGGTTGGCCTCGGCCACGTGCGGCCGCAGGACTTCCAGCAAACCGACGTCTTTCAGCCGGGAATACGCTGACTGTGGTTCTCGTTCCATCGCAGGCACTTTCCAGTAGGTTGCAGGATCAGCGTGAGCTGGGTGTACACATGAATGTCGGCATACAAGGCAAAGAAACGGTTGAGCATTTCACCGAACAGGCTGATGTCGCCCTCCCCTGAAAAGCCATGGGCGTCCAGGGTGATTTCGATATCCACCCCGCGCAGCAAAAAGCCTTTTTCAAAACGCTGAACCAGGTGATGCCTGACCTCGACAATGGCGGCCAAGCGACGACGATTCAGTTCACTGCCAGTCCAGTCATAGAGCGCGAGCGTTCCTCTCAGCACCTCGGCACTGCCCAGCATCGGCAGGAAGTTCGACCCCAGGTGGCTGAGCACCCGCCAGTGAAAGCGGTCACGATTCGGCGGGTAGCAGGGCAAGGTCGGCGCGCACAGGTTGCGCACGCGCAAAGCGGCTTGCGTGGACTGCACCGCGGTATCGAGCAGCGTGCTTTGCAGTGCCTTGCGCGGTAACTGACCGTGAGTACCGGTCAGGCGCAATGACAGGTTTTCCTGCGCAAGCAGGCGGTCTTTGTCGAAACCTTCACCTCCCAGGACCAACCAGGTGTCGTGCAAGCCATTCGCCGCGCGCTTCAGGCGTGTATGGAAGTAGCGTTCCGGCGCCTCATCGCGCAGCATGCCGCCCTTGTGGCGAAAGCTGGTGAACGGCACGTAGTCCTGGCGTTCACCGTTTCTCGATGCGGTGACGCGGTCCACCGAATAGATCTCCATGTGGCCGTCCTGCAAGCGCATGGGGCGTAGCAGGTAGTCGGTTTGCAACGGCGCCAGGGTAAGCGGGTCGGCCTCCAACGGGAACAGGTTGATCACCGGCACGGCGTGCAGGCGGATATGTTCGCAGGTCAGGTCGAAGGTAGAGGGCCAGGGCTCACGCAACACCACCTCAAGCTCGAACCAGTCAATGCCGGGGGCAAGCTTCAATTGCTCCAACCCACACAGGGTCACGAACATGAATTTCTCGCGAAAGCTGAAATACTCCAGCAATAGCTGATAGCCGCTGAAGGCGCTGTCGCCCTTGGGCCACAGCCGGTCTTCTTCGCCAAATCCCTTGGGCGCAAAATGTCCGCTGAATGGCTGGCGTTCGGTTTGCCCGGCCCAGCGCACATACAGCGTCTGGGTGTTGAGGGTCAGCGCCTGATGCAGAGCGCTGGCCAGAGGTGTATCGGCATTCAGGTACAGAGGCAGGCGACTGAGATCGATCTGGCTCCAGTCGGTCAATGCCCCGCAGGCAAAACGCAGGCGTAACACTGAGCAACCGTCCGGTTCAAAGCCCCGCCCGACCGAGATCAGCGCCAGAGGCCGCAGGGTCAGGTCTTGGGTGGTGGTGTAGCGGCAACGGGTGCGTTGTGGCCCGATGGGTTGCGACAGCACCTCGAAACCCTGGGCGATCAACTCGCTGCTTTTCATCTGCGCCAGTTCAGGCACCAGTTCGACCACTGACAGCGACGGGATGGTGCGCAGGTAGTGCGGCCACAGCAGGCTGACCAGCCCTTCGGTCAGCTCGGGCAGGTCATCGTCGAGTTTCTCCCGCAGACGGCCCATCAGGAACGCGAACCCTTCGAACAGGCGCTCCACATACGGGTCCTGCGCGCCTGGCTTGTCGAGGTTGAGCTGCGCGGCGCGGTCCGGGAACGCCTCTGCGAACTCCTTGCCGGCCTCGCGCAGGTAGCGCATTTCGGCGTCGAAGTAGTGCAGTGTCAGATTGTCCATGCTCACAGAAAGACTCCTGGTGTATGAGGGTTAGCCACAGAGCACTGCGGCGCGTACCGGGTCGATGGCCACCAGTGCCGCCAGCAAGGTTTCCATGCGCCGCGCCAGGGTGGGTCTGTCGGCGTCGTTGCGCTGGGCTTTCACCCGCAACAGCTTGAGCAGGCGCGCCTTGACCTCGAAATTCAGCTCGGGCTCCCATTCGGCCAAGGCTTGGCGTTGCGCGGTGGCGTCCAGCTCCCCGAGCAGGTGGATGGCCAGGTCGCTTTTGCCATACTGCTCGGCCACCCGCGCCATCAGCAGGCGCAGCAGCCAGCGTTGACGACCGCTGTGGATACCGGGGCGTGCGGCCAGCCAGGCGAGTGCCTGCTCCACGCCGTCGCTGTCCGCCTGGGCGATGGCCTCGCCTTCCAGCAACAGCACGTCGCCGTCGTCTGCCGCAGCAGCCACCGACGTGACGGGCAGCCATTGCTGGGGTTGGTTACCGTTGACGTGCTGGGCGATCCATTCGCGAGTGGTTTCATCGGCAAAGGGGCTACCGTCGCTCCAACACAGCAGCTCCAGCCCCGGCAGGCGCTCGAGGAACATGCCCAAATCACGCTTGGTGATATCGGCCCAGCGGTCCTGGGGCGCGGGTTGTTTACTCAAGGCCTGATACACGTACCACTGCAGATCCAGCCAGAAATGGTTCACCCCTTCGGCATAGATCCGCTCGACCTGATCAAGCAACTCCGCCCAGTTCTGTTGCAGGTACAACCGCTTGAGCTGTGCCCGATAGTCCCCTCTCGGCGGTACCAGGCGCGTATGGTTGTTCGCCTCCTGAGGCGGCGTTTGGTGCACCGTGTCCCAGCGCAAGCTCTTCATCAAACGGTGCGCCGCGAGCCATCCCAAGGGTTGCTCGCGCAGATAACCGGCCAACGCCCGACCGCTGTCCAGCAGGTCGCGCCCGGATTTGATCGACGTGACCGGCGAGGCACTCGCTTGCACCGACGACTCGTGGCTGGCGCTGTTCTGCGGGACCAACGCGTCCATACCACCGGACTGTGCCAGCCGCGCGGACAAGGCCGCATACAGCGGTTCCAGGTTCGGCCGTTGCGCCTGGGGCCACGTACTCAACTCACGCTCAAGCCAGGCAAGCGCTGCAGCGGTACGCTCGGCTTCGGCCTTGACCACTTCCGGGTACAGCAGCAGTGTGTCCAGCACCTTGCTGCTGGCCAACCATTCCAGGGCCATCTTGCGGCTTTGGGGCCGGGCCGGCAGTACCGCATCGGCAAAGCGTTCAATCAACGCAGCCAGCAGGCTAAGGCCATCGGCCAACCCGACTTCGCCCTCCTTGTGCAAGCGTGCCCACAGGTAGTAAGTGGCGACGCGCAAGTCCTTACAGGTGTGGATGAGCAGTTTCTGCGCCAGTTCGGCAACCTGCTCGGCATCGGCACCGGAGAGCTTGCTGACCTCTTCGCGCATGCGCTGGAAGTCATCGTCGTAGCCAGGGTCGTCGCCGACGGGAGAATCGGTGCTGATGGGTTGCAGCCAGGGTTGCCAGTGATCAGCCTGTTGGTGGGCGACGCAGAGTGCATCGCGGGTGCCCAGGCAGCGGGTGATCAAGGTGCGCAGGCTCATGGGAAACTCCTGTTTTGGGCGTAGGCTGCTGGGGTGTCGTACTCGCTGAGGAATATCTGTTGCGGTAACGCGAAGTTGCGCAGCTTGAGCAACGCCAACGGCCCCGCATCCAATTCCGTGCGCAGGTGCCAGGTCAGGCTCAAGCCATCCGGCGCCTTGAGCAGCAGGCGATAA
>NZ_JAFLXD010000055.1:0-38836 GCF_019891415.1 Pseudomonas sp. SH10-3B | reverse complement strand
GGGCACACCGAGCCTAGGCGAGGTGCCGAGTGTTGGGGCGAAGCGTTTTTGGTTACTTTTGGCGCTCTTCCAAAAGTGACCCGCTGTAAGAGCGGAACCATAGGCAGCCGTTACCGCAGCAACGGATATGTACTCGGTCAAAGCCAACGACATGGTCGGCCCAAAGGCCGCCACGGAACCAAGCGCCCTCACCACAGACCGCTGAAAAAAATTGTGCAGATACTTATGCCCCGATGGCAGCAGCTCAGCTACAGATGCATCCACTGACACTACTTCATCGCGGCAAGTCGAACCGTCGCACCGCCCCTCCCACATTTTTAACCGTGTACACCCGCCCTACTCCAGTTGGCTCCAACGCCAACCTCATGGCATTTGCTGCTGCCCCCCAACCGCAATTAAGTAGTAACTGTGGTCTCGCCCCACACTCCACGAGGAATCTACCGAATATTCCCGCCCCCCTTGCCAGCCCCTGACCCAGGTGGGATACAAGCACCCTGACGCAACAAAAAACAACGTTCTACGGAGGCTCGCCATGTCCGCCCTGCCACACCCCGCTTACATCTACCGCCCCATGACCGTGGCCGACCTGCCGGCCGCCCACGCCTTGTCGGTGCAACTCAAATGGCCCCACCGCCTGGAAGACTGGGCAATGCTACAACGGGTCAGCGACGGCTTCGTGGTCATGGATGGCGAGCGGCTGATCGGCAGCGCCTTCACCTGCCCCCAGGGCGATTACGCCACCATCGGCTTGGTGATCGTCAGCAATGACTATCAGGGCCAGGGCATCGGCCGGCGCTTGATGGAAAAGGCCCTCGCCGCTTGCGGCACGCGCACGCCGGTCCTCAATGCCACCCTCGCCGGCGCGCCGCTGTACGCCAGCCAAGGGTTCGTCGAATTCGGGCGGGTGCAGCAACATCAGGGCCAGGCATTGGTGCCTGCCCTGCCGGCGCTGGCCGCTGGCGAAACCTGCCGTGCGCTCAACGCCGATGATCACGCCAGCCTGCTCGCGCTGGCCAAGGCCGCCAGCGGCCTGGACCGCCGCGAGGTCCTGCGTGACCTGCAGGTGGAGCACGCCGTGGGTATCGAGCGCGATGGCCAGTTACGCGGCTTCGCCCTGCTGCGGCCGTTCGGCCGTGGACGCTGCATCGGCCCGGTGGTGGCGGAAAATATCGAGCAGGCCAAGCACCTGATCGCCACCCTGCTGGCCCAGGTGCCGGACACCTTTGTGCGTATCGACATTCCCGTCGTCTGCGGCCTCAACGACTGGCTCGAACAGGCCGGCCTGAAGAACATCGACACCGTCGCGCAGATGGCTCTGGGCACCCCACCCCAAGCCAGCCAAGGCGTGCACCCCTTTGCCCTGATCACCCAGGCGATCGGCTGACTTTTCTCCCGGAGCACTCCCCATGTCATCTCCCCGTATCCTGCTGTTGGCGCATGCCGACGGCAGCCGCGTTGCCACGTCCTTCAACACGGCCGCTCTGAGCGCGCTGGACCCGTTCGGCGACAGCCGCCAAGTCGCCTGGATGGGCGACGATGGCGTGTCCGCAGGACTTGTACCGTTCAGCGGCGAAGCGGTGATCGAAGATTTCCCCCACAGCGAAACCCTGGTGGTGCATGCCGGCCATGTGGTGCTTAGCAGCGCAGAACAGACACTGGAACTGGGAGTCGGCAGCAGCGCCGTGATCGGCCTCGGCACACGCCTCACGGTACAGGCGAGCGCAGGCAGCGAATGGGCGTTCTGCGCGGTCGACCAGGCCGATGCCCCCGTGTGCCCCGGTCTGACCCTGCTCGACCCGCACACCCTGCTCAACCCCTCCGCCGCGCCGGAACCCCAGATCCTGATCGGCCCCACCCCGCAGTGCCGGGCGCTTAACCTGTTCGACGATGCCGTGACCGAGCTGCGCGTCGGCATCTGGGACTCGACGCCCTACGCCCGCCACGGCCGCCCGCACAAACTGCATGAGTTGATGCACCTGCTCGAAGGCAGCGTCACCCTGCAGGACAACGAGGGTGGCGAGGTCACGGTAAAAACCGGGGACACGGTGTTCGTGGCCAAGGGCGCGCCATGCGCCTGGACCAGCACGGTGTATGTGCGCAAGGTCTACGCGGTGAAATAACTCAGGCCTTCAGCGCCTCTTCCACAAACGTCACCAAAGCCTGTACGCGCGGGCTACGCAGTTTGCGCGACGGCACCAGCAGGAGGATCGGCGCGCTGTCAAAGCTCCAGTCCGCCAACACGCGCACCAAGCTGCCGCTGGCCACGGCGTCACCCACGTCCCACTGCGAGCGCAGCACCAACCCCAAGCCTTGCTCGGCCCAACGCCGGGCAACGCTGCCATCGTTGCTCAACAACGCAGGTTCCACACGTAGCGTCTTGCGGCCCTGGCCTTTGCGCAGGTGCCAGAGGGTGACGTCTTCATCATTTTCGCGAATGCAAATGCAGCGATGAGACGCCAGTTCGTCCGGCGAAGACGGCACGCCGTGGGCGTGCAGATAGGCCGGGCTGGCGCACAACCAGCGCTCGTTTGGCGTCAGTGGCCGCGCGGTCCACAGGCTGTCATTGAGATGACCGATGTGAATCACCGCATCGCTGTCATGGCGATCGGGCCAGGGCGTCTCGCGCAAATCCAGGTGCAGGCGCAGCTGCGGGTGCAGTTTGGCAAACCGTGCCAGCAGCGGTGCGATGCGCTGTCGACCGTAGCCAAACGGCGCCGCCAACCTCAAGGTGCCTACCAGGGTTTCGTCCTTTTGCCGGAACGACTCCGGCAGCGCCTCCAACTGTTCCAGCAACACTGCGCTTTCCCGCGAAAACCGCTCGCCATCCGCCGTCAGGCTAAGGCGCCGCGCATCGCGATTGGCCAGGGTCAGCCCCAGCAGCGTCTCCAACTTGCGCAGGCGCATGGACAGCGCCGGCGGCGAGACATTCAGTGTTCGGGCGGCAGCGCTCAGCGATTCGGAGCGGGCCAGGGTCACGGCCAATCGCAAGTCTTCGATAGAAATCATTCAATTTTACTTAATGATTGATGAGCGCTGATTGAACCACACGTTAACAACAGCTGAGTAGAGTGCAGCCTGTACCCAGCCACGCGAGCTCCGCCATGTCCACGCCGATTGCTTCCCTCGACACGCCTGCCGCGCTCGTCGACATCCCGCAGATGCAGCGCAATATCCAGCGTATGCAACAACGCATGAGCAGCCTGGGCGTGCGTTTACGCCCCCATATCAAAACCAGCAAGTGCCTGCCGGTGATCCACGCCCAGATCGCCGCAGGCGCCAGCGGTGTCACGGTTTCGACCCTCAAGGAAGCCGAGCATTGTTTCGCCGCCGGCATCCGCGATGTGTTCTACGCCGTGGCCATCGCCCCGGGCAAGCTGCTTCAGGCCCTGGCCCTGCGGCGCAAAGGCTGCAACCTCAGCGTGCTCACCGACAGCGTCCAAGGCGCCGAGGCCATCGTCGCTTTCGCACAGCAGCATGACGAACGCTTCGACGTGTGGATCGAGATCGATTGCGACGGCCATCGCTCCGGCCTGGCCGCCCACGACCCGGTACTGATCGACGTCGCACGCATCCTCAGCGACGGCGGCCTGCACCTGCGTGGGGTGATGACTCACGCCGGTTCCAGTTACGAGCTCGACAGCCTTGAGCCCCTGCAAGCACTGGCCGAACAGGAACGCGCACTGTGCGTGCACGCCGCAGACACCCTCCGCGCAGCCGGGCTGGCGTGCCCCGAGGTCAGCATCGGCTCCACCCCCACGGCCCTCTCGGCGCTGAACCTGGACGGCGTCACCGAAGTACGCGCAGGTGTGTATGTGTTCTTCGACCTGGTCATGCGCAACATCGGCGTGTGCCAGGCCGATGAGTTGGCGCTGAGCGTACTGACCACCGTGATCGGCCATCAGCCGGACAAAGGCTGGATCATCACCGACGCCGGTTGGATGGCCATGAGTCGTGACCGTGGCACCCAGCGCCAGCGCCAGGACTTCGGTTATGGCCAAGTGTGCAGCGAAGCGGGCGACTGGATCGACGGCGCGCTGGTCACCGCTGCCAACCAGGAACACGGCATCGTCAGCCTGGGCGCTGCCCACAGTGACGCGCTTGTCACGCGTTTCCCCATCGGCAGTCGGCTGCGCATCCTGCCCAACCATGCCTGTGCCACCGGCGCGCAGTTCCCGGATTATCACGCGGTGGATGCCGACGGCAGCGTGCACACCTGGAGTCGCCTGCATGGCTGGTAATCGCATCCACTCGATTCATAGCACCCAGGCGGCACCGCCGGGCGGGCACTATTCCCAGGCAGTGGCACACGGCGGCGTGCTGTATGTGTCGGGGCAACTGCCGGTACGCGCCAATGGCGAGCACAGCGCCGGGCAACCGTTCGCGGTGCAAGCCTCGATTGCCCTGGATAACCTGGTGGCGATCCTGGGTGAAGCGGGCCTGGGCCCCCGTGACCTGCTCAAAGTGACGGTGTACGTCGTCGGCATAGAACACTGGCCCGCCTTTGATCAGATTTACGCGCGCTACCTGGGTGAACATAAACCGGCCCGCGCCGTGGTGCCCGTGCCGGTGCTGCACCATGGCTACCTGATCGAAATCGAAGCCGTGGCCCGTACCGCACAGGAGCAGCCCGCATGACCTCGCAAAAAAGCGACGTGGTGATCATCGGCGGCGGCATCATGGGCGCATCGTCGGCGTTTTTCCTGCGCCGCCGCGGCTGTTCGGTCACGCTGCTGGAACGCGACCAGATCGGTCAGTACGCCAGCGGTGTGAACTTCGGCAATGTGCGCCGCCAGGGCCGCTACCTGGGGCAACTGGAGCTGGCCAATCGTTCGTGGGCGCTGTGGAAACGCCTGCCGGAGTTGATCGATGACGACCTGGAATTTATCCCCAGCGGCCACATGCGCGTGTGCTATCGCGAAGATGAAATCGCTGAACTGGAGGCCTACGCCGCCGCGCCGGAAGCCGCGCAACTGGACCTGAAAATCTATCGCGGCGCCGAGTTGCACCAGCGTTTCGGTTTCCTCGGCCCCGAGGTGAAAGGCGGCTCTTACGCGCCCCACGACGGCCACGCCAACCCCCGCCTGGCCGCACCGGCCTTTGCCCGCGCAGCCCGGCGCCTCGGTGCGCGAATCGAGGAAAGAACCGAAGTCGCCGATGTGGAAAAGGTCAATGGCCTGTTCCACGTCACCACCCGCGATGGGCAGTTGTTCGTCGCCGAGCAACTGTTGATTACCGCCGGCGCCTGGGCCGCGCGCCTGTCCGAGCGCTTCGGCGAGCCGGTGCCGCTGGAGCCCAACGGCCCACAGATGTCGGTCACGGAACCGGTGCCCTACGCCTTGCCCACCGTGATCGGCGTGTTCACCAAGATCAAGGAAGAGGTGATCTACTTCCGCCAGATCCCGCGCGGCAACATCATCATCGGCGGTGGCGCCCGCTGCACGCCGGACATGCTCAACCGACGCGCGTTTTTCAAGCCCGAGAGCCTGCTCAACCAGATGCGCCAGATGAAACGGCTATTACCGGGCGCCGAGAAACTGAACATCATCCGCGTGTGGAGCGGCATCGAAAGCTACACCCCCGACTCCCTGCCGGTGATGGGCCCCAGCGGCAGCGTGGACGGGCTGTTTTATGCCTTCGGCTTCTGCGGCCACGGCTTCCAGCTCGGCCCTGGCGTGGGGGATGTGATGGCCGAACTGATCAGCACCGGCAGTACCAGCACCTTGATCAGCCCGTTCGATATTCGGCGGTTCACCCAACCTTCGACGGTGCCGGCAAACGCCCCCACCACGGGAAAACTGATATGAGCTACGCCAGCCTGCCAGATTCAGCAGATTATCCCTTGCAGCGCTGAATAACGGCATCTTTGCGCGGGAGGCTTTTGCTAGCGTATCCAGACACCGGGCCGTGCCGTTCGCAGCGCCTATTACCGCTCCAGGGAGCCAGTTGGATGACCACCCACTCTTCAAATAGCTACAGCGTTGATGCGCAAACGGCTCACCAGTTTTATATCAACGGTCGCTGGACGTCCCCGGCGATCCCGGCAACGCTGCCGGTGGTCAACCCGGCCACTGAAGCCGTGGTTGCCCAGGTGGCGCGCGGGACTGCCGAGGATGTCGACCGGGCCGTCGCGGCAGCACGCGGGGCGTTTGCCGGTTGGTCTGCGACCCCGGCTGAAGCGCGAGCGCAGGTGCTGGGGAAAATCCACGAACTGATCCTTGAGCGCAAAGAGCAACTGGCACAGGCGCTGTCCCTGGAAATGGGCGCGGCCATCGGCTTCGCGCGGGCGATGCAAGTGCCGCTGGCGGCCGAGCACGTTCGGGTCGCCCGTGACCTGCTGTCCAGCTATCGCTTCCAGACCGTGGAAGGCGGCACCGCAATCGAGCGCGAGCCCATCGGCGTGTGCGGGCTGATCACGCCGTGGAACTGGCCGCTGTATCAAATCACCGCGAAAGTCGCCCCGGCCATCGCTGCCGGCTGCACCGTGGTGTTGAAACCGAGCGAACTGTCGCCCTTGAGCGCCCTGCTGTTTGCCCAACTGGTGCATGACGCCGGCCTGCCGCCTGGGGTGTTCAACCTGGTGAACGGCAGCGGTGCGGAAGTCGGCGCAGCCATGGCGGCCCATGGGGATATCGACATGATCTCCATCACCGGCTCCAACCGCGCAGGTGCGTTGGTTGCCCAGGCGGCCGCGCCGACAGTCAAGCGGGTCACTCAGGAACTGGGGGGCAAGTCGCCGAATGTGCTGCTGCCCGACGCCGACTTCGCCAAGGTTGTGCCGCTGGGCGTGATGTCGGCGTTTCGCAACGTCGGCCAGTCGTGCAGCGCGCCGACCCGCATGATCGTGCCGAGAAACCGCCTGGCCGAAGTCGAAGCCCTGGCGACGGCCACCGCGAATGCACTGATCGTTGGCGACCCGCAATCGGAGGAGACACAGTTGGGCCCCATTGCCAACGAAGCCCAGTTCCATCGCGTCCAGGCCATGATCCAGGCCGGCCTCGACGAGGGCGCCAAACTGCTGTGCGGCGGGCCGGGACGGGCGGCGGGTTTTGACAAGGGCTTCTATACGCGGCCGACGGTTTTCTCCGAAGTGGACAACGCCATGCGCATTGCCCAGGAGGAAATATTTGGGCCGGTGCTGTGCATCATTGCCTATGAGACGGTGGATGAAGCCGTCGCCATCGCCAACGATACGGTCTACGGGCTGGGCGCCCACGTTCAAGGGCAGGACCTTGATCTTGCGCGGGCGGTGGCTTCGCGTATACGCGCGGGCCAGGTGCACCTGAACCATCCGGCGTGGAATCCGATGGCGCCGTTTGGGGGCTACAAGCGCTCGGGGAATGGGCGGGAGTATGGTGTGCAGGGGTTCGAGGAGTATCTGGAAACCAAGGCGATTATCGGGTTTGGTGAATAAGTGATGGGCCTTTATCAAGCTTAAATAACTTATTGATTTTAAAGGGTTAAATTTTCACTAAAAAATCTTGAGTCTTGCATAAACAATTTCAGGCGACCGCACTCTTGTGGCGAGCGGGCTTGTCCCGCGTTGGGCTGCGAAGCAGCCCAACGCGGGACAAGCCCGCTCGCCACAGAGAGATATGTCAGGGTTTGAAAAGTTGTGTGGATACCTATGCCCTCTCAGCGCATCACACTTTGACGTTCTGCCGGATGTTCCAACCAAACTTCACCGGTCCACCGTCCTTGGCGCCGTCGGCCCTTTTCCTCAATCGGGAGCAGGCTTACAAGACGTCAAACTCGCTTCAGGAAGTGACCGACTGCAAATGGCGAAGCTTCCGACATTCATCCCAGTCGCGGCGTCTTTACTCTCCCAACTCCCAAAAAAAGGAGTTCCGGAATGACCGCCGCCCTATTCAAGGATGGATTCCCATCAGCCCACCGCACTACACGCCAACGCATTGAAAGCAGCCTCGACCTGCGGCGGTTGTTTTTCGCCATAGACGCCGACCCGGCGTTGATCGGCGCGGGGGTGGTGTATATCGATGGGGATTTCAACGTGGTGGTACTGCGTGAATTCCAGGCGATTTGCAGTGTGCGGCCGATCAAGGTGGTGCTGCGGGAAGCGCCGAGGTATGTGGGGCCCGTGGAGTTCAAGCGGATGTTGGAGCATGAGCCTCGGGAGTCGCGGTTGGCGGTGGAAGCTATAAATACGGCAATTGCATGCACCGGAGTAGTGTTGAGTTGGATGGTCATTGCGAGTGGGGCTGCGCTGATGCCTTTTACAGCTGGGGCTAGCTCGATAATTTCGTTTATCGGTAAAGCTGCTGCCGTTGCAAGTACAGTTCAATGCATCGGTGGCGCTTTACGTACAGCATCAGAGTTAGCCTTTCCGGAAGTTAATGACTACTTGGATAACGAGACGTGGTATGAGGCCGCAACAGCAGTGTTGGACGGAATTGCTTTGATGGGTGTTGCCAGCTCGGCATTCGTCACCGTGAAAGTCGTCACAACGACCACAAAAGTAACCGGAAAAACAGCTAGGCAAGTGCTTAGAGGGATGACACGGCAAGAACGGACAAAATTGAACAATGAGCTGCTTAAAATCCAAGATCCAAGACTAACGACCAAGTTACTCAAGCTGGAAAAAGCCTCCGGCAATGTGGCCAAACGTATCAGCGCTATTCAAATGCAGCGTGCAACTGCCGCGCACAAAATGGATATAGCTTCGGCCTTGCTCGGCTTTACCAGCAGTACAGTCTCTGGAAACGTAAAAACTCTGGCGTTGGGCATCTACGAGGAAGTTAACCAGTGAGCCAACAACGGAAGATAAAAGGCCAATATTACTCATCACTCTTTATTGAGGATCCTTGGCAACTCCTCAAGCGGTTCATGCCCGTGATTGGAGGTGATGCATTGGCAGGGTGTTTCTCGATAGCGTTGACAACGATCTTGGCGATGCTTACGTATTTGCCTACTCATCCCGTAGATTTTGTCGCCAAGACATGCTTTTTCAGCGCCGCGGGCTTGGGCGCAGTATTCGCCCTGGCCAAATACGAAGTGCTCTACGGCCGCATCCATTGGGTATGGATAAACGTCGCGATCTACCTCCTCTGCCTGCTGATATCCCTCCCCGCCATCCTCTGGCGCCCCAACACCTATCTCTATGCACTGGCCCTGCTCTGCCCACTTGTCGGCCTGTTAATTCTCAACAGCAAACGCTGCCGCGAACTGCGGAAAAAATCCCTTGAACTGCGCCATAAACGCCAAGCCATCATCGCGACTATGAAAAAGCAGGGTCGCTGGAAGTGGTGGTGATCTTTATACCGGTTGGCCGTGCCTAAAACGCCAAAACACTTCAGTTAGATCATTTATTTTTATGCAACTGCCTGGTAATCCAGGCCATACAAAAGGTCAGCACCATTAGAATAATTTCAGTAATCACCAGCCAGGCAATGGTGAACCAATAGTGCTTTGGCTGCCCTACAAGCGTGTAAGTAATGGAAGGCCCGACGCGGTTATGAGCCACTATCACACCTCGAATCAGCCCATCAATTATTAGATAACCCTGAAGCCCTGTACTCACGCTCAAGAGAGCCACCGCGCACCAACACCATCTGCTGTCTAAACACTTCATAGGACTCGTCTGGAAATCCAATAATCAGAAATGACTCAGTTGGACTAACTGAAACAGCGCTGTCGACAACAACAGCGCTCCCCCCTGAGACTCACTTACTCAAGCTTTGACGTTCTGCCGAATATTCCAGCCAAACTTCACCGGCCCACCGTCCTTGGCGCCGTCGGCTTTCTGCGGTTGGTAGCTGACCTCGACGGTGGCGAAATTCAACGCGATGCTGTCGTAGAGGACATCATCCTGACTTTGCGCACCGGTGCCGTAGGACACCACCATCACTTCCTTCAAGGTGATCACCAGGTACTCCACCGGGCTTGAACCGCCAGCCTTGCGCACCACCAATTTGGCTTCGGGGTAATGCTTGCCGGTGGCGCAGGCCATCATCAGGTTGGGGCTGGATTTATCCAGGGGTTTGGTCAGGTTCAGATTGGCAAAGTCGGCCTTGCCCGAACCGCCTCCCGTGCCGGAATGCATCGAACCCGTTTGCGATAAACCCCAGCCCCAGTTGGTAATGTCGATCTCGTCACGATGGGCCTGGTCCCGCGATTCACCCTTGATATCGCCCAGTTTCAAAAACATATCGACTGCCATGTTGGCTCCTTGTCCTGTTGTGCGTCGAGAGTGACGTGGGGCGCACTGTTCCCGAATCGAGACGGTGCTCACAAGATGGCAAAGCGGGATCGGGAAGTGCCTGTCTTGAAATGACGAAACGTCCGACATTAATTTGCGCCACTACGTCTTTACCCTCTCGACTCCCCAAAAACCCAGGAGTTAAGGAATGACGACCGCCTTGTTCAACGATGGATTCCCCTCGGCCCACCGCACCACCCGCCAACGCATTGAAAGCAGCATCGACCTGCGTCGACTGGTCTTCGCCATCGACAGCGACCCGGTGCTGATTGGCGCGGGCGTGGTGTACATCGATGGGGATTTCAACGTGGTGGTGCTGCGTGAATTCCAGGCGATTTGCAGTGTGCGGCCGATCAAGGTGGTGCTGCGGGAAGCGCCGAGGTATGTGGGGCCGGTGGAGTTCAAGCGGATGTTGGAGCATGAGCCTCGGGAGTCGGAATGGGTAGCGGAGGCTTTGAGGACGACGGTGACGTGTACCGGGGCGCTGTTGAGTTGGCATGTTATTTACAGCGGAATCGCCTTGATGCCTTTTACGGGTGGCGCAAGTGTTGTTGTCTCATTCATTGGCACCGCAGCAGCAGTAGCGGGGTTGTTCCAGTGCGCCGCCGGAGTCTATCGAACGGTAAACGAAGTTTGGGATCCGCAGATGAATGACTACCTGGACAGTAATGCTTGGTACGAAGGGATGATGGCAGCTCTGGATGCTGTGTCTTTACTTGGTGTCGCCTCTTCTGCCGTAACGACAGTGAAAGTAATCAACCTGTCCAAGCGCGCAACAGGTAAACCACTAAGAGAAGTATTGCGTGGGCTGAGTCGACAGGAACGGGCAAAATTAACGAATGAGCTCCTGAGAATCCAAGACCCGCGCCTGACACCCAAGCTCCTCAAGCTCAAGCAAGCCGCACGTAACGCGCCAAAACGCATTCCAACAACAAAGATAAAACCAATCATCGCGACCCATCGAAATGATGCCATTGCAGCAGCACTGGGCCTCGCCAGCAGCGGTATGTCCGGAAACACCAAGACGCTGGCCATCGGTATCTACGAAGAGTTCAGCGAATGAAAAACCGCCAGGAGCCCCTTTACCTTATAGATCCTCGCTCCCTTTGGGCGCGTCACAGACTGGCGTTGTTTGGCGGTCTTATAGCCTTGTGCCTTTCGATTGCCACCACCGGCACCCTGATGAATCTCACCTACTTCGCCCACGCATCCGATGAACTGACCAGTAATGCGTTCTTCATCGCAGGCGGGATTGCGTGTGCGGTATTCGGCGTCGCGCAGAGCTTGGTCCTTCACGGATATCCACGATGGGTGTGGCTTCAGGTTGGTGTGTTCATCATCTACTTACTGCTCGTAGTGCCGACAATCCTTTACAGCCCCGATCACCTCCTATTTACCCTTGCCTTACTGAGTCCGTTGATCGGGCTTCTATGCCTGAACAGCAAACGCCAACGACAAATGCGCCGAGAGATGTTGGAAATCAGGCATAAACGCAACGGCGTTATCGCGACCCTGAAACAACAGGGCCGCTGGAAATGGTGGTGAGCCTCAGGCCGCCTCGCTCCTTGCCGCTGTATGCCGATTCACCGGCACCGGCAAGCCCAGATGCCCACGCAAGGTGCTGTGGCTGTACTCACTGCGAAACAACCCGCGCTCGCGCAACAATGGCAGCACCTGGTCGGTAAACCGCGCAAAGTCATCCGGCGCGCCGACGTGGATATTGAAACCATCCACCGCCCCTTCGACAAACCAGCGTTCGATCTCATCCGCCACAGTCTTGGGGGATCCGACAAAGCTCGAGAACGGCTTGGCAAAACGCAACGCCGCCTGGCGTAGGGTCAACTGCTGGTCGCGGGCGACTTGTTTGATGTTTTCGGCATGCCCGCGATAGCCATTGCTGCCCAGATCGCCCAGTTCGGGGAAGGGTTCGTCCAGCGGGTACTGGCTGAAGTCGTGGTAATTGAACGGCCGCCCCAACTGCACCAGTGCCTTGTTCAAATCCAGCTCGCCATTGCGTTCGCGGTCGATGGCCTGGGCTTGCTCGTCGGTGTCGGCAATGATCGGCGAAATGCCCGGCAGGATGGTCACGTGATCGGGGTTGCGTCCGGCGGCGGCGGTGCGTTGTTTGATGTCGCTGTAATAGGCCTGGGCGTCTTCGAAGTTGCCCACGCCGGCAAAAATGCCCTCGGCATAGTTAGCCGCCAGGCTGCGCCCGGATTCGGAAATGCCCGCCTGGAAAATCACCGGCTGGCCCTGGGCCGAACGCGCGATATTCAACGGCCCGGTCACCGAGAAGAACTCGCCATGGTGGTCGAGGCGATGCTGGCGTTGCGGGTCGAGGAACACGCCGCTGGCCTTGTCGCGCACGAAGGCGTCGTCCTCGTAGGAATCCCACAGCCCCTGCACCACCTCCAGGTGCTCAGCCGCGCGGCGATAGCGCTCGGTGTGGTCGATATGCTGCTCACGGCCGAAGTTGCCGGCCGCGCCTTCCAGGCCGGTGGTGACCACGTTCCAACCGGCGCGGCCGCCGCTGATCAGGTCCAGGGAGGCGAACTGGCGGGCGACGTTGAAGGGTTCGGTATAGGAGGTGGTCAGCGTGGCCACCAGGCCGATCTTCGAGGTGGCACCGGCCACGGCCGAGAGCAGGGTCAGCGGCTCCAGGCGGTTGAGAAAATGCGGCGCCGAATCAGGGGTGATGTAGGGGCTGTCGACGATGAACACCAGGTCGAACTTCGCCGCTTCCGCCTGCTGCGCCTGGGCGCGGTACCAATCGATATCCACACTGGCATCGCCGGGAATTTGCGGGTGCAGCCATTCGTTTTGCGCGGTGCCGACGCCGGTCAGGATGGCGCCGAATTTGAGTTGCCGGGGTGCTGTGGACATAGGGATCTCTCCATAATGAACATGAGGACTAACTGGCAAAAAACGGATCAACTGGTGGGAGGGGGCTTGCTCCCGATAGCGTTGGTTCAGTCACCTTCTGCATCACCTGATACACCGTTATCGGGAGCAAGCCCCCTCCCACACTGTTCAACCGCGTGAATCAGGCGGTTCGGGCGGCGATGGCTTCGATTTCCACCAGTGCACCGGGCAATGGCAACGCCACGACCTGCAACGCGGTGCGTGCCGGCTTGTTCGGCTGCTCGGGGGTGCCGAAGAACTGCGTATACCCACGCTGCAACCCGGCGAAATCCAGCTTGCCATCGGTCTCTTCGGCGCCAACCAGGAACACGCGCAATTGCACGATATCGCCCAGGTCCAGGTCTTGCTGGCGCAGGATCTGGCGCAGCTTGTTGAACACCGAAACCGTCTGCACTTCGGTGTTGCCAAACACCCCGGGAACCGTTGGATCAACCGGGTCCGGCAAGGTCCCGCTGACAAAGATCAGGCTGGCGGACGCCGGCACGGTGACGGTCTGCGAGATCGGAAAATCGCCGACGCTGGTGCGTTGAATGCTGTCGCTCATGGTGTGTCTCCTTAAGAGGCGGCGAGTGCCGCGACCTGTCGTTGTTGGGTCACGCGTTCAGCCAGTTGCGCGACCACATGCCGCGCCGAGTTGGCCGCCGATTCCTGCCAGATGCCTACGCCGCTTTGCACCAGGCCGTCGCCGGCGAAGTACACGCGGCCGTGGCCCTGTTCGAGCAAGGCGCTGGCATCGGCCGGGAAGTGTTCGCGTTGCAGCCACGGGCCTTCGCTGAAGGGGATCTGTTCCCAGGACACCGCCAGCGGGTGACGCAGGTGTTTTGAATAGCCCGGATGCAGTAGCTCCACGGCCTCCTTGGAGGTAGCGTATTGCTGGTCGAACGGTCGCGCGCCAAACACATCGGCGCCCTCCCCGGTCACGTAGCCGGCCACCAGCAAGCCCTCGCGGGTGTTGAGGTCGTTGCTCGGGTACCAGAGCAGGCGCGCCGGGTGTTCGATCCAAGACAGGCCGCCGTAGGTGCGGTAGTCGGTTTCCCAGAAGCGTGGGGACTGCCACGCCACTTTGGTGGCCTGGTCGCTGCGGGTGCAGAGCAAGGCGGCCTTGATCGGGTCGCTGAAGTCGGTGTCGAGCCTGGCCAGCAGCGGCAGCGGCAAGGTCGAGACCAGATAGTCGGCGCGCACCACCTGCTCGCGACCGCTGCGTTGGTCGTGGTAGGTCACGGCCACGCCGTCTTCCAACTGACGGATCTGGCGCACCTGGGCGCCCAGTTGCACGTGATCGCTGACGCGCCGGTAGAAGGCGTCGGTGATGCGGTCCATGCCGCCCACCGGCTGGAACATGGTCGCCGAGAATTCCGGGAATTCGGTGTGCAGCAAGGCGCCCCACAGCTCGGGGTGCAGCAGTTGGTCCAGTGCCAACGGGCTGCGGCTGGCGGGCAAGGCGCCGGGATGGGCCGGGGATTCGAGGTGCCCCGAACGGATCGTGCCCTCAAAGGCCAGCTCCTGGGACAGGTCGCCATACACTTGCAAAAACGCCAGCAAGCGCGTGCGTTCCTCAGCGCTCAGCACATCGTCGAGGGCATCACGTTGCACCGCTTTGGCGAGCAATCCGGACAAATGCCCGCGCGCATCGTTGATCGCCTGGCCGACGGTGAAGGCCGGCTGGTTCACATCCGGCCGCACCTGGGCGCCATGGCTGCTATTGACCAGCACTTCCAGCGGCACCCCCAGCTCACTGCAATAGTCGAGGATCGTGCGGTGCTGGCTGGGAATCCGTGCAGGCCCGGCGTTGAAGTAATGCCCCGGCTCAAACGCTGCGGTTTGCGTACGGCCATCCTTGTAGTCCACGCGGTCGCCATGGCGGATTGTCCAGGTGCGACCGCCGACCCGCTCACGGGCTTCCAGCACCTGCACGCTGAACCCGGCGCGGGTCAGTTCCAGGGCGGTGACCAGCCCGGCAATCCCGGCGCCCAGCACCAGCACACGGGTGCCCTGCCCCAGGCCGTCCTTGAGCTTCAACGGTTGCGGTCGGCGGTGCGATGACGGCCCGAGGCCGAGTACCGCGAGTGCATCCTTGACGGCTTTTTCGCCGCCTACCGCAGCGATGCTCGACAACGCTTCACGTCGTGTCAGTCCCATGTCGATTGCTCCTTAATCCGGCAGGCCCGGTGGGTTGATCAGCGACTTGTCGACGCGCTCCACATCCAGGCCCCAGCGTTGCAGCACCTGCGCGTACTGGCCGCCGGCAATCGCGCCTTCCAGGGCGGTGTGGATCGGCTTGACCAAGCCGTTGTCCTTGCGCGTGGTCACGGCAATGTCCGCCTGCAATGGCCAGCCACCGTTCACCGTGCCGACGCGCTTGATGCCGCCGGTGATCGCCGCCGAATAGGCATACACCGAGTTGGGCCCGAACAGCGCATCGCTGCGCCCCGACTGCACCGCCAGCTGCGCGGCGGCCTGGTCGTCGAAGTACTGCAACAGCGCGGGTTTGAGGCCGGCCTTTTCGTTGGCCTCGTTCCAGGCCAGCAGGACTTTTTCCTGGTTGGTGCCGGAGCCGACGATGATCTTCAGCCCGGCAATATCGGCTGCCTGCTTGATCTCGCTGATCTTGCTGGTGGTCTTGACGTAGAAGCCGAGCACATCCTGGCGATAGGTGGCGAAGTCAAAGCGCTTCTTGCGCGCCTCGGTCACGGTGACGTTGCTGATCACCGCGTCGTACTTGCCCGAGCTGACGCCCAGGGGCCAGTCTTCCCAGCTGGTCTGCACCACATTGAGTTGCAGGCCGAGGCTGTCGGCCACCAGTTGCGCGGTGTCGGCTTCGCTGCCGATGGTGGTCTTGTCGTCGCTGGCCAGCAGCGCCAGCGGCGGCCCGGCCACGCCGGACACGGCCACGGTGAACTTGCCCGGCTGGGCGAACTTGAAGCCCGGCGGGATCTGCGCAATGGCCGCTTCGTTACGCGGCACATGGATGCGCGGGCGGTCGGGGCTGAGGTCGACCTGTTGCACGGCGAATGCGCTTTGCGCAGCACTGACGGCCAGCGCCAGCAGGGCCACGCGGGTGGTGTTGATGAACATGGGCAGTCACTCCTTGAACTAAAGCACCTTGCCGAGAAAGGCCACGGTGCGGGGATGTCGGGGTTGGCGGAAAATCTGTTCGGGCGGGCCTTCTTCGATCAACTGGCCGTCGCAGAGGAACACCACGTGGTCGGCCACTTCGCGGGCAAAACCGATTTCGTGGGTGACGATCACCAGGGTCACGCCCAGTTGGGTCAGGCCCTTGATCACGTCGAGCACTTCGCCCACCAGTTCCGGGTCGAGGGCTGAAGTGGGTTCATCGAACAGCAGCACCTTGGGGTCCAGCGCCAGTGCGCGGGCAATCGCCACGCGCTGTTGCTGGCCGCCGGAAAGCTGGCGTGGGTAGGCATCGACCTTGTCCGCCAGGCCGACCTTGGCCAGCAGCGCCGTGGCCTTGGCCTGGGCGTCGGCCTTGCTCCAGCGCTTGTGCGCCAGCGGCGCCTCGGCGACGTTTTCCCAGGCGGTCAGGTGCGGGAACAGGTTGAAGTTCTGGAACACAAAACCGACGTCGATACGGCGCTTGAGAATCTCGCGTTCCTTGAGCTCGTAAAGCAGGTCGCCCTTGCGTCGATAACCGACGTATTCACCGTCGATGGTGATGTGCCCGCTGTCGATCTTTTCCAGGTGGTTGATGGTGCGCAGCAAGGTGGATTTACCCGAGCCGGACGGTCCGAGAATCACCGTGACCTTGCCTGGATCGATGGTCAGGTCGATGTCTTTCAACACCTGTTGATTGCCAAAGCGCTTGCCCACGCCCTGGATCTGGATACGGCCGGCGCGGGCTTCACTCATGGGTTTTCTCCTTCAGCCAGCGGCGCACGCGTTGCAACGGCGTGGGCGGCAGCACCCTGGCCGTACCCCGTGCGAAATGACGCTCGACGTAGTACTGGGCGCTGGTGAGCACGGTGGTGATGATCAGGTACCAGACGGTGGCGACAATCAGCAGCGGGATCACCGCCTGGGTGCGGTTGTAGATGACCTGCACGGTGTAGAACAGCTCTGGCAGGGCCAGCACGTAGACGATGGAGGTGCCCTTGACCAGGCCAATGATTTCGTTGAACCCCGACGGCAGGATCGAGCGCAGCGCCTGGGGCAGGATGATCCGGAAGATGCGCCGCGAGGCCGGCAAGCCCAGGGCTGCCGCCGCTTCGTGCTGGCCGGCATCCACACCGATCAGGCCGCCGCGAATGATCTCCGCCGCATACGCCGCCTGCATCAGGCTCAAGCCCAGTACGGCCACGGTGAATTGGCTGAGCACGTCCACCGTCGACCACTCGGCGAACACCACACTGGTGAACGGCACGCCGAGGACGATGTGGTCGTACAGGTAGGCGAAGTTGTAGAGGATGATCAGCACCAGCAGCGCCGGCATCGAGCGGAAAAACCAGATGTAGCCCCAGGCCAGGGCCGCCAGCAGCGGCGAGCCCGACAGCCGCGCCAACGCCAGCGCAGTGCCGAGGATGGCGCTGAACACCGTGCTCAGCAGCGTCAGCAACAGCGTCTGGCCGAGGCCACGCAGCACCGACGGCGAGAAGAACCACTGGCCGAACACGCCCCACTCCCAGCGCGGGTTGGTGGCCAGGGAATGCGCGATGCCGAGCAGCACCAGCGCGGCAAAGATCGACCCGGCCCAGCGCCAGGGATGCCGCGCGGGCACCACCTGCAGGGCTTTGATCGGTGTGGACACACGGGCCTGGCGCACCGCGCTGGGCGTGTCAATCAGGTCATAGGATTTGGCAACGATGGGCATGGTGTTTTCCTCGGCCTAGAAGGCATAGGTCAAGCGGGTGTAGTAGTACCCGCCGGTAAAACCGTAGGGCGAATAGGTGCCGTAGCTGCTGACCATGGTGCTGCTCGGTACACCTTGTTTTTTCGGGTAGACGTCGAACAGGTTCTTGGCGCCGATGGCCACGTTGAGGTCTTTGGTGAGGTTGTAGCCAAGGTCGAGGTCGGTGATCCACTTGGCGCTGTAGACCCGGTCGAGGCTGCGGTCGGCGGAGACGTTGACCTCTTTGTAAGAGCCGTAGCGGGTCAGGGCCAGGTTGAGGTTGAAGCGCTCGATGCTCCAGTCGCCACCGAGGATCAGCTTGGTGCTGGGCTGCACGCCGGTGATCAGGTTGCGTGCCTCACGGTCCATCAGGTCATAGGCCGTGCCCAGGATCGTGGTGGATTCCTTGTAGTTGAGGATTTTGGTCTGGTTCCAGTTGAACGCGGCGGTCCATTTCAGCGCGCCATAGGGGCCGAGGTCCTGGCTGTAGTTGCTGACCAGGTCCAGGCCTTTGGTGCGGGTGTCGGCGCCATTGATGAAGTACTGGCCGCCGGAGGTGGAGGTGATGCCATTGCCTTGCAGCACCTGGGTGATCTCCGGGCCGAGCAAGGTGCCGGTGAGGGTGATGCGATCGCGCAGGTTGATCACGTAGGCGTCGGCGGTGAAGCTCAGGCGATCGGTGGGGGTCAGGGTGAAACCCAGGCTGAAGTTGGTGGAACGCTCGGGTTTCAGTTCCTGCGCACCCAAGGCCTGGGCAGCGGCCGAACCTACCGGCAGCACGCCGTAGTTGATCGATTGGTACACGCCGTCGACCACGCCATAGGTGGTGGACCGCGCACTGAACAAGCTATTGGCCAGGGACGGTGCACGGAAGCCATTGCTCACGGTGGCGCGCACGGCGAACTGCGGGGTGAAGTCGTAGCGGGTGGTCAGCTTGCCGCTGCGGGTAGCGCCCACGCCTTGGTTGTAATGCTCGTAGCGAAACGCGGTGCCCACGTACCAGTCCGGCACCGGGTTGAAGCCCACGTCGACGTAACTGGCGAGACTGTTGCGCGAGGCGCTGCTTTCTTCATCCGGCGAGATGCCGTTGGTGACCTGGGCCCCGGACGACGCACAGTTACCCGGTGCCACGCAGTAGCCGCCGTTGGCATAGGACTCATAGTCACCGGCCTGCACCTCATAGGTGTCGCGGCGATGTTCGAAACCGTAGCTCAGGTCCAGCGGCTTTTGCAGGCCGATGTCGAAGCCGCGCTTGAAATCGAGGTTGGTGGTCAGCTCGGTGGAAATCCAGGTGCCGGAGGTGAAGCTGTTCGGCGTGGCCTCGCCCAGGGATGGGTTCTGGTTATGGGTGGTGCCCTGCTCCGCCTCGTTGCGCCCGTAGGTGGTGGACAGGTCCCAGTCCCACTCGCCGACGGTGCCTTTACCGCCGAATGCGGCCTGGAAGTCGTCCTCGTCGATATACCAGGTCGGCGTGTAGCCGCCGGGGTAACCGTTAGGCCCGGTGGTAATGGTGTTGGTGATGGTCGGCAGACGGAAGTTCTGGCCCTGCTCGGCCTTGCGCCGCGAATAGGTGGTGAAGGAATACAGGCTGAAACTGTCGTCGATCGGCAGTTCGGCGTTGTAGCCCAAGGTCAGCAAGTTGGTCTTCGGTGTGCCATAGCCGCCGTAGGTGGAGCGGCCAGCCTGCTCAAAGGCTTGGGCGTAGGTGTAGCCGTTAGCGCTGGCCTTGTTGTCGTCGTTCTGGCTGCGCGCGTCCAGGGCCAACTGCACGATGCCGCCGTTGCCGATCTCGAAGCCCTTGTTGAGGCTTTGCTGCACGGTCTGTTTCTTGCCGTCGTAACCCTGGCCGACGTTGGTCACCGACGTGCCGCTGGTGTCGGCCTTGAGGATTACGTTGATGACCCCGGCGATGGCATCGGAACCATATTGGGCAGCGGCGCCATCGCGCAGGACTTCGACGTGGTCGATGGCGCTGATGGGGATCAAATCCAGATCGGCCGGTGCGGCGCCGGTGTTGATGCCGTTGATGTTCAGGGTGGCCGCGGTGTGGCGGCGCTTGCCATTGACCAGCACCAGCACCTCGGCGGCACTCATGCCGCGCAGGTTCGGCGCACGGGCAATGCCGCTGGCGTCCCAACCGGTTTTTTCCGGCAGGGTCAGCGACGGGATCACCGCGCTCAATGCCTCCATCAAACCGGGCTTGCCGGTGCTTTGCAGTTGCTTGGCGCTGACCACATCGATCGGCACCGGGCTGCTGGTGACCGTGCGTTGTTCGGCGCCACGGTTACCCGTGACCACCACGGTGGACAGGGTGCTGTCGTCCTGGGCTTGGGCGGTGTTGGCCAGGATCGCCAGCGCCAGGATGGCGGTCGGTTGTAAGACTTGCTTCATAGCCACTCCAGACATTCCAAATCGCGAAGTCGGGCAGTCACGCGGGCGGGCGCGGTGCTCGGTTTTTTTCAGGGGGGTTGCGGCGATTGGGGACTAGGTGTGGCGCTGGGTTTGAATTGGCAACATACGTTGAACTCCCTTCCAACGATTCTGCTGCGGGGATGATCACCCGGTTATGGCGCGCAGAATCTTGATTACGCTGGGTACCATCCGAGGTCAGGGGTAGGCTGTTGCGATCAAACATAACGGAATGGGTTTTGAAAATATAATGCTGTTTTGATATAAGCTAATATTCTCTAATTTTATTATTTTTTAGTTTTTTTATTCATATAAATAATGTCTTTTTGAGATTGGCCTTTAGCTCAGGCCGAGGTCTACCTGAGGTATGCAAATCCAAATGTGGGAGGGGCGGTGCGACGGTTCGACTTGCCCCCGATGGCAGTGGGTCAGCTACAGATGCATCAACTGACACTCCCCCATCGGGGCATGGATATCTACACAACTTTTCAGCCTCTGATAAATCTCCCTGTGGCGAGCGGGCTTGTCCCGCGTTGGGCCGCGTAGCGGCCCCAAAACAGCCGCTATGGAGTTTCTGATACACCGCATTCAGCTTTACTGGGGCTGCTACGCAGCCCAACGCGGGACAAGCCCGCTCGCCACAGGGAGATTTTGTCAGGGGCTGAAAAGTTGTGTAGATACCCACGCCCCGATGACGGTAGACCAGTCGATGTTGCTGTGACTGATCCGCCGCTATCGGGAGCAAGCCCCCCACATTTCCAACCGAGTACACCGGCACAACTCCGCTCAGCTCTAGGGCCGCCAATGCAGCCCCCGGAAAAATTGCCTCCCTCACAATTCAAAATGAAGCTTTCATGACAAAAGTTCGGTAGCTCACAGCCACTTCCGTCTTGCCTATGTAACGCGCTGGAGGCCGCCACAAGCCGTCTCCCCAGCCGTCAGCGGGACGCCAGGAGTGGGGCAATGGGAACTATGGAACGTTACTCGAAAGTAGGCATGCAAGAGCTCGATCAGCGCCTGTCGAAGATCGTCGAGGCCGCGCGCAAGAAGCCGGTTTCGGTGTATCGCTACGGCGCGCCGTGGGTGTGGATCGTCTCCCAGGACGATTGGCAGGGTGCCTTGAAGGAAGTGTCCAGCTACATCCCGGCCGGGCATTCGCTGGTGTTGTTGCGCCCGCAGATCGAAGAGGTGCTCGGCCAGCATCGCGATCTGCTCCAGGCCGAACCGGGCATGTCGATCGCGCCGCAGACCGTGGTGCAGATCCTGCTGCTGCAACTGCTGTATTCGGTACCCAGCGAACAGCAACTCCACGAGCAACTGAACTACAACCTGCTGTTCCGCTGGTTCGTCGGTCTGGAGCTGAACCAGAAGGTGTGGAGCATCCATGCCCTGCAGCGCGACATCGCCAGCCTGTTGAACAACCCGCAGGCGGTGCAGTTGATCCAGACCATCATCGGTGAAGTGTTCTGTGGCGCCTTGCTGCACATGCCGGAGTTCTCCCTGAACTTCGCCTTGCTGCACACCTGGCTGGCGCGGCACAGCCATCTTTCGACCAGCAGTAATTGAGCAGGCCAGACGCCGTGCAATCGGCGACGGCGCAAAATCTTAGACAGTTAGGGGGCGGTGTGGAGCATCTGTTCAAATCAACGCTGGCGTTGTGCTGCCTGACGCTGGGCGTCCTGGCGCAACCGGTGTGGGCCGAAGAGGGCGAGCAAGCCCCGGCGCGCAAGGTGGACGTCAATGAGTACTTCGTGCGCGGCAATACCGTGCTCGATGCGGCGACGATCGAGGAGGCGGTGTACCCGTTCCTTGGCCCGCAAAAGACCCTGGACGATATCGAAGGCGCGCGCGATGCGTTGCAGAAGATCTACCAGGCGCGTGGCTACCAGTCGGTGTTTGTCGAGCTGCCGGAGCAGAAGGTCGATGACGGCATCGTCTATCTGCAGGTCAGCGAGACCAAGGTGGGCCGCGTGCGTGTGGTCGGCGCCAAGCACTACTCGCCGGTGGAGATCCGCGACGAAGTGCCGGGGCTCAAGGAAGGTGCGGTACCGGATTTCACCACGGTGCAAACCCAACTGGCCGGGCTCAACCGCAGTGCCGGTCGGCAGGTGACGCCACTGGTACGCGAAGGCCAGCGCCCCGGCACCATGGACGTGGATCTGCAGGTCGAGGACCAGAACCCCTGGCACGCCAGTATCGGCTTGAACAACGACTACAGCGCCGACACCGAGAAGCTGCGCTCGGTCGCCACCCTGGGTTACGACAACCTTTGGCAACTGGGCCACAGCATTTCCCTGACCTACTTCACCGCGCCCCAGGACACCGACAACGCCAAGGTCTGGTCGGGCTCCTACAGCGCGCCGCTGGATGATCGCTGGACCTTGCAGTTCTCCGGTTATCAGTCCGACAGCAACATCGCCACCATCGGCGGCAGCAACGTGTTGGGCAAGGGCCACTCCTACGGCGTATCCGCCATTTACAGCTTGCCGGCGGCGGGCAACTGGGCCAATTCGTTCTCGTTCGGGGTGGATTTCAAGGACTTCGACGAGCAGATGAAGTTCGGTTCCAGCAGCGACCAGGTGCCGCTCAAGTACGCGCCGATCACCCTGGGCTACAACGGCTATCGCTACACCGAGCAATCCCAGCTGGGGCTGGGCTTGAACCTGGTGGTGGGTACGCGCGCATTCTTTGGCTACGGCAGCGACGCCGAAGAATTCGATTACAAGCGCTACAAGGCCAGTGCCAGTTTCGCCGTGCTCAAGGGCGACCTGAATTACACCTACACCTTCGCCAACGATTGGCAGTCGGCCTCCAAGGGCGCTTTCCAGCTGGCCTCGGGGCCGCTGGTGTCCAACGAGCAGTATTCCGCCGGCGGCGCCACCTCGGTGCGCGGCTACCTGGCGGCCGAGCGCACCGGGGATGAGGGGTATTTGCTCTCCCAGGAACTGCGCACGCCGTCCCTGGCCAAGTTCCTCGGCAGTTATGTGCAGGAGTGGCGCTTCTATGCGTTCGCCGAAGGCGCGCGCATGCGCCTGCACGACCCTCTGCCCGAGCAGGAAGACGAATACAGCCTGGCCAGTGTCGGCCTTGGCACCCGCGCCAGTTTGAGCAAGTGGTTGTCCGGCAGCCTGGATTGGGGTTACCCGCTGCTCGATGGACCGAACACCCAGAAACAGGACTCGCGACTGCACTTCAGTGTGCAGGCGACTTTCTGACTTTTTCTTCCGGAGACTTCACCCATGCAACGCCTATTCCTGAGCCTGTTGATCTGCCTGGGCTTCGCGCTCCCGGCCACTGCCCATGCCTGGTGGCAGGACGATTGGCACTACCGCAAACAGATTTCGGTGGACACCACCGCCCAAGGCGCCGCGATCAATCAGGCCCTGGGCCGCACCGCGTTGCTGGTGCGCCTGCACACCGGCAACTTCACCTTTGACGGGGTCAAGGACGACGGCGCCGACCTGCGCTTTGTGAGTGCCGATGACAAGACCGTGTTCAATCACCAGATCGAAAGCTTCGACCCGTTGATGGGCATGGCGTTGATCTGGGTCGATGTGCCCAAGGTCGAAGGCGGCCAGCGCCAGGACATCTGGATGTACTACGGCAACCAGAAGGCCCCGGCCACCGCCAATGGCCAACTGACCTTCGACCCCAACTACACCGCGCTCTATCACTTCGATGGTGCCAACGCGACGCCACCACGGGACACCACGGCCTACGCCAACACGGCTCTGAACGCCACCGGCGCGAGCATCGACGGTGTGATCGGCCGCGCCTTGCAGTTCGCCGGCCAGCCGCTGCTGTTGCCCGCCAGCCCGTCGCTGCAACACGCCGCCGGCGCAGCCTTCACCTTCAGCGCCTGGCTGCGCCTGGACCAGGCCAGCGGCGAGCAAATCGTGCTGGCCCGGCGTGACGGCCCCCACAGCCTGTTGCTGGGCCTGAACCAGGGCTCGCCGTTTGTGGAGATCGACGGCCAGCGCGTCGTGTCGACCCACCCCCTTAACCCTGGCCAATGGCAGCACCTGGCGTTCAGCGCCGAGGGTGACAAGGTCACGCTGTACGTGAATGGCCGTGAAACCGCCAACCTCGCCGTGGCCATGCCCGCGTTCAATACGCAGTTGGCGGTCGGCGCCGACCTGCCGGAAGCCGGCAGCACGCACCTGCCGTTCGCCGGGGCCATGGATGAGCTGCGCCTGTCCAAGGTGGCACGTCCCGCTGCGCTGTTGCTGGCCGACGCGAGTGCCCAGGGCGCCGAGTCGAAACTGGTGGCCTACGGCGTGGATGAAGAACAGTCCGGTTTCGGTTTCGGCAGCCTGGGCTTTTTGCTCAACGCTGTGCCGGTGGACGCCTGGGTGATCATCCTGGTGCTGGTGGCGATGATGTTCCAGTCGTGGGTGATCATGTTGCGCAAGAACCGCCAGGTCAGCCGCCTTAGCAGTGCCAACGAAGTGTTCCGCGAGCACTTCGCCCAGATCGGCACGCGCCTGGAGATGTATGCCGACGACGCACAACTGGCTGAGCGCCTGACCCATTCGTCGCTGTGGCGCCTGTACCTGGTGGCGGTCAAGGAGATCCGTACCCGGCGTGCCCAGGGCGCCGACACGTCGTCGGTGTCGGCGGCCACCATTGAAGCGATCCGCTGCTCCATGGACGGTGTACGTACCCGTGAGAACCAGGCCCTGAGTTCCAAATTGTCGACCCTGTCCAACGCCATCGCCGGCGGCCCGTACATCGGCCTGCTCGGTACGGTGTTGGGGATCATGGTGGTGTTCCTCGGCACGGCCATGGCCGGCGACGTGAACATCAACGCCATCGCCCCAGGCATGGCGGCGGCCTTGCTGGCCACGGCCATGGGCCTGTTCGTGGCGATCCCGGCGCTGTTTGGCTACAACCGCCTGATCACACGTAACAAGGAAGTCAGCGCCGACATGCGGGTGTTCGTCGACGAGTTCATCACCCGCCTGGCGGAGATGCACGGCGAGAGCCAGCACAGTGAAGCCGCGCACCGTCGCGACCATCACGCATCGGTTCCGGCCTGAGGAGAATTGCCATGGCTTCCGTAAATGCCTCCCACGATGATGACGATGATGCCGCCGTCGACAGCATCAACATCACGCCCCTGGTGGACGTGCTGATGGTGGTGCTGGTGATGTTTATCCTCACCGCCACCGCCCAGGTTTCGGGGATCCAGATTCACCTGCCCAAGGCCAGCGCCTCGGTGTCGCTGTCGGAGGCCAAGACCAAGGCCATCTCTGTGAACGACGGCGGCCAGGTGTTCCTCGACGCGTACCCGGTGACCCTCGGCGAGCTGGAAGAACGCCTGCGCATCGAGAAAGCGCTGAACCCGGACTTCCCGGTGATCGTGCGCGGTGACGCCATGGTGCAGTACCAGAAGGTCATCGAGGTGCTCGACCTGCTGCGCCGGCTGGAGCTGTCCCAGGTCGGGCTGGTCACCGGCAAACCGAGCCAGGGCTGAGTCATGACCGCACAGATCCCGATCACGCCGTTGCCGGTGAAGAACAAACCGCCGTTGCGCCCGTTGAAGTGGGGCGCCGGCCTGTTGCTGGGCGCCGTGGCGGCCTGGTTTCTCTGGCAGTGGGCCAATGACATGAGTGGCGTACGCCGTGAAGCGCCGAAGGTGCCGACGATTATCCCGTTGCCGCCACCGCCGCCGCCGCCTCCGGAAAAACCCAAGGAGCCCGAGCCCCAGGTTGAAGAGAAAGTCCCGGAGCCGGTGCCCAGCCCCGAGCCCGAAGAGGTCAAGCCGGCCGAGGAAGCACCGCCTTCACCGAATGAAGACCTGGCCAACCCGATGCAGATCGACGGCGATGCGCAGTCCGGTAATGACGGCTTCAACATCGGCGCCGGCAAGGGCGGCGGCATGGCCGGCAGTGGCGGCGGCGGGCTGGGAACCGGCACGTACAAGCAGTACCTGGCCGGTACGTATCAGCGCCTGATGCGCGAAGACCCGGAGCTGCGCAAGAAGGCGTTCTCGATACAGATAGACCTGTGGTTGGGCGCCGATGGCCAGGTCACCAAGGCCGTGGTGGCCAAGTCCAGCGGGGACGCCGACACCGATGCGCAGATGCTCGCGTTGATCCGTGCGCCGCGTGCCACACAGAAGCCCCCGGCGTCGCTGACGCTGCCCATGCGTCTGTCCCTCAAGGGCCGGCGTCCGGATTGATTGCACGAAACCTCTTATCTACGGTTTTTTACAGGAGTTGCGTACACATGATTTCCCCCGTGAATCGACTGACCCTGGCGGTTGGCATGGTCATCGCGACCCTGGTCGGGCAAGCAGCGGCAGCCCCGGTTGCGCCTTCGGAAAACGTCACCATCAACCTGATTCGCCTGCTGGTGCAGCAAGGTGTGCTGACCCAGGACACCGCCAATGGGCTGATCGCCCAGGCCGAAAAAGAAGCCCAGCAGGCCCGCCAGGCCAACGCTGCGCCGGTGGTTGCCAGTGGCCCGGCGACCGCGCCCGGCGATGTGCGCGTGCAGTACGTGCCGCAGGCGGTGCGCGACCAGATCCGTGACCAGGTCAAGGCCGAAGTCATGTCCACCGCCAAGAAGGAAAACTGGGCGCAGCCCAATACCTTCCCCGACTGGATCTCGCGCATCAGCTTTGATGGCGATATTCGTCTGCGCGACGAGTCGCGCTATTTCTCGGGCAACAACAGCAACAACATCACCGACTTCGCCAAGCTCAATGACACGGGCCCGTACGACGTCAACAAAAACTCTAACACCAAGTTCCCACCGCTGATCAACACCCGCGAGGACCGCGAAAACCTGTTCCGCCTGCGGGCACGCCTGGGCATGAAAGCGGTGATCTCGCCGGAATGGACCGCCGGCATTCGTATCGCCACCGGCTCCGACAATAACCCGGTGTCCACCACCCAGACCCTGGGCGGCGGCTTTGGCAAAAAGGACATCTGGCTCGACCAGGGTTACCTGAGCTGGAAAACCACCGACTACATGACGTTGACCGCCGGGCGCATCGGCAACCCGTTCTACTCCACCGACATGATGTATTCCAACGACCTCAACTTCGACGGCGTGGCGGCGATCTTCAACCACAGCCTCAACAGCGAGTGGGGCCTGTTCGGTACCCTCGGCGCCTTCCCGGTCGAATACACCTCCGACACCGCCAGCAGCAATGGCATCGACAAGGAAGACAGCGACACCAAATGGCTGTTTGGCGGGCAGATTGGCGCTGACTGGAAGATCAACCGCAGCAACCGCCTCAAACTCGCGGCCGCTTACTACCAGTTCCAGGACATCGAAGGCGAGCGCTCCAGTCCTTGCTCCACCTGGCAGGGCGCGGCCGGTTGCGACACCGACGGCACACGTGTGGCCTTCATGCAAAAAGGCAACACCGTGTTCAACCTGCGCAACAACACCACCAACCCGGCTGATCCTGTCCGCACGCCCGACCCGCAATACGTAGGCCTGGCGTCCAAGTTCGATGTGCTGGACCTCAACCTGGTCTGGGACAGCGAACTGCCGAGCGACTTCAAGCTGCGCAGCCAGGCCAACTTCATCCACAACCTGGCCTACGACAAGGGCGAGATGCTCAAGCGCAGCGAAGGCGAGATCGTCAACAACCTCAACAGCAATGGCCAGTTTGAAAGTGGCGGCAATGCGCTGATGGTCTCGTTCACCCTCGGCAGCGCCCTGGAAATGCGCAAGCGCGGCGACTGGAACGTGTTGGCCGGCTACAAGTACATCCAGCCGGATGCCTTGCCCGACGGCTTCAACGACTCGTCGTTCCACCTGGGCGGCACCAACGCCAAGGGTTATTTCATTGGCGGCAACTACGGTATCGACAAGAACATCTACGCCAGTGCGCGTTGGTTGAGCGCGTCCGAAGTGTATGGCCAGCCGTTCGAAGTCGATGTGATGCAACTGGAACTCAACACGCGCTTTTGATGCGCAGGGAGATGCCACATGAACACGCGAATCTGCGCGCTGTTACTGCTGCTGGTCACCACCGGGGCTTCGGCCGAAGGCATGGAGGAACGCCTGCGGACGCAATTGCGCAGCACCACCCAGCAATTGCAGGCGCTGCAAAGCGAACAGGCCCAGGCCAGTGCGGCACGACTGGCCGCCGAAAGCCAGGCCAAGCAGGCTCAGGCGCAAATCAAGCAACTGACGGCCGAGCTGGAAAAGGCCCGTGGCGCGGCCGAGCAACTGGCCGGCCAGCAACAAAGCCTGCACAGCCAGGCGCAAGCCCAGGTGGCGGCGAGCAACGAGCAGATCGGCAAGTTCAAGAAGGCCTATGACGAACTGCTGGTGCTGGCCAAGGGCAAGGAAGCCGAGCGCGCGCGTTTGCAGGCGTCCTTAAGCGAACGTGACACACAAGTGCAGCAATGTTCAGTCAAGAATCAACAGATGTACGGCGTGGCCCAGCAACTGCTCGCGGCCTACGAAAAAATCGATGTGGCCGAGGTGATGAGTATTCGCCAGCCCTTCGCCAGCAGCGCACGGGTGAAGTTCGAGGAACTGGCCCAGGGTTTTGGCGACGATCTGTACAAGAGCCGTTTTGATGCGCCCCAGGCAGCTGCCAATCACTGATAGACAAGGAAGAGATCACCATGAGCGAATTGATCACCAGCGTCACCGTCCAGAGCCTCACCGAACTGTTGCAGGACGCCGGCTACCGGGTTAACCAGAGCGAACAGAACGGCATCGTGCAATTGCTCAGCGCCAGCCAGGGCATCGGCTTTGCCGTGCGCTTTGGTAACCCGGCGGCGGAGCAGGGCAGCTATGTGGATTTCACCTACAGCTGCGCGCTGCGGGTACAGGGCGAGTTGCCCGAAGGCCTGGCCCCGGTATGGAACGCCTCGCGGCGCTTTGCGCGGTTGTCGGTGCAGGGTGAGTTCCTGCTGATGGAAATGGACGTGGTGGTGGCTGGCGTTGGCGCCACGCACCTGCGCAGCCAGCTGGAATTGTGGGACCGCCTGTTGCAGGAATTTATCGTCTACCTGCGTGAGTACAGCCAGCAGGCGGCGCAGTTGCAGGCCGCAGCGGTGGGCGAAGAGGCACCGGTCCTGTGAAAAAGCCAACCCTGATGGTCGGCGCGGGTGCGCTGGCCTTGCTGGTGGTGGCGGTGGGCTTGAGCCTGCGACCGGGCAGTGACCCGGTGGCGGCGCAGCAGCCGGCGCCGGTGATCAATCCGGCAGCGAGTGGGCCGGCGGTGGCGCGCCTGGGCAACCAGCAGATCGACCTGCCGGAGCTGAAAAGCGTGCTGGCCAGCCTGCCGGCCGAATCCCGCGAGCAACTGCGCGGCAACCGTGGCGCCCTGGAAACCTGGATTCGCTCGCGCCTGGCGCAAAAGGCCGTGCTCGAACAGGCCGATGCCCAGGGTTGGCGCCAGCGCCCGGAGGTGGAGCAGCAGACCCGCGCCGCCACCGAGCAGATTGTGTTTCGCGACTACATGCTGTCGGTCAGCCAGGTACCGGCGGACTACCCCAGCGCCGCCGAACTGCAGCAGGCCTACGACAGTGGCAAGGCGCAGTGGGTGACGCCGCCGTTGTACCGGGTGAGCCAGATTTTCCTCGCGGTGAATGACCCGCAAAACCTCGACGCCGTACGGCGTCAGGCCCAGGAACTGAGCCGCAAGGCCCAGGCCGCGCCGGCTGATTTTGCCGCCCTGGCCACGCAGTTTTCCCAGGATCCCGACAGCGCCGCGCGCGGTGGTGACTCGGGAATGCAGCCGTTGCAGCAACTGGTGCCGGAAGTGCGGGGCGCGGTGGCGCGGCTCAAGGTCGGTGCGGTCTCGGACGTGGTGCAAAGTCCGGCCGGGTTCCATGTACTCAAGCTCATCGGTCAGCAGCCGGCGCGCACGGCCACCCTGGACGAACTGCGTGAACGCCTGACCCAGGCCCTGCGTGCCCAGCGCCAGGAGCAGATCGCCAAGGCCTACTTGGAAGGCATGCTCAACACCGCGACCTTGAGTATCGACGGCGCCGAGTTGAACAAAGTGCTGGAGTAACACGCCTCAACCCGCATTGGATGCACAGACCAACCAGACAGGGAGTCTCCCATGGCATTTCTAGAACCGTCTGCCCCACAGGGGCCCACTGCCTACCGCGCACCTTCCGAGCCGCGCAGTGCCTGGCTGGCCCTGGCCGGCGAGATCGATCCGGAGGTGGCGCGCTACTTTCTGGTGAGTGCGCGCTGCGGCTGTTTCATGCAGGCCGCGCGCAGTCTGAATATCAAGGCGACCCTGTTGCGCAAGCGCCTGGCACAGCTGGAAGAACACCTGCGCCATTCGCTGTTCGTTTACCAGGGCAATGGCTTGGTGCTCAGCCGTGATGGCCAGCAATTGCAGGCTCAACTCATCGCCCTGGCCCATGAACGGCGCCTGCCAGTGCTGGAGCAGCCGCTGATTCGCCTGGCGGTGGCCGAACCGATCCTGCACGACATCCTCGGCCGCGATCTGATCGCCTTGCTGCGCCGCAATGCCAGCGTGCGCCTGGAGATCATCTCCCTCGACAGCCACTTGTCACTGCAAGCGGTGGACGTGGATGTGGTGCTGTGGCTGGCGGACACCGATGGCCCGCAGCCGGGCCCGAGCTTTGTCACCGAACCGCCGCGGGCGCTGGCGCGCTTGCAGTACCTGCCGCATATCGCCAAGCGCTATTCACGGCTGATCACGCGCCCGGACAGCGTGGAAGACCTGGCCGACTACATGCTGGTGCAATGGCAGCCGGACGCCCAGGTCGACGCGCTGCAGCCGTGGAACCAGGTGGTGCAACAGCGCCTGGCGGCGGTGGTGCAGGTACATGCCTATTCGCTGATGCTGGAGATGATCCGCTGCGGCGCCTGCATCGGTTTGCTGCCGCACTACATGAGCAGCTTCGACCGGGGACTGGTGGCGTTGCCGGGGTTGTTGGCCGAGCGCATGCAGCGCCAGGTGTGGCTGGCGGTGAATGCCCAGGTGCGCCACCCCGAAGCGGTACAGATGATCGTCGAGCTGATCGTGGGTACGTTCGAGGGGCGGCGGGAGTGGTTTGATTAATTGAGTCGGCTGTCGCCACCGTTCAGGCGGCGACAGCCGTACGCACCCATCACTCCGGCGTATAGGTTATCCACTCGTTTACCTGTGGGTCCACTTCGCTTCGGGCATCGCGTAGCAGCCAGTACCTGCCATCTGTGACTTCAAACAAAGGGACGTTGCCCATGGGGGCCTCAACCTTCAGGCCAGTGGCATTGGCCAGCTTCTGGGGGAAGTCTGTCTGGGCAGCTTTATCGACGAGCAATCGAAGTGTGGTGGGGTTTGTTTTCGTGCGCGCCGGTGCGATCAGTGCGGCAAGGTTCTCGGCGGTCTGAGGGGTTGCTTCATCCAAGGACCCTTCAAATGTTTCTGCGCTGACGTCGTTCCCCACGATATTCAATCGGTTATCAGGATTTGTGCCGGCCCCATCAATGAAAAATTCAAATTGTTTATTTTCAGAAGGGGTCAGCAAAATGCTGTTGGCCTTCTGATCGGGCGGTGACAGTTTTTTGAAGTCCTCATATTCATCGAAGTTATGTATCGTCGCGGATTGTCGCGAGGGTATAAAGTTAGGATCGCTGGGGGACAGTTTGGCTTTTGGCGGTCCGAAACGAGAGGGTTTGTAATTTGCCTGGATGGTACTTATTACAGGTGCCTCACGGGTTCCAATATTTACCCGAACTGATTTGCCGTGGGGCTTGTATGCGATGGCGCTAATGTGGTCTTGAATATATTTTTGTTGCATATTGACGCCGGCGAGTATGTCGACCTCTTCTTTGGATAAGAAGGGCATTTCTTCTTGGTAAAAAGCTACAAGTTCTGCGAATACATGTTGTGGGTAAGCATCCGCCGAGAAACCAGAAACGACTTTCCCTTCAAAACCTTTGAACGGTATACCTGTGATTTCATGCAGTTGGGCTGTAAAGGAATTTTGCCCTCCTTCTGCGGAGTGGCACATGAGGGTGCGCCCTACTTTATAGTCTTTAATGTCGATACCTCGGCCCAAGAGCTCATAATACGTGTCGCTGGCTGATAGTGTTCTTCCTCCCTCGCCCACTAACCTTGTGGGTTCGCCTGGTTCTGGTTCATACCCATGACCGATAATGTTGATCCGTTTTTCGCCGTTGTAAATATCTTCAAAAGTTTGAACTCCGCCATCAATGGCCGTGACGTTTTCCATACGGCCTCCCAACTCCACGGCAGGGTTCGTTATTGGCGGTTGCGCAACACTTCCGGGCAACAGCATGCCGGCGGTATTACTTGAGTTTGAATGTGCCGCAGATGCTGAGCCTGGAGAGCGTGTACGTAAGTGAAGTACCAGCATTGCGAGGTTGGTCAACAGATCGGTAACAGCGGCTTCCTTGTGGCCGTCCTTTTCATCGGCCAAGGTTTTGATATCGCCAAGGATCCCCTGAGTCTGCAGCGCCAGGCCGAGGACGGCTGCGGGTCCGCGAAGGGCGGGCAATGCCGCGTTGAGCAGGAGAAATCCACCTTCTTTCAGTGTCGCCCAGCGACTTTCCGAATTTGACACCGTTTGCCGTTCGGCCAACGTTGTCATGGCCTTGGCATTAGCCTCGTACAGGTGGTTCATCAACTGACCGGATTGCAGTTTTTCCTGTAGGTCGTCAATTGCAGCACCTGTGGTGGCGAGCGTCGGTGCATCGGGGGTACGCAATGCAGTGAAGTCATCAGAAATGACTCGGTTGGCGTGCAGGTGCGGCTCGCTGAACCCGCCATGGTCATACACTGTGCGAGTAGGTTCATCCGCAAGCCAGGCGAGAATATCGCTTTGCAATTTTCCGGGCTTCTGGATGGCTTCCAGCAATGCCTGGCGCGAAGGAAACTGCAATAACGGCGTATCGGCCATCAGTGGGCGATAGAGAATATGCGGGCCTTGGGTGCTGTCCTTGGGTTCGATCAGGAACATGTTTTCGACAATGTCAGGCGTCACGCCGGGCTCGCGCACGAACGCCAAGGGACGTACCGTGATCTCTTTACCGCCGACTGATTTACTCCCAGGTGTAGGGTCAACAACCGCCTGGAGGTAGCGAAAACCCATGGCATTATCGAAGCCGGACTCGCCTTTGGCAGTCAGTTCCAGAGCCTTCATCTTGAGTTCAATGGGGACTTGCTGCGCAAAACGGCGTTGACGCTCGGTTTTGGTTGCCGGGGTGTCGAGCAACTCCCGTTTAAGTAACTCAGGATAGTTTTTGCCGACATCGAGGCGTTGAATAAGCGCTTTTAGGGCACCCTCTGTGTTCAGAGCAGGTATCAGCTCTCCGGTAGATTTGTGTCGTACCTCTATGCTGCCGCCCGGCAACCCTGCAAGGTTCTGAATGAACGCGTCAGTGAGCGACATCTTCGTGGTTTTGATCGCCCCGAACCCGTTGGCCTGGGCGCCATACGGTGTGTGGAAGGTCACTTCCACATCATTGCTGTCATACGGGACGGGGGGCGGTGAAAGGGTTTTTAATTGCTCCTGGATATACGTGCGGATGTCCGGGATGTCGCTGTTATAAGTGTGTTCTTTGTTGCGATGCATGTAGCCCGCCAGTTCCATGGTGAGCTCATGCAGGATGAAGCGATTGGCGTCGGAGGTGTTTTCCATCCAGTCGGACATTTTATTCTGGGGTGCGCTGGAGGTCTGCGAATCGAGCAGTGTGGGTTCGGTGGTGACTGCATTCGCGGCTTTTGTGTTTATAACAATACTTGCCTGGATGTAGAACGCATCCGCGCTCAATGGGGTCAGGTCGGTGCTGAACGTTGCGGTCGGTTTTTGTGTTTTCAGGTTTTGGTCCCAGGCCTGTTTGGCGGCAGCCAGCGAGGCATAGGGTGTCACCTTGCCACTCGGCTCGCACACCAGTACGACTGTACTTCCTGGGGATTTACGTTCTATGACAAGGTTGGGGGTCAGGTATTGCTGGGTGTCGGGGCGGTTACTGTCGGTGCTGGAGAAAGCGAACACCGTCACTTCGGAGCCATCTGCCAATTTGGGGCGTGTCGAGCCGTGAGGGTACCGCGCCGCCATGTCGAGGGCTTCGCGTTGCAATTCATTCAGCCCAGGATGTTTCAGGCTGGCCAGGCGCAGGTTGCTGCGCATCAGGTCACTGAGCATCAACCGGCGGTCGCCGGCGAAAATGGGCGTGACACTATTGGATGTGTCGGCGCCAAAACCAGGGACCGGTTCGTTGAACGGTGGCTTGCCCCAATAATCAAGCTTGGCTGTTTGCAGCGCTTGGTTCAATTGGCCGGGCAACTGGCTGATAGCCTGTTGGAGAGCCAGTTTATTGATGTCCAGCGCGGTGCCCGCAGGATTGCCGGTACGCGCCAGCGTGTCCGCACGAGTGTCGACAAACTTGCCGTCACTGCTGAACACGGGAGCGTCAGCGCCGGCGATGTGGCTAATCGCCAGTTCCATCAGGGGGATTTCCAGGAATTGACCCGCGTTTGCCGGGTCGGGGACGGCGAAGGCCAATTGCTGGACATCCACATTCAGCGAGGGGGATGTCTTACTGATGGCGTCTTTGAGCAATCCGGCTATTACTGTCTGCATGTTCGGCTCCCCTCCAAACAAGCGCTGGCCGATGATGTTCACTGGCCCGCCGGAGGACGGCGCAGACGATGCGGCTGGCGTGTTAATAGCCTTATCGATCAGGGTGCGCCTGAACGGCGGCGTGGGCGTCGGGACGCTTGGGGATGGCAGCCCTTCGATGTGCGCCAGGCGCTGTTTGGCGGCCTGTTGGCGTTCGCGCACCGCAAGGGAGGGGATGTCGTTGGGAGGATTGTTTTTGAGCAGGGCGGGGAAACCGTCGCGAATCAGTCCAGTGTTTTGTTCGAGCCACTGCGCAGAGCCGTAATGCTCGCGCACGCCGTAAAAATCCAGGATGCCCGTCATGGGGTACCTGTCCTCAACGTAGTTGTAGTTCGGCAAGCTCATCGGATCTCTACCTGCTATCGCGCGGGCCGCTTTCACAATGTCAGGTCGAAGGGCAGCCCACTGTGTATGTTCAGCGGGGAATGTGAGCCATTTGAGGCTGCCGTCTGAGTCCGACCCCAAGCCCAACAGCGTCCCATTCACATGGATCTGTACAGTGCTGGGATCTATATTGTGTGCCTGCATGAATCTTTTAAACGCGTCGCTGGAGAGGGCCTCGTTGTAGACTTGCACGGCCTGCGCATAGGAAGAGTCTTCAGGAATACCGGTGGTGCTCCCATTGGCACTGGTGCCGGGGTATGTGGCTTTGTAGGTCACCCAGCGGCTGACTTGGCGAGCAACTTCCCGGTCGGCTTCCTCGACACGTTCCGAAGGGGTCGGCGTGCGGTTTGCGTCTGCTACACCAAGGGTGTGGCTATAGGTGGCCGTGGCGATGGCGTTCTCTACTTCGGCTTGTGCCGCCCTGACGCGGGTGACTTGCGGCGTAAGTGGACCGTTGAAGGGCCTCAGGGACGCGAATTGACCGTGCTTCTGTAAGTCGCGGATTGAACTGAGCAGTCCGTTTTGATGGTTCACGGGCTCTTCGCTATAGAAGTTACCCACCACGTCAATGGGAGCGCTGCGTTCGCCGGTGTAGGGGAACGATTCCACTCGACCGGCAGCCACCTCTTTTGCGGCGGCGGCGACAGCGGCGCTGGCTTCTTTCCAGCCCGGCGTATTGCGCGAGAAGAGTTGAGTCTTGCCATTGATGCTGCATTCCATCGCATCCGCGTGGGGGAACCACCTCAGGCTGGAAATATCGATGTTGTTGTCTCTGGCATAACGTGCAAACGGATCTTGTTTGAGCGCCAGTGTGAAGAGTGCCCAAGCCTGGCCGAAGGTGGAGAACGCTGGAATGTCTGTGACCGTGGGGGGCTGGTCAGGGTTTTTTATCACTGAGGATTTCTGACTTTCCAGCGCCATCAAGGCAGCGCAATACTGGCTTGCCATCTGCGTGTCGCTTTTCGCCACCAATTGTTTGCTGTGTTCCTGGATGCGTTGAAAACGGGCATTCGTAGGGGAGGGCTGGGATGGGTTCACAGGCCACTGTGTGACGGTTTGAGTCAGTGAGCGTTTGGCTCTCGGATGTTCTGACACTTCATTTTCTTGACCGGCCTCCTGCGGTTGTACGGCAAGTATCTGGGGCGGGATTTTCATAATGTATTCTCGTAAGAGTCAGGGAAAAGGCGACACCGTGATCGCGCTTTGATGTGTGGGCCGTGTGGCTTGTAGGGAGTGGTATGTTTAAACTCGACGGTTCCGCAGGTGTGTATCAGGTGTATACAGAGCGCTTTCCCGATGCAGAGTGAGCAGTGATGCAGGCCACCCGTTTGACCCTCATTTGCCATGCCGCGACGGCTGCTCAAAAGTTCGCGCGCTTTCCCGATAACGAGTCCGTGGCGATGGATTGGCAAGCCGCAGCGCTGTCCCTGGCCGAGCGCTATACGAAAATCCAGCGTCTGGTGTGCGCGCCCGAGGCACGTGCCCGGCAGACGGCGGGGTTGTTCGGCAGTGACGCGTTGATTGAGGACGCCCTGCGCGATGGCAACTTTGGCGATTGGAAGGGCCAGGCCATCAGCCAGTTGGACGGCGATGCGTTGATGGACTGGATGACCCACAGCGCCAGTGCGCCCCATGGTGGCGAGTCGGTTGATCAGATTTGCGCACGGGTCGCCGTGTGGATGAAAACCCTTGAGACCCAACCTGGGCACATCGTGGCCATCACCCACCCCTTTGTGATCCGCGCCGCGATGCTCTACGTGATGCAGTTCCCGGTGTCGATGTTCTATCGAATCGACATCGAGCCCTTGTCCGCTACCGAGCTGCGCTTTAATACGGTGTGGCGCCTGCGCCTGGAAACTCACGCCTGAGTGCGTGAACATGGCAAAATCCACGCCCCGCACTGAGAGCAACCCATGAAACGCATCCTGATCATCGGCATTGGCGCCGGCAACCCTGACTACATCACGATGCAGGCCGTGAAGGCGCTGAACCGCACCGACGTGTTTTTCCTGATGGACAAGGGCCAGAGCAAGGACAAGCTGATCGACCTGCGGCGTGAGATCTGCGAGACCTATATCACCGAGCCGGGCTACCGCTTTGTCGAGGCCGATTGCCCCGAGCGGGTGCGCGGCGATGTCGACTACACCACCGCCGTGCGGGACCTCAACCGCGACAAGCAGGCCACCTTTGAGCGCATGATCAACGAGGAAATGGCCGACGGTGAAGTGGGCGCTTTCCTGGCCTGGGGTGACCCTGCGCTGTACGACAGCACCATCCGCATCCTGCAGGCGATCCTGGCCAGTGGCCGCTGCACTTTTGAGTTTGAAGTGATTCCCGGCATCACCAGCGTGCAAGCCCTGGCGGCCCAGCATAAGGTGGCATTGAACCGCATCGGCAAGTCCATCGAGATCACCACCGGGCGTCGCCTGGCGGCGGGGCAGGCGAGTGATGCCGATACCCTGGTGGTGATGCTGGACGCTGAAGATTCCTACCGCACCGTGGCTGATCAGGACCTGGATATTTACTGGGGGGCCTACTTGGGCACGCCGGTTGAAATCCTGATCAGCGGCAAGGTCGCTGAGGTGGCGGAACAGATCGAACGGGTGCGCAAGGCCGCGCGCCTGGAAAATGGCTGGATCATGGATACCTATTTATTGCGCAAACCCTGAGGTCACTTCCCATGCTCAAACTGTTTGCCCTAGCGCTGACCCTGGCGGCCGGCACCGCCCAGGCCGATGCCACCTTGCACACGGACTTGCCGCTGGCCTACCTGGAACAGACCCAGAGCGACGCGCGCAACGAGCCGCTGGTGATTTTCCTGCACGGGTTTGGCAGTAATGAGGAAGACCTGTTCGGCATCAAGGACGCGCTGCCGTCCACGTGGACCTACTTGTCGGCCCGCGCGCCGACACCGGTGCAGCCGAGTGGCTTTCGCTGGTTTACCAAGACCCCGGGTGACGGCGATTACGATGGTGTGACCGCCGATTTGCAGAGCAGCGCCAAGCTGATCAAGGACTTTGTCGGCAAAGCCACCGCCAAGTATCACACCCAGCCTGACCGGGTGTTTCTGGTGGGGTTCAGCCAGGGCGCGATCATGTCGTATGAAGTGGCTTTACGTGACCCGCAGTTGGTGCGCGGGATTGCAGCGTTGAGTGGCAGCGTGCTGCCGGTGCTCAAGGCTGAGCTCAAGCCGGATGAACGCTTGAACAAACTGGCGATCTTTATCGGCCACGGGACCCTGGACCAGGCACTGCCGTATGCGTCGGCGACGCGGGCGAATGAGGTGTTGGTGGGACTTGGATTGAAGCCGGAGTTTCATGGCTATCCGGGGATGAACCACACCGTCAGTGAGGCGGAAGTGCAGGACTTGAAAGCGTGGCTGGAAACGAATTTGAAATGAGCGCGCTGAATGAAGGTGGGAGGGGGCTTGCGCTAATGCCAGTCAGTTAAGCGTACATCGCCTCCTGTAGG
>NZ_JAFLXD010000054.1:0-39843 GCF_019891415.1 Pseudomonas sp. SH10-3B | reverse complement strand
CGTAGCGGCCCTGAAATCAGGCGGCGGAGTTATACCTGACGTTTGTATTGGGGCCGCTACACGCCCCGACGCGGGGCAAGCCCGCTCGCCATCTATCACTTTTTGCCTGCCTTTCTATAACGATTCCAAGAGGAACAGACATGGCTGAAACGTCCCCCATCCGCTACAGCTTCGGCGGTGATGAACACCTGTTTGCCGAAGTCAGCGAGAGCATGTCCCTGCAGGCTTTTTTCAAGGGCATGGCCGTGACCCGCGCCGTGGAGCGCCTGGCGCTGGAAGGCGTGCTGGATGTGTGCCTGGCCAATGCGTCGTTCCAGATTCGCTTCGACCCCGATCGCATCGCCCCCCATGTGCTGCTCGACGCCGTGCAAAGCGCCGAAGCCCAGGCCGTGGCCGAACGCACCCTGCACACACGCATCATCGAAATCCCGGTGCTCTACAACGACCCCTGGACCCATGAAACCCTGATGCGTTTTCGCGACCGGCATCAAGACCCCAGCGCCACCGACCTGGAATACGCCGCGCGCATCAATGGCCTGGCCGATGTCGATGCGTTTATCGCCGCCCACAGTGGTGCGCCGTGGTTTGTCTCGATGGTCGGCTTTGTCGCGGGCTTGCCGTTCATGTTCCAGATGGTCGAGCGCGAGCGGCAGTTGCAGGTGCCCAAGTACCTGCGCCCGCGCACCGACACGCCGAAGCTGACGCTCGGCCATGGCGGTTGCTTCGGTTGCATCTACTCGGTGCGCGGCGCCGGCGGCTACCAGATGTTCGGCGTGACCCCGGCGCCGATCTACGATCCGGCGCAGCAGTTGGCCTACCTCAAGGCGCATATGGTGTTCTTCCGGCCGGGTGACATTGTGCAATTCAAACCCATCGACCGCGACGCCTACGACCTGGCGGTTGCCGAGGTGGAGGCAGGACGTTTCGACCTGCGCATCCGTCCGGTGGAATTTTCCCTCGATGCGTTTCTCGCCGACCCCATCGGCTATCCGAAAACCCTGCAGGAGGCGCTGGCATGATCAAGGTTCTCAAACCCGGCCTCGCCACCTCTGTGCAGGACCTGGGCCGCGAAGGCTATTACCACCTGGGCATTCCGCCATCGGGTGCATTGGACCAATACGCCTTGAGTGCAGCCAACCATCTGGTGGGCAACCCGGTGGGCGCAGCCGGCCTGGAGTGCACCTTGATCGGGCCGGAACTGGAGTTTCAACGAGATACCCTGGTCGCGCTCAGCGGTGCGTTGATGTCGCCGCGCCTGGACGGTGAAGTGGTGCATCAGGACACCGCGTTCCAGGTGCGTGCCGGGCAGGTGCTGCGTTTCGAATTTCCCAAGGCCGGTGCCCGCACTTACCTCGCCGTCGCCGGTGGCATTGACGTGCCGTTGGTGCTCGGCAGCCGTTCCACTTACACCCTCGGTGCCCTCGGAGGTTTCCACGGGCGACGCTTGCAGGAGGGCGATGAATTGCCCATCGGCGACGCCAGCGGTCTCGGACGTGCGGGCAACAGTTTGCCGATGGCGTTGCGCCGCTCGGTGGGCGGCGATATCACATTGCGCGTGGTGCCAGGCCTGTATTACGAGCGATTGGCGGCGGGGGCCAAGAGCAGCTTTTTTGCCGAACCGTGGACGGTCGGCTCCGAGGCGGACCGCATCGGCTATCGCTTCAAGGGCGGCAGTGCGCTGAGCTTTCAACCGCGTGAGCAGCCGTTCGGCGCGGGGTCGGATCCGTCGAATATCGTCGACAGTTGCTACCCGATTGGCTCGATCCAGGTACCGGCGGGGCTGGAGCCGATTGTGCTGCATCGGGACGCGGTGTCGGGCGGTGGCTACGCGATGATTGGCACGGTGATCAGTGCCGACCTGGACTTGATCGGGCAGATGCAGCCGAACCAGCGGGCGGGGTTTGTGGCGGTGACGTTGGAAGAGGCGTTGGAGGCGCGGCGGGTGTACAAGAAACGGCTCAAGGCCATGGCGGGACTCTTCAGCAACTGATACGACACACATCCAAATGTAGGAGGGAGCAAGCCCCCTCCCACATTTTCAATCTGGGTTGCGTCAGAACAGTTTGGTGAACAGCCAGTACAGACTACCGGATAGCAGAATCGCCGCTGGCAAGGTGAGCACCCACGCCATCAGCAAATTGCGGATCGTCCGCATCTGCAACCCACCCCCATTGGCCACCATGGTCCCCGCCACACCGGACGACAACACATGGGTGGTCGACACCGGCAGCCCGAACATATCCGCTGCGCCAATGGTCAGCATGGCCACGGTCTCGGCCGAGGCGCCTTGGGCGTAAGTCAGGTGGGTCTTGCCGATCTTCTCGCCCACGGTGACCACGATGCGCTTCCAACCGACCATGGTGCCCAGCCCCAGGGCGATGGCCACGGCGATCTTCACCCACAGCGGGATAAACCGTGTGGCATTGTCGATCTGTTGCTTGAACAGTTGCAGCTTGTCTTGGGTGTCGGCGTCGAAATTACCAACCTTGCCTTTGTCCATCAGGCGAATGGTTTCGCTGCTCAGGTACATGTCGTTACGCACGTTGCCCACGGCTTCGGCGGGGACTTTGGCCAGGGAGCCGTAGCCTTTGACTTCGTCGCCGATCTGGCCGGCGAGGGCGGCGAGGGCCGGGACCAATTCGGGCGTGGCTTCCTTGGTGCGCACGTAGGTCGAGAGAACCGGCCGTGGGTCGCCCGTCAACGCTTGCGGCGCCGTTTTCATCAGTGCCACCTGGGTCACTTCGGCGACGGCGGCGAACTGCAACGATTGCTCGGCCGGCATGGTGCGGTTCAGCGCGTAGGCCATCGGCAAGGTACCGACCAGGATCAGCATGATCAGGCCCATACCTTTTTGCCCATCGTTGGAACCGTGGGCGAAGGACACGCCGGTGCACGTGAGGATCAGCATGCCGCGGATCCACCACGGCGGCGGGGTGTCGCCTTTGGGCGCCTTGTACAACGCGCGGTTTTTCACAAAGGCGCGCAGGGCCAGCAACAGCAAGGCGGCGAAGGCGAAGCCGATCAGCGGCGAGAGCAGCAGGGCATAACCGATCTTGATCGCCTGGCTCCAGTCCACACCGCTGGTGCCGTCACGGCCGTGCATCAAGGCATTGGCCACGCCGACGCCGATGATCGAACCGATCAGGGTGTGGGACGAAGAGGCCGGCAACCCCAGCCACCAGGTGCCGAGGTTCCACAGGATCGCGGCGATCAGCAAGGCGAAGATCATCGCGAAGCCGGCCGATGAACCCACCTGCAAAATCAACTCCACCGGCAGCAAGGCAATGATGCCGAACGCCACCGCGCCGCTGGACAGCAGCACACCGAGGAAGTTGAAAAAGCCCGACCACACCACCGCAAACTGCGGCGGCAGCGAGTTGGTGTAGATCACCGTCGCGACCGCGTTAGCGGTGTCGTGGAAGCCGTTGACGAATTCGAAACCCAGGGCGATCAACAGCGCCACACCCAGCAGCAGGAAAGGGGTCCACGTGGTGAGCTGGGCGCCCATTTCGTGCATGTCGTGCATGAGGCTGTAGGCGGTAAACAACAGGCCCATGGCGAGTACGGCGAAGAAAACGATCACTGTCACCAGGCCGGGTTTCTTGTCCAGGCGCGGTCTTGAATCGACGGAGGATGAGTGCGTGGAGGCAGTCAGGGAAGGGGTGGCCATGCCGGGGCATCCGTGTGGGGAGGATGCCGTTCATATTCGTTGCAGAATGTTACAGCGATGCTGCCACAAGTCATTGTTTAGGTAATTGGATCTGCCACTGGTCTATAAAGCGCCGGGGAGACCAAGGGTCTACACAACTTTTCAGACCCAGGCACATCTCCTTGTGGCGAGCGGGCTTGTCCCGCGTTGGGCTGCGTAGCAGCCCCTGTCAAGAGGAACGCGGTGTATCAGACACTCTGTAGAGGCCGGTTTTGGGGCTGCTTCGCAGCCCAACGCGGGACAAGCCCGCTCGCCACAACAGCGCTGTCTGCCGGGTTATCGGGGGCAAGCTTCTTCCCATGTCAATTTGAAAACTTGCGAAACGCCCAGCGCCCGGCGATCAGCGTGAAGGTCGCAACCAACGCCACCAGGATCCAGAATCCTTCCGGGTCCTGTGAAAGCGGTACACCGCCCACGTTCATGCCGAAAAAACCGGCGATGATGTTGATCGGCAATGCCAACACCGTCACCACGGTAAGGGTGAACAGCGTGCGGCTGCTTTGCTCGTTGAGGTTGGCGGCGATCTCTTCCTGCAGCAGCTTGATCCGTTCGCCCAGCGCCGTCAGGTCGTTGATGATCAGCGCAAACTCCTCGGTGGATTTGCGCAACTCCTTCACATCTTCTTTTTGCAGCCATTGCGGCGGGCGGTTGAGCAGGCGCAGCAGCGAGCCCGGCTCCAGCGCGAGCAGGCGTTGCAGGCGCACCAGCACCCGGCGCGCCGCACCCAGTTCCGCGCGGTTGGTGGACAGGCGCGAGGACAGCAACTGGTCTTCGATATGGTCGACGCTGATGCTGGTCTTGCGCACGATCTGCGTCAGCACTTCACCCTGGTCGCGCAGCAGGTGCACCAGCAGTTCCAGCGGTGAGCGAAAGCGTTCGCCGGCCTTCACCGACGAGCGCAACTTGTCCACCGAGTGCAGGGGTTGCAGGCGTGCGCTGATCAACAGCCGGCTGCGGGCGCACACCCACAGCGTGGAAATGTCCGACGAAACCATGCTGCTGAAGTTGAACACCACGTCGTTGACCACCGCCAGCAAGGCGGAGTCGACGTGTTCGATACGCGTGGAGCGTGAACCTTCGTGCAAGGCCTCGAAGAATTCTTCGGGCAAATCCAGGTTTGCCTGCATCCAGCGCTCGCACGCCGCGTGCGCCAGGTTCAGGTGCAGCCACAGGAACTCTTCCGGATCGGCGGGTTGCTGCAAGGCCTGGAGCGCGGTGGCCGAATCAATCTGTTCACCCTTTTCACCGGGGCGAAAACGAAAACCGTAGAGCAAGCCAAACAGATCGGAATCCTGGTGGCTGTGGTCAATGCTGTGGTTCATGGAGGCTCGCAGAGAAAAGGCCTGTAGGACGTTTCACAGGTCGCGTGGCGAATCATTACAGGGATATTTGACATTTTTATGACGGCTTTGAATTTGTTTCTGTTGAGTGACATTTTATTGACCGCTCATCAGGAATCGCTCAAGAAGGCTCTAACACGGCCGATTCAGGCCATAAGCACCGCTGTGGACGGGTGGTGCCTCTGACGACAGGGAAGTCATGGCGTGCTAGCACCCTTTCCCCTGTTTCGAGGTTTCCCCCGATGAATGTTTTGCGAACCTCCCTGCGGGCACAGATCCTGTCACTGCTCGGTGGCAGCCTGCTGGCGATGCTGTTGATCGCCCTGGCGTGTTTCAACTTTCTCTCCAACGGTGTGCAGAGTTACCGCAGTTTGCTCGAAGGGCCGTTGCTCACCTCCCAACTGATCGATGAAGCCAACCTGCAATTCAAGGTGCAGGTCCAGGAATGGAAAAACGTGCTGTTGCGCGGCAAACAGCCTCAGGACATGGAGAAATACTGGGGCCAGTTCCAGGACCGCCAACGTGATGTCCAAGGCATCCTCACGCGCTTGGTCAGCCAGACCCGCAGCGACGCAACCTTGAGCCAACGCATCGAAACCTTGCGTCAGGAACACCAGCAACTGGGTGTCGCTTACCAGCGCGGGCGTGATGCCTACGTGGCGGCGGGTGCAGATCCTACGGCGGGCGACACGGCCGTGAAGGGGGTGGACCGCGCCGCCAGCGAGCAGATGAGCGCTCTCGTCAGCGACCTGCGCGAACAAGGCGCACAAAAGTCACTGGCCATCAGCGCCTATGCTGAGCGCACGGTGTTGGTGGGCCTGGCAATCATGCTGCTATCGGGTGCCTTGATCGGCCTGTTCAGCCTGTGGCTGATCAACCGCAACCTGATTCTGCCGATCCGTGGCCTGATCGACTATGTCACCCAACTGAGCCATGGTCGTTTTGCCCAGCGCGTCACCAGCAAGCGCCAGGATGAATTGGGCCAATTGGCGGCTGCCGCCAATACCCTGCGCGACTTCCTCGCCGAGACCTTCAGTCGCTTGCAACGCAGCGCCACCGATCTGGTCAGCGCCAGCGGCGAGTTGAACTCGATTGCCGGGCTGATGGCCACTGGCACTCACGAGCAATTCAACCGCACCGACCAGGTAGCCACGGCCATGACCGAAATGTCGGCCACCGCCCAGGAAGTCGCCCGTCACGCCGCCAGTGCCTCGCGCGCTGCCGATGACGCTGACCAGTCGGCCCGCGAGGGCGGTGAAGTGATGAAGGTCACCATCGCCACCATCGGCCAGATGCGCACGGAAATTCTCAACACCGGCACCATCATCCGGCGCCTGGAAACCGACAGCGTGCGTATCGGCAAAGTGTTGGAAGTGATTCGCGGGATCGCCGAGCAAACCAACCTGCTGGCGCTGAACGCCGCGATCGAGGCGGCCCGTGCAGGCGAGGCGGGGCGCGGTTTTGCGGTGGTCGCCGATGAAGTCCGCAGCCTGGCGCAACGCACGGCGGCGTCGATCATCGAGATCAACCAGATTATCCATGCCGTGCAGACCGGTGCGATCGATGCCGCCGAGGCGATCGTCAGCGGCCAGTCGTGCAGCGATGACAGTGTGGAAAAAGTCAGCCAGGCCGGCGCCATGCTCGATCACATCACCCAGGCAGTGGAAGCGATCCGCGACATGAACCGCCAGATCGCCACGGCGGCCGAGGAACAGACGTCGGTGGCTGAGGATATTTCGCGCAATATCACCCAGATCACTACCGTGGCCACGGCCAACCTCGACAATGTGCAGCGCACCGAAGCGGCGAGCCACAACCTGCGTAGCTTGTCCGGCGAGTTGAATGAGGTGACCGCGCGTTTGAGCGCCTGATCAGCCGGTGGGCAGGCTGAACGTGAACACCGTGCCGTGCTCGGCGCTGGTGGACACGTTGAGTTCACCGCCATGGGCCTCGGCAATCTGCTTGACGATATACAACCCCAGGCCCAGGCCGGCCTGGGGCGTGTTCGTCGCCGGGCGTGAGTAAGGCTCGAACAGACGGGGCAGGGCTTGCGCGTTGATCTGTCCGGGGTTTTTCACCGACAGATGGAAACGGTCTTGCTCGACCTGCGCATGCACCTCCACGGGGCCGTCATGGTTGCCATGGTGGATGGCATTGGCGACCAGATTGGAGAGCAACTGCGCCAGGCGGTCACGGTCACCACGCACCCCTTGCAGGTCGCCGATATCTGCGCGGATGACCCGCTGCGGATGCACGCTCTGCACCTCCGACACCACATGCTGCAATGCCGCCTGCAAACCCTGGCAATCGCCGATGTTCAGCGGGATGCCGGTGCCCATGCGGCCCCTGGCGAAATCCAGCACGTCTTCCACCAACTGCGCAGCGCGCCGGCCGCTGGTGAGGATATGCCGCACGAGGGTGTCGGTGGCCGGGTCCGGGTGCTTGCGCAGCAGCCGTTCGGCAGCGACGTTAATTGCAAACAGCGGGTTGCGCAGGTCATGGCCGAGCACGGCGATAAATTGCTCGCGCAGTTCGGCGGTGCCGCGTTCTTCCTGCAATTGCGCCTGGGTGTGCTGCGCGGCTTCTTCGGCTTCGATCTGCAACGACAGCACGCGGGCGAACGACTCCATGGTCGACTGGATCGTACTGCTGCGCAGCACGGCGGGGTTGGGGTCCAAGGCGCAGATCGTGCCGAAAAAGCGCCCGTCGGTGCGGAACACCGGCACCGAAATATAGCTTTCGAAGTGATACAGGCGCGGCGTGTGGTGGTCGTGGTAGAGCGGGTCTTCGCTGGCCTTGTCGATCACCACGGACACATGGGAACCGCGAATCTCGTGGCAGATCGTGGTGGTCAGGTCCAGCTCGCCACCGACGCCGAGGCCGAAGTCCAGTTGGTCGAGCACGGCACAGGCGGTCCAGGTGTCGTCGGTCACCCGCGCCACCGCGGCGAAGCGCAGGCCGGTCATGTCGCTGATGACTTGGAGCATCGCGGGTACGGCACTGATTCGGCCAATAGTGGCGATGTCGGCGGCTTTTTGCCCCATGCAGCAGTCTCGGCAAGTGGTGAGCGGGAGGGAGGCTCAGTTCAGTGCCTGGGATTTTAGCGACCTTGTGTGATATAGGTGTAATTTCATTCGGTAAATTAAGTTTTTTCCTATGCGTGGTGAGCGAGCGCGCATAAAAAAACCGCGCCACCCGGAGGTGGCGCGGTTTCAGGTGACGGGGGTCACTCAGGTGTCGAGTTTGTCTTCCAGTACGGCGCCAGTTTTGGCGTCGAGTTTGACTTCAAACTTCTTGCCGGCGGTGTCGGTCAGATCGACTTCGTAGACCAGTACGCCGCTGTTGTTGTGGTCCAGTTCGGTGTCGTTGATCGTGGCACCGGCGTGCTTGGCCACGGCAGCGGCGTTGAGCTTGTCGAAAGGCATCACCGCGCCGGACTTGAGCAGGCCTTCAATGTGGTCCGGGCGAACATCAGCCTGGGCCAGGCCGGCGCTCAGGGTCAGGGCGGTGGCAGCGAACAGGGCAGTCAGGGTTTTCATAGTGTGTGTCCTTTTTCGGTGAGCTGTTTAAGTGGCGCCAGATTAACCAGCGCAACTTAATTCATCCTTAATGGCGCACTGACACCAATGCCCGAGGCTCTCAGTACTTATAGTCGTTCAGCAGGTCTTGCACGCTGGACGACGGCCAGCGCTTGTAGAACTTCAACAGTTCGGCGGCGCGGTTGGTGAAGATGCCGTCGACGCCGGCTTTCATCACTTTGTCGAAGTCGACCGGCTCGTCCACGGTGTAGACGTGCACCAGCAGACCTTTGTCGTGGGTCAGCTTGTTCATCTCAGGCTTTACCAGGTCCGAATAGCTCTGGTCACCGTGGTCGGTCAGCTCAGCCGAAGGACCGGTGCCGATGGCGCCGAGGCTCTTGGCTTCGTCGACCCATTTTTCGAACTCGGCGGCGTCTTTCGGCTCTTGCTTGGCGTAGTAGGCGGCCTTGGTCGGTTCGCCGGACTCGGCGAAGGTCTGCGTGGATTTCGGCTCGATGCTGCCTGGGCCGACCCACAACAGCAGGATCTTCGGGGTGTTCGGCATTTCTTTCTGCAGCTCTTTCAAACTGTCTTTTTCAAATGTCTGCAACACCACGCGGCCCTTGCCCTGGCCGACACCGGTATTGCTCTTGCCCAGCTTGGAGCCGGCGGAGCTCAACCAGCCCTTGTCCAGCAGCTTGTTTTTCAGGTCGGCTTCGATGCCCGGGAATTGCTTGGGCTCCTTGGTCTCGATGTACAGGCCGGGTTTGTGCTGCGGGTTGCCTTCGGCGATCTTGATGATGTCGTCCAGGCTCAGGATCTTCAGGCCAACGAAACCTGGACGCGCGCGGTCCGGGTAGGCGGCGTTGAACCAGCTGCCGGCGTCGAGGGTTTGCAGTTCTTTCCAGGTGAACTCGTTGGCCGGGGCGTCTTTGCGCTCGGGGAACTTGGTGGCCACGTCGGTGGTGCGCTGCAGGTTGTTGTCGTGCAGGGCAAACAGTACGCCGTCCTTGCTGCGCTGCAGGTCCATTTCCAGATAGTCGGCACCCAGGTCGCGCGCGACTTTGTAGGCGGCGGCGGTGGATTCCGGCGCGTCGTAGGACGCGCCACGGTGAGCGATCACGGCGGGGTAGGGAATGCCTTCGTTTGTCGCCAATTCAGCCGGGCTGATCGGTTCGGCCGCCTGTGCCTGGCCGAGGCCAAGCGCCAGGGCGAGCAGCAGGGCGCTCTTGGAAAACGTGACAGGCATATGCGAAGTCCTTTCGTGGAGGTAGCTTTGAGAAGGCCTCCTTTTTAACAATTGATTGCGAAAGGCGCTATCACCAAACCGACATTAACGTGCGCACGCGCCAATTTTGTCGGTTTTTTTGCGCTGCATTGCAGTACTCTTGCTCGCAGCCGTCCCGCTAGAGGACGGTACTTTCCGCCACGCGTGTAAACCATCTTTCCAGTCCCTGTGGGACTTTTCAGTGAGGTTTACCATGCGCATCACCTCCGAGCTTATCTGCCAGGCCGCCGACCAACTCCACGGTTTTGTTGGCCTCAACCGCAAGACCGGCCAGTACATCGTGCGTTTCAGCGAAGACTCCTTCGGCATGGACGTGGCTGACGACGGCATCATCCCCACCGCTGAATTTGTCTGGCTGCCGGCCCCCGAGCAGACCATGACCTTGTCCCGCGAGCGTATCCAGTTGCTGCTCGACCAGAATATCGACGACCGCATCAATATCAGCGAGCCGCTGCGGGTGTATATGAAACGGGTGGAGATTCCACAGATCAGCGCGTTGCGCAGTCTGGTGAGCTAGACGGCATAGGCGGTAAGCGAGCCTTGCGTGGCAGGCTGGTTTTCTGTGGTGTGCGGGCTTGTTGTAGCAAGCAGGCTCGCCACAGAGAGCCGGGCGATACGAAGGTTAATGGCCTTGGAATGTGTAGGCCCGTTCCACCTTGCACACCCGTGTCTGAAACGCCGAGTACCAGGTGGCGCGTCCTTGTTCACGCACCGCCCGATGCTCGGCCTGCTGTTTCCAGGCCAGGATCGCCGCCTCGCTGCTCCAGTACGACACGGTAATCCCCAGCCCATCCTCCCGCGCCGATTCCACTCCGAGAAAACCCGGTTGTTCGTGCGCCAGCTCCAACATGCGGGCGGCGGCCTGGCCGTAGCCTTGATCACCCTCGGTGCGCAATGAGCTGAAAATTACCGCGTAGTAGGGTGGGGCGGGTGTCTTGGCGATCATGCCGAGCACTCCTGGCAAGCCTTGAGCAGGGCCAGTGCCAGCGGCGGGGTGATGCCCTTGAGCGCGGCGCGTTCGGGCTGGAACAGCGTGGCGACGAAGAACGGATGGTCAAGCAACTCCACCGCACGCAGGTCGCCGGCCGAATCATGCCCGCTGGCGATCAGTTCGCGTTCCAGCAAGGCCGCGGCGAACGCGGGGTTCATGCCGTAGCGGCAGCGATAGCCCTCCTCGATGTCCAAGCGGCCGTAGGCTTCGGCGATGCGCGTATAGGCTGCCAATCCCACGGTGTCGGTGGCTTCTACCAGGGAGCAGCTTAGGGGAATGATCACCGCGCGCTTTGCATCCGGCGCCAGTTCGCCGTGTTCCGCGTCGGCCCAGCCAAGCACATTGCGGGCGTATTCCAGCACCGCGTGTTGAAAACCGCCGCAGGTGCCGAGGAAAGGTCGCCGTTGTTCGCGGGCAAAACGTATCGCCCGCAGTGCGCCTTCGGTGTCGCGGTAGGGGCTGGCGGGCACGCACCAGAAACCGTCGAAGCCGTGCAGTTCAGTGGTCGGTGTGAGGGTGTCGGTGTCCAGCCATTGCGGGTGAACCTTCAGGCCCAGCGCTTCGGCAGCCAATTGCAATGCAACGGGAATGGCCTGGTGCGCAATGACATCGGGGTTGTAATCGCCGATCAGGGCAAGGTGCAAGGTGGTGGCTTTCATCGTGGGCATCCCATGGCTTGTAGTGTCCTGATGCACATAATAGATTGGCGCCCACGCAATCAATATTGGCGTTTGCCCACATGCTCAATGCAGCCACGCACTATCAAATCGATTACCCCGACCTATCGCTGATCCTCGCCCTTGTGCGTGGCGGCACTCTGGCGCGGGCGGCGGCGTTGTTGCGGGTGGATGTGTCCACGGTATTTCGCGCGGTGCGTAGGCTTGAGGCCGCAGTGGGCCAGACGCTGTTTGAAAAAAGCCGCGCCGGCTACCTGCCCACCAGCCTGGCGAGCAACCTCGCGCAGCAGGCTGAACGTGCCGAGCAGGCGCTGGAAGCGGCGCGAATCGGCGTGGAGCAGGGCGGCGAGGTGATCAGCGGCACGGTGCGCCTGACCTGTACCGACTCGGTGCTGCAAGGGCTGTTGTTGCCGGCGCTGGCGCAGTTCATGCCGGACTACCCGGCGTTGACCCTGGAGCTGAGCACTTCCAATGACTTCGCCAATCTGAGCCGTCGCGATGCCGACATCGCCCTGCGCCTGACCAAGGCACCGCCGGAGCATCTTGTTGGCCGTTGCCTGGGGGCCGTGACGTATCAGGTGTGTGCCAGCGCTACGTATGCGCGTCAGCACGCCGGTCGCACACTGGCAGAGCTCGCTTGGATCGCGCCGGATGACTTCCTGCCCGATCACCCCACGGTGGCGTGGCGCCGCGAGCACCTGCCCGGTGTGCGCCCCAGTTACCGCTGCAACAGCATGCTGTCGGTCACCGAACTGGTGCGGGCCGGTTTGGGCGTAGCGGCGCTGCCGGATTTTCTACTGGATGACCGCTTGCAGCCCCTGGGCCCCGCATTGGCGGGGCACGATACGGCGTTATGGCTGTTGACGCGTCCCGATTGCCGGGCGTTGCGCTCGGTGGTGACGCTGTTTGATGAGCTGGGACGGCATGTGCAGATGAAACCCTGACACAGCATAGAACCAGTGTGGGAAGGAGCTGACCCCCTCCCACATGGAATTCGCGTTGTTATTGAGGTTTTCGCACGTAATGCTCATGCATTTCGCACGTCAGGGTTTCGATGTGTTCGGTCAGTTGCTTGGTCATTTCCGTGAGCCGGGTGTTTTGCTCCAGCAATTCCAGCAGCTGTTTAGTGGTTTGTGCGGCCTGGGCCTGGCGTTCGGTATTGGCGATGGCCAGCGCTTCGCGGTGTTGCGCATCGGCGTCGGACTGGGCTTTGTCGCGAGCTGCCTGGCGCGTCTGGGCGAGCAGGATCAGCGGCGCGGCATAGGCTGATTGCAGGCTGAAGGCCAGGTTGAGCAGGATGAACGGGTACACGTCGAAGTGGGTGATACCGGTGACGTTGAGCACCACCCACAAGATCACGATCGCGGTTTGCGCACCGAGGAAGGTCGGTGTACCAAAGAAGCGCGCAAAAGCCTCGGCCTTGAGGGCAAAGGTGTCGTTGCCAAAGGTCGGCGCCAGGTGGGCATGGCGCCGGTGAAAGCGCAGGTGGTCGACGGGCGCGGTATCGGGCTTGTCTGGTGTCATGGTGGTCTCGGGTCATCAGCGTTAAGACAGTGAATCACTATAGTCCTGGCGACCTGTCTTACACATGAATAACCCGGGGCCTACTTAGTGGACGCCACGCTCATTGGCAAACGCACTCACCGCGTGTACCGCCTCGCTGGTGCCTTCACGAATCTGCAGGATCACCGTACCGGCCTGGTTGGCCAATTCCACACCCTGGGCGGCGCGGTCGCGGGTCGCGTCCATGCTGTCGATGGCTTGGCGGGTTTCAGCCTGGATCACCGCGATCATGCTGGAGATCTCCGTGGTGGAACCGCTGGTGCGCGCCGCCAGCTGCCGCACTTCATCGGCCACCACGGCAAATCCACAGCCTTGTTCACCTGCGCGCGCCGCTTCGATAGCGGCGTTGAGTGCCAGTAGGTTGGTCTGGTCGGCAATGCCACGAATGGTGTTGACGATGGTGGTGATCTGCTGCGAGCGCTCGCCCAGCTTGGCGATCAGTTGCGAGGAGTTGTCGATGTCCGAGGAAATTTCACGCATGCCGCTGGCTGTTTTCTGGATCACGTCGGCGCCTTTTTCCGCCATGTCCTGGGTGTGCAGGGACAGGTGATAGGCCTGGGCTGCACTCTGCGCGTCAGCGGCATGTTGTTGCACGCGTGCCGTGATGTCCGAGGCGAATTTCACCACTTTGCACAGGCGTCCGCTGGCGTCGTACACCGGGTTGTAGCTGGCTTCGAGCCACACGGGCTGGCCGTTTTTATCCACGCGTTCGAACTGGCCGCTGAACAATTCGCCCTGATTCAGGCGCCGCCAGAAGTCACTGTAGGCCGAGCTTGCGGCGGTCTCTGGTGTGCAGAACAGGCGGTGATGCTGGCCCTGGATCTGCGCCAGGCTGTAGCCCATGCGCTGCAGGAAGTTGGCGTTGGCGGTGATGATCGTGCCGTCGAGGTTGAACTCGATGACGGCCATTGCCCGGCCGATGGCTTCCAATTTGGCGTTGGCCTCGCTTTCGGCCTGCAGGCGCGGGGTGACGTCCAGGGCGTACTTCAACACTTTGATCACACGGCCTGTGTCATCACGCACCGGGGTGTAGCTGGCTTCCAGCCACACCGACTGACCGTTGCTGGCCACCCGTTCAAAGGTGCCGGACTGGAACTGGCCGTTTTGCAGGTTGGACCACAGCTGGTTGTACTCGGCGCTACGGGCAAAGGCGGGCGTGCAGAACATCCGGTGGGATTGGCCTTCGATCTGCTCGGCGCGGTAGCCCAGGGTATTGAGGAAGTTGTCATTGGCTCGCAGCACAACGCCTTGCGGATCAAATTCGATCACCGCCATGGAGCGCTCGATCGCGTCCAGCAGGCTGGCCTGGTGAGCCACGGTGTGTTGCAGGGTGTTGATGGTTTTCTTATGGGCGTTGAATAGCATGTTCGGGTGCTCGGGCAAGCATGCGTCGGGGAGTATCCATGTATATGCGCCTGCCCCCGTAAGGCATTCGCCGTACGGTTGACGTGCTCATTGTCAGCCTCCTTGTGCTGACAGCGGGGGTGGAACAACGGGTTAAGAGTGATCAGCCTGACAAGAAGTTCGCCCTATGGGCAGGACCATTTTTGGGCAGGCGACCAATGGAGGCATTATGCTATCGCCTACGGCGTTGGAAGGAAGATTCAGACGAGAAGTTGTAAGACAACTTCAGGCGGAACAGGCGATCCGGTCGTCACTGACGCTGACCCGATTACGCCCGGTGTCCTTGGCCGCATAGAGCGCCCGGTCCGCCGCATTCAGCCACATGGCTGCGTCTGTGTAGCGCGGCTGGAAATCCGCCAAACCGATGCTCAGGCTGACGCGCAATTCCGGTATTTGCGGGGTGCGGTAATTGCCGAATGTTTCGCGCATCTGCTCCATGATCTGCGCCGCTTGCTCCAGGGGCATTTGCGGAAGAATCACACAGAACTCGTCGCCACCGTAACGCCCGGCCAGGTCGTTTTCCCGCAGGTTGCGTCGCAGTTCCAGGCTCAGTTGCCGCAGCACTGTGTCGCCGACGATATGGCCGTGGGTATCATTGATCTGCTTGAAGTGGTCGATATCAATCAACGCGATGGTGGCGTGGCTTTGCTGCTGTTGGCACTTGTGGAACTTGAGGTGCAGCAGGTCTTTCCACGAGCCGTGGTTGAGCAGACCGGTGAGGCTGTCGGTGCGGCTCAGGGCACTGAGGGCGCGTTTATGTTCTGACAGTTTGATTGCCAGTTGATAACAGACCATGCCGATGGCCATGGGGTAGAGGGTCAGCATGGGCAGGCAGGTGTAGACCTGCAGCAGGCTGACCTCGGGGTTGAACTTGATGCCGAACAGTGCCCACGCCACGCCGACCCCTAGCCCTTGTGCGAGCAGGCCCCGCAGAAACAGGCGCCTGCCGCCGGCGGCGACGTTGTTCATGGTCATCATCGACAGGATGGTCACGGCCGTCAGCGGCGTGAACTGCGCGGCGGCGGCCCAGAACCCGCCGAATACCGAGTCATACAAGAAGTTGCGCTGTTCAGCCTGGTAAGGAAACTGCGAGCGGGTGGATAACTGGTAAGCCAGGTGCGCCCAGGCAAATCCATTGAGCAGCAACAACGCCCAGACCCAGCCCGGCATGGCCAGGGGGTACAAGGCGCCGGTGACGCTGATGCTGCCGACACCCAGGCCGATGATCCTTGGCTGGTAGATACGCCTGGCAAATGAGAGCCCTTTGCCTCGTCTGTTTTCCATAAATTCCTGGTTCAACTGTTTTTCACATATACGGCGGCTCGCGGCCACTGGATCACCCGTTGATCGGATAAGTCCTGTGAATATTGTCAGTTATTCGAGTAGGAATAATCAGTGGCCTTCCAGGCCATTTGCGCAAAACAGAGGGCGAATGCGTCAAAAGCGACCAGGAATGTCGCTCCTGCAATGGTTTTTACTGGGGGCGGGAGGCGCTGACTTCGTAGCCGGCAAGGAACAGGTCGATGGCTGACTCAATGACGCTGGCCTGGTGGACGGCATCCAGGGTCGGCTGGCCCAACGTGATCTGCGGCCAGAACGCGAAGGCCTTGAGCAGGCTCTGGATCTGATGGGCGGCAAACGCCGGGTCGGTGCAGGAGAGGCGGCCATCTTCCTGGGCGGCACGTACCCACTGGGTAAAGCCTTCTTCGCGCTGGCTCAGGCGGGTGACCATGTCTTGCGCACGTTCCGGTGAATGGATGGTGGCCGCGATGGCGACCCGGGCGAGGTCGAGGAAGTTGGTGTCCGACATCATCTTCATCTTTGCCTCCAGCAACCCGCGTAACTGTTCACGCAACGGGCGGTCGCTGGCGTAGCTGACGTCGAGTTGGGCGACGCTGCTGGCCCAGAGCTGGTGGAGAATTTCGGCGAACAACTCTTCCTTGCTGGGAAAGTGGTTGTATACCGTGCGTTTGGAAACCCCGGCGGTGGCGGCGATCTTGTCCATGCTGGTGACCTCGAAACCGTTGGCCCGAAACTCGGCGATAGCCGCTGCTACGATGGCTTCGCGTTTGCGGTCGGTGAGGCGTTGAGGGGCAGTCATGGATGGCGTTCGGCTCTTGAGGGGAAATTACACTGGGTAGTTTACTTGCTGCGGATTTTGTTGCAATCTTGAAACTACACTGTGCAGTGTAACTTATGAGCGGACCGTAGGAGTCACTCTGTAATGGCCATCATTTCACCCCCTGTCGACCGCGCGCCTTCAGCGCGCAAGCCTGCCGAACGGGACAAGGCGCACTTCAGCAACGACGCCCCTGTGCAACACGGCGGGTTTGCCAAAACGTTGCGTATTTTCTGGAACATGCTGTTCAACAAGCCCCGCACCACGCGACCGGTGGGGGCTATCCCCGTGCAGCCGCTGACCCGTGAACAACTGCTTGCAGCTCCTGACCACAGCGTCTTTCGTCTGGGGCATTCCACTGTCTTGCTGAAAATGCGCGGTAAATTCTGGCTGACCGACCCGGTGTTCGCCGAGCGCGCCTCGCCATTCAGTTGGGCCGGCCCCAAGCGTTTCCACCAGCCACCTATCAGTCTTGAAGAGCTGCCGCCCCTGGAGGCGGTGATTCTTTCCCACAACCACTACGACCATCTTGATCATAAGGCTGTCGTCCAATTGGCCGACAAGACCCGTTACTTTCTCGCGCCGCTTGGCGTGGGTGACATTCTGGTCAAGTGGGGCGTTGAGGCCAGCAAGGTTCGCCAGCTGGACTGGTGGCACGGCACCGAGGTGGAGGGTATTCGTTTCGTGGCCACACCCGCCCAGCATTTTTCCGGGCGTGGGCTGTTTGATGCCAACCAGACCCTATGGTGTTCCTGGGTGATGATCGACGGCGCGCGGCGGATCTTTTTCAGCGGCGACACTGGTTACTTCGATGGCTTCAAACGCATCGGCGAACAGTATGGCCCGTTCGATCTGACGTTGATGGAAACCGGTGCTTACAACGTTGACTGGCCCCATGTGCACATGCAGCCGGAGCAAACCCTGCAAGCGCATATTGACCTCAAGGGCCGCTGGCTGCTGCCGATCCACAACGGTACTTTCGACCTGGCGTTCCATGCCTGGCACGAACCCTTCGACCGCATCATGGCGCTGGCGTGGGAGCGCAACGTGTCGATTACCACACCGCCGATGGGTCAGGCGTTCAGTTTGAATCAGCCTGAGCGTGGGTATGCATGGTGGCTGGAAGTGGAAACCCAGCAAGCGCAAGAGCACCTCGTGAGCTGATGGCGCAGAGCCGCGGGGAAAAGGAGTTTGCAAGCTGTTTCCGCTCTGCGACAGGCTCTGGCGAAGGATGCGATGATCCCTGGAAAGTGATTTCAGGGGGGCGTTCTGATGGAAAGCAAAAGCAGCAAATACTTGCGAACGGGGGCGGTTTGCCAGGTGGGCCAGCCTCTGTCTTCGCTCTTGGAGATGAACTGCCCGGAGCCTGCAGGCCACCGCCCCTGCTCCGATCAATCGCCCCCTCGCAGTATCGAGTTTGATGTCCATCCCCGCCTTCAAACCTATTCCAACGGTGGTGTCCTGATCCCCGGGTATAACGCACCGGCACTTCCCATAAAACCCATGCGTGATCCCTCGTTGACGCTGATTGCCTTGAGCGGTATCGAACCCCAGGCTCCGGTGATGGTGGAGGTGCCCATGGTGCAGAACAACAACCCCTTTACCGTCACCCAGACGCTGGCCGGCAGGCGCGTGGGTTATGCCGACCGATATGGACGTGGCGATGATCACGAACCGATTCAACACCGAGCGCCGTTTATGGCTGCACTGGATGTTCTTCGCCGGGCGGGGGTGCAACTGTTGCCCGTGCCGGCACAACGTCTCGACAGAGACCTCACGCTCGACCTGCACAGTCAAAATGAAATCGATGGGCTTGTGAGTCGATATCGGCTGGATGCCCTGGTGTCGGACAGCGAAAGTGCGGCGTTCCATAGAGCGTGCTGGAGTGGTTACCCACGGTTTGGCGAGGCGCTCGATGAAGGCTCGACGTTGTGGTTCTACGGGGCGCGATGGTCGAAGGAATCGCTGGCGGCGCTGGTCCAGGGTTATCGCAATGCCAGTTCCCTGGGGAATGCACAGCATGGGCTACCTGGGGTGTTGAACAATACTACGCGTTGAACTGCCGACGTCGTGCTGGAAGGGGGGAGGGAAGTTTTTAGACTGGCGCACCGCTCAATGGTGGTCCTTCGTCACTTCTTACTCTTCCCCCGAGGTGGTTCATGTTTGGTATTGGTTATGGTGTGAATGCGTTTGTCAGCCACGCGGCTTCTTGGATGGGGCGGCAGTTGACCGCCGATACCTCCAAACCGGTTCCGCCGGGAACGGAATATGCCAGTGTTCACGAGCTCAGTGAACAAATGGCCAGGCCAGGCGGGCTCACATCGGAAGATCTGGTCACCTTCCTGCAGGCGCGCATTCGCAAACGCGACCCTGGATTAAACGCCATCATCGAACTCAACCCTCAAGCGCTGGAGATTGCTCGCGAGCTGGATCGCGAACGCGCCAGCGGCAAGGTGCGAGGACCGCTGCACAGCATTCCCGTACTCATCAAGGACAATATCGAGACGGGCGACACCCAGCAAACCAGCGCAGGCGCCTTTGGATTGGTGGGGGCTGCGGCGATCAAGGACGCATTTATCGTCGAACGCCTGCGCGAGCAAGGCGCAGTGATCCTGGGTAAAACCAACCTGACCGAACTGGCCGGCTTTCGCGGCAGCCGCGACGGCTTCAGCCAGCGGGGCGGGCAAACGCGCAACCCTCATCATGCGGATGCACCGGTGGGAGGGTCAAGCTCGGGCTCAGCCGTCGCGGTCGCCGCTGGTTTGGCGCCCTTGGCCGTCGGCACCGAAACTAATGGCTCGATCATGGTCCCGGCGGCGTTTAACGGAGTGGTTGGTTTCAAGCCGAGCGTGGGTTTGTTGAGCCGCAGCGGCATCATTCCTGCCAGTCATCGACAGGACACGCCGGGGCCGATGACGCGCTCGGTGTTTGATGCCGCGTTGTTGCTCAACGCCATGTCGGGCAGCGATCCTCAGGATTCAACCAATGTGGATGCTCCCAAGGGTATCGACTACACAGCGTTGCTCAAGCCTGGCGCCTTGAAGAATAAGCGTATTGGTTATCCCGCGACCTTTTCCGCGAATGGCGAAAACCTGCCGGTGGACAATAGCCCTCAATTTCAAAAAACGCTGGAAGTGCTTCGCGCACAAGGTGCAGTGCTGGTGCCGGTGAACGTGCGGTTGGCGGATGCATCACGGTATGGCGAGCTATTGTTTGCTGATGTGAAGAGTGAGTTGAATGATTATCTGGGCAAGCGCGCAGGGTTGCCGGTCAAGTCAGTTTCCGAGTTGATCGCGTTCAATGAAAAGCGCGATGGCAGCGACACCGACCACCAGCCGCTGCTCAAGGAAATCGACGCATCCACCCTGACATCCGAGGAGCGCAACCCGCTATGGGGCGCGCTTATCGAGGATTTCCGCAGCACAGTGGATGAGCTGATTGACGGGGAAACACTTGATGCAGTGGTGTCGGATTTTGAAACGAACAGCTATTTCGCGGTCGCAGTAGCCGGTTATCCAGGGATCTCGGTACCTTCCGGCAAAGACGAGCGCGGCGTGCCGGGCAGTGCATACTTCTTTGGTGCCCGCTGGACCGAACCCACGCTGCTGGCCGTAGCCCATGGCTACGAGGAGGCCGCGAAGACAGGTTCCAGGGCCGGGCATTGAGCAATAGGCGGCTGTTGGCGTTTACAAACTCAAGGGCCGCCGCCTCCTGGATATACACTCACTGCCATGGAGGGAAGCCATGGCCTATAAAATTCATATCCTCGGTGCTGCTGGGGCCGGCACTAGCACTTTGGGCAGGGCCTTGGCAGAACGTCTGAACATCCCTTACTTCGATGCCGACGACTTCTACTGGCAGCAAGCCGAGGTTCCCTTCAGCGCTGCCCGGCCCAAGGATGAACGCATCCGCCAGCTGCAGGAACAGACCGCCGGACTGGAAGGCTGGGTGTTGTCCGGTTCACTGTGCGGCTGGGGCGACCCGATGATCGCGCAGTTCACCCACGTGGTGTTCCTGCGCCTCCACCCGCAGGTACGCCTGCAGCGCCTGCGCATGAGGGAAGTGCAACGCTACGGGGATGAAATCCTGGAAGGGGGCAGCCGCTACGATAACAGCGTTGCCTTCCTGGCCTGGGCCGCACGTTACGACGACGGCAACCACAGCCTACGCAGCTTGCGTCGGCATGAAACCTGGTTGGCGGCGCTGGCCTGTCCGGTGATCCGGTTGGACTCTACGCACCATTCGGCTGAGGCGTTGGTGAATCAATTGATGCCACTGTTGAGCCCATCAGCCGCGAAATAATACTTGGGGCAGCGGGTTCGGTTGGGGAGGTGGTGAATCGCCGCACACTCATGCCCCACCCCGGTGCAAACCCCGGGAAAAATACCAACCCTTCAGCCTCCAACCGAAACGCCAATGCCAGACGGGTTTCATCACCCACGTCGCCCTGGCTTTCAAACTGTTGGATGGCATCCACCGTCACACCCGCCTGGCGGGCCAGCTCTTCGCGGCTCCAGCCCAACATCGTGCGGGCCTGTACGCTGTGTTTGGCGGTGAATTGATGCAGGACGATCTGCTGTTCTACGAAAGAGCTCATTGCCAGAGAGGACATGGGGTTTCTCCAGGATTCGACGGGGGAGGGCAAACTATACTGTGTTTTTGTACAGTTGTTTTGACCGCTCATCAACTGGGTTTTTATCGACCCACTATTCCAACCCCGGCGCCTCACGAATGATCAGATGATCCAGGTTCTCGATATTCGCGCTGAACACCCCGAACGTCTGCTCGGGGTTCTTCTTGCTGGGCACCTGTTTCAGCTCCGGCGTGACCCCATAGAAGAAACAATACAACGCCCGTTCACTGTCCGCCGCCGCCCTGATCTGCTCCAGGAACGCCTTGCGCTTGCGGTAGTTCTCGATGAGCTTTTTGCTCAGGTAGACGTTGACCGAGTAGGGCTTTTTGTCGAGCCATACTTTCTTTTCGAAGTCGATGCGAAAGCTGCTGGTGTAGTCCTTGATCGCTTTGATCTTGCCCCAGTAGATCAAACCCTTGTTGTCTTGCAGGTATTCGATTTTCTTGAAAAACGTCGAGTAAGTCGCGGTGTGTTCGCCGATCTTCAACGGCATGCTTTTGAGCTTTTCCTTGTCGTCGATGTTCGACACGTAACATTCCACCGGGTGGGCGAACACGCTGGTCTTGTCCGGGGTGGTGTCGCTCGAACTGACAGATTCGCCGCTGCGGCTTGAAGGTGTTTTCGCTGAATCTTGTGGGACCAATCCCTCGGTGCCGACCACCGCGGTTTTACGCTCGTACGTACGACGGGTCAGGACAAATTCCGATGGGAAATTGTCCTCACGCTCATCGTCGTTTTCGCCTGCTGCACCCTTGTGGAGGCTGGCATAGCGGCAGCCGTCGATATGCCGGGTGCTCGGTGTGTTTTTGAAGTGCGGGGTGCGCTGGTAGTTGACGTTCTTGGCGTTGAACGTGCTCAGCATATTGCCTGCTTCAAAGGCAGCGCGACAGGCATCGTTGGGACAGAGGAAACTGTCCTTGTCGGAGTCGAAGGTGTTGGTTTCGTCGAAATTCAGGTCTCGCACGTCATAGATCGACAGCTTGTCATCGAGACTCAGGCTGTAGGCCGTGTCGAATTTCATGGGGCTCGGGTCCGTGAGAGGTTTCGCTATTAATAGCGGGAACCCACGTAAATATCAGCAAGAACCTGCAACCCGCCTCAGCCTCGCAGGTTGAAGCGGTCGCCATCCTTGTGCTGACCGGCCGGTTTATCGGCTTCCTGCCCGAGCACTACGCCGCATCGCTCGTAAGGGAAGGGCGCCTGCGCGCACTGTGCCCGGATCATGTTCACCTGAGCACCGCGTTCAACCTGATCCTGCGCCACAACGCGCCAAGAAGCCCGCTGGTAAAAGCCTTTGCCACTGCCCTGGGCGTAAATCTCAAAGCCACCACATAAACCACTCGCCGAACACAGATCAAGGGGCTGAAAAAGGTCAAATGTGGGAGGTGTCGAGCTTTAGCGAGGCTGCGATGGGATCACCTCGATCCCCCGCCAACCCCACCAGCCGCATCACCGCTGCAACCGAGCCCGCTTTTTCTTCTTCGCATGAAAATGCCGAAAATGCGCATCCTGTGCCGCCGCTAACAACTCCCGATCCCCACGCGTATCGCCCCAGGCCCGCAGCCGATACTCGCCCAAATCGCCATACACCGCTTCCAGCCGCAGCACCTTATTCTCACACCGGCAGTTATTCCCGGTGAGCTTGCCGGTCAACACCCCGTCGACCACCTCAAGCTCGGTGCCAATCAACTTGATCCCAAGCCGATCGGCAAACGGCTGCAGCACCAACGCCGGCGACGCCGAGCACAGCGTCACCACCGCCCCCGAGCCCAGCTCCTGCTCCACCGACAGCACCCCGGCCGGACGCATCAACCGTGCCCAATTGCGCTGGCAATACTCCTCGGCCTTCTGCTGCACCCACGCCTTCTCCACCCCGGTCATAAAGGTGCGGATCAACTGCGCCTTCAACTCATCCCGGCTGATCTGCCGCAGCAAAAAGCGCAGCCCAGGCACCGCCAGCTTGACCATCCGGCCATAAAACTCGCCGGTGCCAAAGGCGAACTTGAGGAAGGGCACGAAACTGTCGTGGTGGGTCAGGGTGCCGTCGAAGTCAAAGACGGAAAGTACTTTGGCATCCACAGGGCCGGCTTCGAGCATGTCTGGGTTCACGGGTTGGCCTCGGTCCTATCTAGTATTTTTTTGAGCGTGCATCAGGTGTGACAGCAGGAGTCTACTCCCGTGCCAATCTTCCGACCTTGGCGTAAAGCCCCTCGGTGAAAGCCTCCGGGTCACTCGACCGGTGACAACGCTGATGGCAATTGGGGCACAAGGCTACAGCATTGGTGATGCGATCCGAACCCTTCTGGGCCAGGTGCTTGACGTGATGTACGTCAAGAAATGGCAATCCTCACGGATAGTCCATTTGTTCCAGTCGCTCAAGGGCCTTGTCCAGCGCTGTTCGTTGTTCGTATAACCTCAAGCGCAGGTCGAGACGCTGTTCTTCTTGCTTTGCGATTGTCAGCGCCGTGGGATTATCCCGTAGCTGTAGCGCCTGCTGATGGATCATTTCAATGTTGTTGGCGACGATGTTTACTGCTCTCTTCGCAGAAATTTTGTCTGCTTTGGCCATATGTTGGGCTTTCAACAAAATACCGCTTGCAATCAAACTACCGCCGGCTGCGGCGATGGTGTAGCTGACAAGTGCGGCGGCTAGTTTAAGGTCAGTAAAGTATTTAGCCGCTTCGCCATTAGCAGCGATCTCTTGCAAACTATAGGAAAGATATCCACCCACGAGTGCTAGAACAAAACCTGTGATGTAGAGGACGAACGGATTTCTGAAGACAAATCCACCGAGAAACATCCAGGCAGCCATTCCGAGTATCGTGATAATTAATAGCGTGGCGTAGAGCAGTTCCATTTGCTGATGTGACCTTCTAAATTCTATTTGCAAAAAAAGAGCTGCCCTTGGGCAGCTCTCTTTGGTGGTACTGACTTCAATCCCAGCTCAGCGCACCGCCGGTCTGGTACTCGATCACACGAGTCTCAAAGAAATTCTTCTCTTTCTTCAAGTCCATAATCTCGCTCATCCACGGGAACGGGTTCGTCGTCCCCGGATACTCTTCCTTCAAGCCAATCTGCGACAGGCGACGGTTAGCGATGAACTTCAAATAGTCTTCCATCATCGCCGCGTTCATCCCCAGCACGCCACGCGGCATGGTATCCCGCGCGTATTCAATCTCCAGCTGAGTCCCCTGCAGGATCATCTGGGTCGCTTCTTCCTTCATCTCGGCATCCCACAAATGCGGGTTTTCGATTTTGATCTGGTTGATCACGTCGATACCGAAGTTCAGGTGCATCGACTCATCGCGCAGGATGTACTGGAACTGCTCGGCCACGCCGGTCATTTTGTTGCGGCGGCCCATGGACAGGATCTGGGTGAAGCCGCAGTAGAAGAAGATGCCTTCCAGTACGCAGTAGTAAGCGACCAGGTTGCGCAGCAGTTCCTTGTCGGTGTCGACGGTGCCGGTTTCGAACTTTGGATCGGAGATCGAGCGGGTGTATTTCAGGCCCCAGGCTGCCTTTTTGGCGACCGATGGGATCTCGTGGTACATGTTGAAGATCTCGCCTTCATCCATGGCCAGCGATTCGATGCAGTACTGGTAGGCGTGGGTATGGATCGCTTCTTCGAAGGCCTGGCGCAGGATGTACTGGCGGCACTCCGGGTTGGTGATCAGGCGGTAGACGGCCAGCACCAGATTGTTGGCGACCAACGAATCCGCAGTGGAGAAGAAGCCGAGGTTGCGCATGACGATGCGGCGTTCGTCGTCGGTCAGGCCTTCGGGGTTTTTCCACAGGGCGATGTCGGCGGTCATGTTGACCTCTTGCGGCATCCAGTGGTTGGCGCAGCCGTCGAGGTACTTCTGCCAGGCCCAGTCGTACTTAAAGGGTACGAGTTGGTTGAGGTCGGCGCGGCAGTTGATCATGCGCTTTTCGTCAACGGCGACGCGGGCGGAGGCGCCTTCAAGTTCGGCGAGGCCTTCGGCGACGTCGAGTTTGTCCAGGGCAGCCTTGGCGCGCACGATGGCGGCGGAGTCACTGGCGGTGACGGCGCGGGCTTCGATGGCGGCGGCGGCGCCGGCACCGTCGAGGCGGTCCATGTTGGCTTCGGTGGCGTGGCCGGCGTTGGCGCCTTTGGTGGCTACTTCGCCGTCTTCTTCTTTGTCGAATTCGTCCCAGCTCAGCATGACGTGTCGTCTCCTGCGTGAGGGCTCAAAGGTGCCCGTGTGAAACCGGATGGTTGGGTGTTCACACGGCCCTCAGGCCGCGGTGGATCTTAAGGAATCGTTTGTTGCAACAGCTCGCGCAGGCAAATAAACGGAATTGGGTAACGGTGCTCTGCTTGAGGCTTGAGGGGCGGAGCGACAGGTGCATGCTCCAGCGCAGGCTCAAGGTCTGGCTCTTCGTCCCTGTGTAAAGGGATATTGCAGGCCCGATTTACCCGCGCATTATAGGGAAAAATTCGGCTTTGTGTTGCGGCGGATGGTCTCGGATCAGAGACAAAAAGGCGGCTATTTGAGCCAGAGTGAGGGTTTGCGGGGGTTTGATGGGGTAGGAAATTTTTGACGGGCGGTGGGCTATTTATTGTGGGGAAGAGGGGAGGGCTTTTTGAGGGCGGGAAGGGAGGACCGGTTCTTTGCCGCAAGAACGATTTCTTGCGGCGAATAAGATCCGGGTCTGTCTAACTAACGAAGTTGTTATCCGTTAGAGCAACCATTACCCATGACATGGTAATTAAGGATATGACGCTGACCTTGGGAGTCTTCATATTCCATCTTTACCGGTACAACTTCGCAGACTTCCGGGATATTGCTCATGGACAATACTTTGGCGACGTCCAGCTTGGTGCTGTAGGTGTAATCTTCAACAATCGGGGCGTTGTGGCCGGCCAGCTCGGTCGGGGCCTCGTCGGCCAGGGCGGCGGTGGCGCACAAGCTGCTGAGGGCCATAACTACGAGAGCTTTCATTTCTTTACTTACCTTCTTCAGGGCGAAAGGGGTCACGGGGCCCTTGTGAGGCCACGTGTGTAACTTAGGGTTGGTTAGTGCGGATTAACGTGCCTTCGTGGGGGCTGTTACGTTGTTAATCACTGCTGTGTTAATCAATGTGCCTTGGTTGGCGGAAGTAATTCTAGGCCTGCGGGTTATATTCATATACCCGTACTTTTGATAAAGACTATTGGCGGTTTTTGTAACAATCGCCTGGTAAAGGTTTTTTCACACAGCCGCAAAGCCCCGCAGGCTGCGGGCCAGAGCGGCAAAGGCGGATAGCAGGGCATTTTGTAGGGTCTTGTTACTACCATCGTCGAATGGTTCTATAGGTCCACCCCGGCTACAACTGGGCCATACAACAACAACTATGTCACCGAGGTAAGAAAGATGAGTGCGGCTTCCCTGTACCCCGTTCGCCCCGAAGTAGCAGCCAACACGCTGACCGACGAGGCGACCTACAAGGCCATGTACCAGCAGTCGGTGGTCAACCCCGATGGCTTCTGGCGCGAGCAAGCCAAGCGCCTTGACTGGGTCAAGCCTTTCACCGCGGTGAAGCAGACCTCTTTCGACGATCACCATGTCGACATCAAGTGGTTCGCCGATGGCACCCTGAACGTTTCCTACAACTGCCTGGACCGTCACCTCGCCGAGCGCGGCGACCAGGCGGCGATCATCTGGGAGGGTGATGACCCGGCCGAGAGCCGCACCATCACCTACCGCGAGTTGCACGAAGAAGTCTGCAAGTTCGCCAACGCCCTGCGCGGCCAGGATGTGCACCGTGGCGACGTGGTGACTATCTATATGCCGATGATCCCCGAAGCCGTGGTCGCCATGCTGGCGTGTACCCGCATCGGTGCGATCCATTCCGTGGTGTTCGGCGGCTTCTCGCCGGAGGCCCTGGCCGGTCGCATCATCGACTGTAAGTCGAAGGTGGTGATCACTGCCGATGAAGGCATTCGCGCGGGTAAGAAAATTCCGCTGAAGGCCAACGTCGACGACGCGCTGACCAACCCGGAAACCAGCAGTATCCAGAAGGTCATCGTGTGCAAGCGCACCAATGGTTCGATCAAGTGGAACCAGCATCGCGACATCTGGTACGAAGACCTGATGAAAGTGGCGGGCACCGTGTGTGCGCCAAAAGAGATGGGCGCCGAAGAAGCGCTGTTCATCCTCTACACCTCCGGTTCCACCGGCAAGCCTAAAGGCGTGCAGCACACCACCGGCGGCTACCTGTTGTACGCAGCCCTGACCCACGAGCGCGTATTCGACTACCGCCCGGGCGAAATCTACTGGTGCACCGCCGACGTCGGCTGGGTCACCGGCCATACCTATATTGTCTACGGCCCGCTGGCCAATGGCGCGACCACCTTGCTGTTCGAAGGCGTGCCGAACTATCCGGACATCACCCGGGTGGGCAAGATCGTCGACAAGCACAAGGTCAATATCCTCTACACCGCCCCGACCGCGATCCGCGCGATGATGGCTTCCGGCACCGCTGCCTGCGAAGGCGTCGACGGCAGCAGCCTGCGCCTGTTGGGGTCGGTGGGTGAGCCGATCAACCCGGAAGCGTGGGACTGGTACTACAAGAACGTCGGCCAATCCCGTTGCCCGATCGTCGACACCTGGTGGCAGACCGAAACCGGCGCCACCCTGATGAGCCCGCTGCCGGGCGCCCATGCGCTCAAACCGGGTTCTGCCGCACGGCCGTTCTTCGGTGTGGTGCCGGCGCTGGTGGACAATCTAGGCAACATCATCGAAGGCGCCGCCGAAGGCAACCTGGTGATTCTCGACTCGTGGCCAGGCCAGGCCCGTACCCTGTACGGCGACCATGACCGGTTTGTCGACACGTACTTCAAGACCTTCCGTGGCATGTACTTCACCGGTGACGGCGCGCGTCGCGATGAAGACGGCTACTGGTGGATCACCGGCCGTGTGGATGACGTGTTGAACGTATCCGGCCACCGCATGGGCACCGCCGAGATCGAAAGCGCCATGGTTGCCCACCCTAAAGTCGCCGAAGCGGCGGTGGTGGGTGTGCCGCACGACATCAAGGGCCAGGGCATCTATGTGTATGTGACCCTGAAGAATGGCGAAGAACCCACCGAAGCCTTGCGCCTGGAGCTGAAGAACTGGGTGCGCAAGGAAATCGGGCCGATTGCCTCGCCGGACGTGATCCAGTGGGCACCTGGCTTGCCGAAGACGCGCTCGGGGAAAATCATGCGTCGCATCCTGCGCAAGATTGCCACGGCCGAGTACGACGGCCTGGGCGATATTTCCACCCTGGCGGACCCAGGGGTAGTGGCGCATTTGATTGAGACACACAAGACCATGAACGTCGCGTAAGGCGGGCTGGTCAGACAAAGCCCCATTCGGTGTGAGCCGAGTGGGGCTTTTTTGTGAGTGAAATCGGTGGAGATCCAAGGTGGGTATGGGGGAGGAGCTGACAGATCCGCATGACGACCAGTCAAATAAATATCGGTTTTTTGCGTAGGAGGTTTCTGAATGTTACCGAGTGGCACAAATGTGTAACCTCTCGCCCAAACATGAGGCAAAGGGCTACGCTTATGCCCCGAAAAACCGCGCTTTAGACACCCCCGGAAATAAGATTAAACGCCACACTTGCCGTCCCAGAAGGGTTTGCGAATAATAGGCCCGCAATTTGCAGCGTCTACAGGTTTAATGTCTTTTGTCTCTGCATAAAATTCAGAGGCTGTCAATGTGTTGGAACCGCTTTCTCAGTGCTTCTGTAAATTGTTGTCGCATTGAGGAAATATCGGCTTCCGGCCTGTCGTTAGAATGCCGATCACTCGCTCGTCGTCTCCAGTGTTGAATTGGTGTAGGACGCAGCACCGCTATTCGGTTTCACTCAGTCGCATCGTGGGCCATGGCTCATACTGCTGTTTTGCCCTATACCGATGGAGTCCCAAGATGAAGAAACTCGTGCTGTTGGGCGCCCTGGCGCTGTCCGTGCTGTCCATGCAGGCTTTCGCTGAAGGCAAGCCTCTGAAAATTGGTATCGAAGCGGCTTACCCTCCGTTTGCCTCGAAGGCGCCGGATGGCAGCATCGTCGGGTTTGACTACGACATCGGCAACGCCCTGTGCGAAGAGATGAAGGTCAAGTGCACCTGGGTCGAGCAAGAGTTCGACGGCCTGATCCCGGCTTTGAAAGTGCGCAAGATCGACGCGATCCTGTCGTCCATGTCCATCACCGAAGATCGCAAGAAGTCCGTGGACTTCACCAACCGCTACTACCTGACCCCAGCGCGCCTGGTGTTGAAGGAAGGCACTGCGGTCAGCGACAGCCTGGATGAACTCAAAGGCAAGAAGATCGGCGTTCAGCGCGGTTCGATCCACGACCGTTTCGCCAAGGAAGTCCTCGCACCTAAAGGCGCCACCATTGTTCCTTATGGCTCGCAGAACGAAATCTACCTCGACGTGGAAGCGGGTCGCCTCGACGGCACCGTGGCCGACGCCACCCTGTTGCAGGAAGGTTTCCTCGATACGCCAGCCGGTAAAGGCTATGCGTTCACTGGCCCAGCATTCACCGACGTCAAGTACTTCGGTGACGGCGTAGGCATCGCCGTGCGCAAAGGCGACAAGGAAAACCTGGACCGTATCAACGCTGCCATCGCCGCGATCCGTGCCAATGGCAAGTACAAAGAAATCGAGAAAAAGTACTTCAACTTCGATATTTACGGCCCTGAAGCCAAGTAAGTACTCGTAGCTGTCTGTCCTGAAATGGCGCAAGCAACAGAATTCCTGCGGTTTGCGCCATTTTTTCATCCCCCTTTTCGAGGACCTGAATCATGTTGAAAGGCTACGGGGCCGTCATCCTCGATGGCGCATGGTTGACGCTTCAGCTCGCCTTGTCGTCCATGGCCTTGGCCATTGTTCTGGGTCTGATCGGGGTCGCGTTACGCCTGTCGCCGGTGCGCTGGTTGGCCTGGCTGGGTGACTTGTACTCCACGGTGATCCGCGGGATCCCCGACCTGGTGCTGATCCTGCTGATTTTCTACGGTGGTCAGGACCTTCTTAACCGCGTCGCGCCGATGCTCGGCTATGACGACTATATCGACTTGAACCCCTTGGCCGCCGGTATCGGCACCCTGGGTTTCATCTTTGGCGCCTACCTGTCGGAAACCTTCCGTGGCGCCTTCATGGCCATCCCCAAGGGCCAGGCCGAAGCCGGCCTTGCGTATGGCATGAGCAGCTTCCAGGTGTTTTTCCGGGTAATGGTGCCGCAGATGATCCGGCTGGCGATCCCCGGGTTTACCAACAACTGGCTGGTACTCACCAAGGCCACCGCGCTGATCTCGGTGGTGGGCCTGCAAGACATGATGTTCAAGGCCAAGCAGGCGGCTGATGCCACCCGCGAGCCTTTTACCTTCTTCCTCGCAGTGGCGGCGATGTACCTGGTGATCACCAGCGTGTCGTTGCTGGCGCTGCGTCATCTTGAGAAGCGCTACTCGGTAGGCGTAAGGGCGGCTGATCTATGATCTTCGACTACAACGTCATCTGGGAGGCCATGCCGCTGTACCTTGGCGGCCTGCTGACCACCCTGAAATTGCTCGCCATCTCGCTGTTCTTCGGCCTGCTCGCCGCCTTGCCCCTGGGCTTGATGCGTGTGTCCAAGCAACCGGTCGTGAACGGTGTGGCCTGGCTCTACACCTACGTGATCCGCGGCACGCCGATGCTGGTGCAGCTGTTCCTGATCTACTACGGCCTGGCGCAATTCGAAGCGGTGCGCGAGAGCTTCCTGTGGCCGCTGCTGTCCAGCGCGACCTTCTGCGCGTGCCTGGCCTTTGCGATCAACACCAGCGCCTACACCGCCGAGATCATTGCCGGTAGCCTCAAGGCCACCCCCAATGGCGAGATCGAAGCGGCCAAGGCCATGGGCATGTCGCGCTACAAGCTGTACCGCCGCATCCTGCTGCCGTCGGCCCTGCGCCGCGCGCTGCCGCAGTACAGCAACGAAGTGATCATGATGCTGCAGACCACCAGCCTCGCGTCCATCGTCACCCTGATCGACATCACCGGTGCCGCGCGCACGGTGAACGCGCAGTTCTACCTGCCGTTCGAAGCCTACATCACCGCCGGCGTGTTCTACCTGTGCCTGACCTTTATCCTGGTGCGCCTGTTCAAGTTGGCCGAGCGCCGCTGGCTGAGCTACCTGGCTCCACGGAAGCACTGATATGGAACGTATCGATCACCTGTTGCCCTGGGGCCACCTGGGCTGCGAGCGCCAGCTGAGCGTGTTCCGTTTCGGCAGCGGCGAGCGCAAGGCCTATATCCAGGCCAGCCTGCACGCTGATGAATTGCCCGGTATGCGCGCCGCATGGGAGCTGAAAAAACGCCTCGCCGAACTTGAAGCGCAAGGTGCCCTCAACGGCGTGATCGAGTTGGTGCCGGTGGCCAACCCGATGGGCCTGGGCCAGTTGCTGCAAGGCAGCCACCAGGGCCGTTTCGAGGTGGGCAGCGGCAAGAATTTCAACCGCGATTTCGTTGAGTTGAGCGAGCCGGTGGCCGAGTTGCTCACTGGCAAGCTGGGGGATGACCCTCACGCCAATGTGCGCATGATTCGCCAGGCGATGGCCGATGCGCTCAACGCATTGCCCGAGCCGAGCAGTCAGTTGCAAGGCATGCAGCGCCTGTTGCTGAGCCATGCGTGCACGGCCGACATCGTCCTTGACCTGCACTGCGACGCCGAAGCCGCGCTGCACATGTACGCGCTGCCCCAGCACTGGCCGCAGTGGCGTTCGTTGTCGGCGCACTTGAATGTGAAAGTCGGTTTGCTCGCGGAAGATTCCGGTGGCAGCTCGTTTGATGAGGCTTGCTCGTTGCCGTGGCTGCGTCTGTCCCGGACCTTCCCCGACGCGCAGATCCCGCTGGCCTGCCTGGCGACGACCCTGGAGTTGGGCGGTCAAGCGGACACCGGCCGTGACGAAGCGATTTTCCACGCCGAAGGCATCCTCGCGTTTCTCGCCGAACAAGGCCTGATCAAGGGCGAATGGCCGGCGCCGCAACACGAACCGTGCGAAGGCGTGCCTTTCGAAGGCACCGAATTGCTGTTCGCGCCCCACGCCGGGGTGATCAGTTACCTGCGTAAAGCCGGGGACTGGATCGAGAAGGGCGAGCCGATTTTTGAAGTGATTGATCCCCTGGAAGACCGCGTAAGCACGATGTGCGCGGGCACTTCGGGGGTGTTGTTTGCCGTTGAACGGCTACGTTATGCCCAAGCGGGTTTCTGGCTGGCCAAGGTGGCGGGGCGCGAAGCGCTGCGTCACGGGCGCTTGCTCAACGACTGACCACCTGTTTTTGTGAGAACCGACCGCATGTACAAACTTGAAGTCCAAGACCTGCATAAACGCTATGGCAGTCATGAAGTGCTCAAAGGCGTGTCCCTGGCCGCCGCGGCCGGTGATGTGATCAGCATCATCGGTTCCAGTGGTTCGGGCAAAAGTACTTTTTTGCGCTGCATCAACCTGCTGGAGCAACCCCACGCCGGCAAGATCCTGCTCAATAACGAAGAGCTGAAACTGGTGGCCAGCAAGGACGGCGCCATGAAGGCCGCCGACCCGAAACAGCTGCAACGCATGCGCTCGCGCCTGTCGATGGTGTTCCAGCATTTCAACCTGTGGTCGCATATGACTGCGCTGGAAAACGTGATGGAAGCGCCGGTGCACGTGCTGGGCATGTCGAAAAAAGACGCCCGTGAAAAGGCCGAGCACTACCTGGCCAAAGTCGGCGTGGGCCACCGTAAGGATGCGTTCCCGGGCCATATGTCCGGTGGCGAGCAGCAGCGCGTGGCGATTGCCCGTGCCCTGGCGATGGAACCGGAGGTGATGCTGTTCGACGAACCCACCTCCGCGCTGGACCCAGAGCTGGTGGGCGAAGTGCTCAAGGTCATGCAGGACCTGGCCCAGGAAGGCCGCACCATGGTGGTGGTGACCCACGAAATGGGTTTTGCCCGGGAAGTGTCGAACCAACTGGTGTTCCTGCACAAAGGCATCGTGGAAGAGCGTGGCAATCCGCGGGAAGTGCTGGTCAACCCGCAGTCCGAGCGCTTGCAGCAGTTCCTGTCCGGCAGCTTGAAATAATCAAGGCCGCTGCTCCCCCCTGTAGGAGCGAGCTTGCTCGCGAAGATCGTCAACGATAACGCGGGAAGCCTGATACCCCCTGGTGTTCTCAGGTTTTTCGCGAGCAAGCTCGCTCCTACAGGAAAGCAGGTCTTCATCGTTTTTAAGCTTTGTGTTGGTTTACGGGCTAGCATTGGCCTTTGTCTTCATTACTGTTACTCGCTTCGGATAGCACTCCATGACCGCCCACAAAATTGGTTTCCTGATTTGGCCCAGCACAAAAGCACTCACGCTTGCGCTGGCTGAGGAGGCCTTGCGCGTTGCTCAGCGGGTGCATCCGGACGTGGTCTACGAGCTGTCGTTCCTGCTCGCAGAGCCGGCCACCGAAGGCGCCTGGCAACTGCCGGGCGAACCGTGGGCGGGCAAGCTGGAAGGTTTGCAGAAATTGTTCCTGCTGGCGGATGAGCCGCCCACCGTTATCGCCTCCCAACTGAGCACCGCCCTCAAGCAACTGGTGCGCGCCGGGTGTGTGATCGGTGGTTTGTCGGCCGGTGTGTACCCGTTGGCCCAGCTCGGCCTGCTCGACGGCTACCGCGCCGCCGTGCACTGGCGCTGGCAGGATGATTTTGCCGAGCGTTTCCCCAAGGTGATCGCCACCAGCCATCTGTTCGACTGGGACCGGGATCGCCTGACCGCCTGCGGCGGCATGTCGGTACTCGACCTGCTGCTGGCGGTGCTGGCCCGTGACCACGGTGCCGAACTGGCCGGTGCGGTGTCGGAAGAACTGGTGGTGGAGCGCATCCGCGAAGGCGGCGAGCGCCAGCGCATCCCGCTGCAAAACCGCCTGGGCTCCAGCCATCCGAAGCTGACCCAGGCCGTGCTGTTGATGGAAGCCAATATCGAAGAGCCGCTGACCACCGACGAAATCGCCCAGCACGTGTGCGTATCGCGACGACAACTGGAGCGGATCTTCAAGCAATACCTCAACCGCGTTCCCAGCCAGTACTACCTGGAACTGCGCCTGAACAAGGCCCGCCAGATGCTGATGCAAACCAGCAAGTCGATCATCCAGATCGGCCTGTCCTGCGGTTTCTCCTCGGGGCCGCACTTCTCCAGCGCCTACCGCAACTTCTTTGGCGCCACCCCGCGTGAAGACCGCAACCAGCGGCGCAGCAGCAGCCCGTTCGAACTCTCGTCGGTGCCGTCCGAACGCGGTTGAGGTGTGCACGCTCGACGTGATGTGTCGCACCCATTGAGCCACTGCTCTGCAGACTGCCGAAAACCCCAGTATCCGTTTAAACTGCGCCATTGCGACGCTATTTGTCGCATTGGCGTAAACCCGCGTAAAACGGGGGTTGGCGCTATAAGAAGTTGTCGCTTGGCGGCAAGGCCGCGCTGAAAACTGTCCTTACAATCCCTGCATCGCCCGCCAGTTTCAGGCAGGCGTTCCTCTTCAGGAGACTCCGATGTCCGTTGAGCAAGCCCCGGTGCAACGTGCCGATTTCGACCAAGTCATGGTTCCCAACTATGCACCTGCCGCCTTCATTCCCGTGCGTGGCGCAGGTTCGCGCGTGTGGGATCAGGCGGGTCGTGAGCTGATCGATTTTGCCGGCGGCATCGCGGTCAACGTATTGGGCCACGCCCACCCGGCGCTGGTCGGCGCACTGACCGAACAGGCCAACAAGCTGTGGCACGTCTCCAACGTCTTCACCAACGAGCCGGCTCTGCGCCTGGCCCATAAGCTGATCGACGCCACGTTTGCCGAGCGCGTGTTCTTCTGCAACTCCGGCGCCGAAGCCAACGAGGCCGCGTTCAAGCTGGCCCGTCGCGTGGCGTTCGACCGTTTCGGTACCGAGAAGTACGAGATCATTGCCGCGCTCAACAGCTTCCACGGCCGTACCCTGTTCACCGTTAACGTCGGTGGCCAGTCGAAATACTCCGATGGTTTCGGGCCTAAGATCACCGGCATCACCCACGTTCCCTACAACGACCTGGAAGCGCTGAAAGCCGCCGTGTCGGACAAGACCTGCGCCGTGGTGCTGGAACCGATCCAGGGCGAAGGCGGCGTACTGCCGGCCGAACTGGCTTACCTGCAAGGTGCCCGCGAACTCTGCGACGCCAACAATGCGCTGCTGGTGTTCGACGAAGTGCAGACCGGCATGGGCCGCAGCGGCCACCTGTTTGCCTACCAGCACTACGGCGTGGTGCCCGACATCCTCACCAGTGCCAAGAGCCTGGGAGGCGGTTTCCCGATCGCGGCGATGCTCACCCGTGAAGACCTGGCCAAGCACCTGGTGGTCGGCACCCACGGCACCACCTACGGCGGTAACCCGCTGGCGTGTGCGGTGGCCGAAGCGGTCATCGACGTGATCAACACCCCTGAGGTGCTGGCCGGCGTCAACGCCAAGCACGACCTGTTCAAGGCGCGCCTGGAGCAGATCGGCAAGCAATACGGCATCTTCACCGAAGTGCGCGGCATGGGCCTGTTGATCGGTTGCGTATTGAGCGATGCGTTCAAAGGCAAGGCCAAGGACGTGTTCAACGCGGCCGAGAAAGAAAACCTGATGATCCTGCAAGCCGGCCCGGACGTGGTGCGTTTTGCCCCGAGCCTGGTGGTGGAAGACGCGGACATCAACGAAGGCCTGGATCGCTTCGAACGTGCGGTAAAAACGTTGACCCAAGCCTGATAGCGACACCTTCTGCCGGCTGGACTGGGTCAAAAATGTGGGAGGGGGCTTGCCCCCGATAGCAATCTGTCAGTTGATGCATCTGGTGACTGATACACCGCTATCGGTGGCAAGCCCCCTCCCACACTGGAATATGCCCCACATGAAGATATGGGGCGCTCCTGACCTGTTCGGTATTTTTTTCCTTTGAGTTCTAGAGTTAAGGAGTGACACCATGCTGGTGATGCGCCCCGCGCAAATGGCTGATCTGGGCGAGGTACAGCGTCTGGCTGCGGACAGCCCGATTGGTGTCACCTCCTTGCCGGATGATGTGGAACGCCTGAGCGACAAGATCGCCGCCAGCGAAGCGTCCTTCGCGGCCGAGGTGAGTTTCAACGGCGAAGAAAGCTATTTCTTCGTGCTCGAAGACACCGAGACCGGCAAGCTCGCAGGCTGCTCGGCCATCGTTGCCTCGGCCGGTTACTCGGAGCCTTTCTACAGTTTTCGTAACGAGACCTTCGTGCACGCCTCCCGCGAGCTGAAGATCCACAACAAGATTCACGTGCTTTCCCAGTGCCACGACCTCACCGGCAACAGCCTGCTCACCAGCTTCTACGTGGTGCCGGAGCTGGTCGGTTCGCCGTGGTCGGAACTCAATTCCCGTGGCCGCCTGTTGTTCGTCGCCAGCCACCCCGAGCGCTTTGCCGACTCGGTGGTGACCGAGATTGTCGGCTACAGCGACGAGAACGGCGATTCGCCGTTCTGGGACGCCATCGGCCGCAACTTCTTCGACCTCAACTACGCCGCCGCCGAGCGCCTGTGCGGGCTGAAAAGCCGGACGTTCCTCGCCGAGCTGATGCCGCATTACCCGATCTACGTGCCGCTGCTGCCGGACGAAGCCCAGGAAGCCATGGGCCAGGTGCACCCGCGTGCCCAGATCACCTTCGACATCCTGATGCGCGAAGGCTTCGAGACTGACCACTACATCGACATCTTCGACGGCGGCCCAACGCTGCACGCACGGGTCTCGGGCATTCGCTCGATCGCCCAGAGCCGTGTGGTGCCGGTGAAGATCGGCGAGATGGTCAAGGGTGTCGGCCGCCAGTACCTGGTGAGCAACGCGCAGCTACAGGATTACCGCGCGGTGATGCTGGAGCTGGACTACGCGCCCGGCAAGCCGGTGACCCTGGACCTGGCAGCGGCCGAGGCGCTGGGCGTTGGCGAAGGTGCCAGCGTCCGACTGGTTGCGGTTTAAACACAGAGTTTCGCGGGTGGCTGCCAAACAGCGGCCCGTCTGAGGAGATAGCATGATCGTTCGTCCCGTACGCAGCAGCGATTTACCGGCCCTGATTGATCTGGCGCGCAGCACCGGCACCGGCCTCACCACGTTGCCGGCCAACGAAGAGCGCCTGACCCACCGGGTTGGCTGGGCCGAAAAAACCTTTCGCGGCGACGCCGGGCGTGGGGATGCCGACTACCTGTTCGTGCTGGAAAACGACGAAGGCCGCGTGGTGGGGATTTCCGCCATCGCCGGTGCCGTCGGCCTGCGCGAGCCCTGGTACAACTTCCGGGTCGGCCTGACGGTCAGCGCCTCCCAGGAACTGAATATCTACCGTGAGATTCCGACGCTGTTCTTGGCCAACGACCTCACCGGCAACTCCGAGCTGTGCTCGTTGTTCCTGCATGCCGATTACCGCAACGGCCTCAACGGCCGCATGTTGGCCAAGGCGCGCCTGCTGTTTATCGCCGAGTTCCCGCAGTTGTTCGGCAACAAGATCATCGCCGAGATGCGTGGCGTGTCCAACGACGCCGGGCGTTCGCCGTTCTGGGAAAGCCTGGGCCGGCACTTCTTCAAGATGGAGTTCAGCCAGGCCGACTACCTCACCGGCGTGGGCAACAAGGCGTTTATCGCTGAGCTGATGCCCAAGTTTCCGTTGTACAGCTGCTTCCTCTCCGAAGACGCGCGCAACGTGATCGGCAAGGTCCACCCGGACACCGAGCCGGCGCTGAGCATGCTCAAGAGCGAAGGCTTCAGCTACCAGGGCTACGTCGATATTTTCGACGCCGGCCCGGCAGTGGAGTGCGAGACCGCCAAGATCCGTGCGGTACGCGACAGCCAATCGTTGGTGTTGGCCATCGGCACACCGGGGGACGACGCCACGCCGTTCCTGATCCATAACCGCAAACGCGAAGATTGCCGCATCACCGCCGCACCGGCACGCCTGGCGGCAGGCACGCTGGTGGTCGATCTGCAAACCGCCAAGCGCCTGCAACTGGTGGTGGGTGATCAAGTGCGTGCCGTACCGTTGTCTGCTGCTCGGGAGTCGAAATAATGAATTCGCTGTATATCGCAGGTAGCTGGCTGGCTGGCCAGGGTGAACTGTTTGAATCGCGTAATCCGGTGACCCAGCAGGTGCTGTGGGCTGGCAATAGCGCGACGGTCGAGCAGGTCGAGTCGGCCGTGCAGGCCGCGCGCCAGGCGTTCCCGGCCTGGGCCCGGCGCCCGCTGGAAGAGCGCATCGGCGTGCTGGAAGCCTTCGCCGCGAGCCTGAAAAACCGCGCCGATGAAATTGCCCGCTGCATCGGTGAAGAGACCGGCAAGCCGCTGTGGGAGTCGGCCACCGAAGTCACCAGCATGGCCAACAAGATCGCAATCTCGGTGCAAAGCTACCGCGAGCGTACCGGCGAGAAGAGCGGCCCACTGGGCGACGCCACCGCCGTATTGCGCCACAAGCCCCACGGCGTGGTGGCGGTGTTTGGTCCTTACAACTTCCCGGGTCACCTGCCCAACGGGCATATCGTTCCGGCGTTGCTGGCGGGTAACACCGTACTGTTCAAACCCAGCGAGCTGACCCCGAAAGTCGCCGAGCTGACAGTGCAGTGCTGGATCGAAGCCGGTTTGCCGGCGGGCGTGTTGAACCTGTTGCAAGGCGCGCGGGAGACCGGCATTGCGTTGGCGGCCAACCCAGGCATCGACGGTTTGTTCTTCACCGGCTCGAGCCGCACCGGCAATCATCTGCACCAGCAGTTCTCCGGGCGCCCGGACAAGATCCTGGCCCTGGAAATGGGCGGCAACAACCCGCTGGTGGTGGACGAAGTGGCCGACGTGGATGCGGCGGTCTACACCATCATTCAATCGGCGTTTATCTCTGCGGGCCAGCGTTGCACCTGCGCGCGTCGCCTGCTGGTGCCGGAAGGCGCCTGGGGCGATGCGTTGCTGGCGCGGCTGGTGGCGGTGAGTGCGACGATTGAAGTCGGCGCATTCGACCAGCAACCGCCGCCGTTCATGGGCTCGGTGATTTCCCTGGCAGCGGCGAAAGCCTTGATGGACGCCCAGGAGCTGATGTTGGCCAATGGCGCTGTGGCGCTGTTGGAGATGACCCAGCCACAGGACCAGGCCGCCTTACTGACCCCAGGCATCATCGACGTGACCGGCGTGACCGAGCGCGAAGACGAAGAACTGTTCGGCCCGCTGTTGCAGGTGATCCGCTACGCTGATTTCGCGGCGGCGATTGCCGAGGCCAACAATACCCAGTACGGCCTGGCCGCGGGTTTGTTGTCCGATTCCGAAGCGCGTTACCAGCAGTTCTGGCTGGAAAGCCGTGCCGGCATCGTCAACTGGAACAAACAGCTGACCGGCGCCGCCAGCACTGCGCCGTTCGGTGGGGTAGGGGCCTCGGGCAACCATCGCGCCAGTGCGTATTACGCGGCGGATTATTGTGCGTACCCGGTGGCGTCGCTTGAAACGCCAAGCCTGGTGGTCCCGGCCACGCTAAGCCCCGGCATTACGCTGATCTAAATGTGGGAGGGGGCTTGCTCCCGATGGCGGTGTGTCAGTCACCTGATTGATCAACTGACAGACTGCTATCGG
>NZ_JAFLXD010000053.1:0-40440 GCF_019891415.1 Pseudomonas sp. SH10-3B | reverse complement strand
GGTGGATCAGTCACTTTATTTGCTGACTGTCACACTGCTATCGGGAGCAAGCCCCCTCCCACAGTTTTGATTGGGGTATGGCTTTAGCTCATCCAGTTGCCGCCATCCACGTTATAGGTTTGCGCCACCACATAATCAGCCTCCTTTGACGCCAGGAAGATTGCCATTCCGGTGAGGTCTTCAGCCGTACCCATCCGCCCAAACGGCACCTCTGCTCCCACCCGCCGCTTCTTCTCGCCAGGCGCCAGCCCTTCATGCTTGGCGAACAGCGCATCTACCCCGTCCCAATGCTCTCCATCCACCACGCCGGGGGCGATGGCGTTGACGTTGATGCCCTGCTTGATCAGGTTGAGCCCCGCCGATTGCGTGAGGCTGATCACTGCCGCCTTGGTCGCGCAGTAGATCGCCACCAACGCTTCGCCACGCCGCCCGGCCTGGCTGGCCATGTTGATGATCTTGCCGCCGTGGCCCTGGCTGATCATCTGCCGGGCGGCGGCTTGCAGGGTGAACAGCGTGCCGGCGACGTTGATCGAGAACAGCCGATCAAAGCTGTCGCGGGTGATGTCGACGATGGGCGCCAGGTCGAACAGCGCCGCATTGTTGACCAGGATGTCGAGCTTGCCGGCCTGGGCGACCACGGCGGCAATTGCGTTGTCGATGGAGGCCTGGTCGGTGACGTCCATCGCGACCGCGTAGGCCTGTGGGCCAAGCTCGGCGGCGGTGGCCTGGGCCCGCTGCAGGTTGATGTCGGCGATGGCGACGGTCGCGCCTTCATGGATATAGGCCTGGGCAAACGCGCGGCCAATCCCGCGCGCCGATCCGGTGATCAGCGCGCTCTTACCTTCGAGTCGTTTCATAAGGCAGGTGTCCTTTGAACATTATTTGGGATAGCCGGCGCGTTTCATTTCGCGCTCGGTGGTGGACTGCGCCTGGAGTAACGCCTGCTCAACCGACATGCCCCCCGTCAGCGCCGCCGAGAACAGCTTGCCGACGGACGTGCCGATGGCCTGGAACTCCGGGATGGTCACGTACTGGATGCCCACGTACGGCACGGGTTTGGCCGACGGGTGCGCAGGGTCGGCGTGTTTCATCATCTCCAGGGTCACCTGGGCAAACGGTGCTGCCTTGAGGTACGCCGCGTTGTAGGTGGACTGGCGGGTGCCAGGCGGTACGTTGGTGATGCCTTCTTTATCGGCGACCAGCTGGATGTAGTCCTTGGACGTGGCCCAGGCGATAAAGGCCTTGGCGGCGTCCTTGTGCTTGGACGTGGCCGGGATGGCCAGCGACCAGGCGTACAGCCAGGAGGAGCCTTTGTCGGTGACTTCGGTGGGGGCCGCGGCGAAGCCTACGCTGTCGGCGACTTTGCTCTGGCTCTTGTCGGTGGTGAAGGAGCCGGCGACGCTGGCATCGACCCAGATCGCGCACTTGCCGCTGTTGAACAGCGCCAGGGTCTCGTTGAAGCCGTTGCTGGATACGCCCGGCGGGCCGTATTGCTTGAGGGTGTTGACGTAGAAGTTGGCGGCGGCGGTCCATTCGGGGCTGGTCAATTGCGGCTTCCATTGCTCATCGAACCAACGCGCACCGAAGGCGTTGGCCATGGTGCTCAGCAGCGCGATGTTCTCGCCCCAACCGGCCTTGCCGCGCAGGCACATGCCGTATTGGCCGTTGTTCTTGTCCGTGAGCTTGGCGGCGAACTCACCGAGCTGGGTCCAGGTCGGGTGCGTGGGCATGCTCAGGCCGGCCTGCTTGAACAGGTCGGTGCGGTAGTAGGTGACGGTGCTTTCCCCGTAGAACGGCAAGGCATACAAGGTGCCGTTGACCGACAGGCCCTGGCGCACCGAGGGGAAGATATCGTCGGCGTCGTAATCGGCCGGCAGTTGGGTCAGCGGTTCCAGCCAGTGCTTGGCGCCCCACAGCGGGGTTTCGTAGGTGCCGATGGTGAGCACGTCGAACTGGCCGCCCTGGGTGGCGATATCGGTGGTGAGGCGCTGGCGCAGCACGTTTTCTTCCAGCACCACCCACTTGAGCTGGATGTCCGGGTGCTGCTGCTCGAACACCTTGGAGAGGCGTTGCATGCGGATCATGTCACTGTTGTTGACGGTAGCGATGGTCACGGTGTCGGCTGCCTGGCTGGGCATAGCCAAGGCCAGGCCGGAAAGCAGGAACAACGCTTGCGGAATCTTGGACATAGCGGTTTCCACCTGTTGTTTTTGTTGTTGAGGGCCGATTACAGCAGCTTGGGCCCAGCCCTCACAAACGCATGGCGAATGCGCGGCTGATACTTTTTTAACCGCTGGTTCAGGAGCAAAAAAGTATCAGTGCCGGGCGAAACCGGGGGTAGCGCAAGGATTGCCAACCCGCGTATTTTGAGGCGATTGCACCCATAGAAGAGGCATCAGCATGCCCGTCAGTCGCGCCACGCTGTTCGAACACCGCCCCGCCGAGCTTGAGGTGATCCTGCCCGAGCCGCAGCACTGCTTTCGTTGGTTCGAACACGACTACCCTTACGATCTGGCGCGCTGGAACCACCATCCTGAATTCGAAATCCACCTGATCCGCCAGGGCAGCGGCAAGCTGGTGGCGGGCGACTATATCGGTGCGTTCGGTGCCGGGCATGTCGCGCTGATCGGCCCGGACCTGCCCCACGACTGGATCGGCGAACTGGCTCACGGTGAACACCTGGCCGGCCGCGACGTGGTGCTGCAATTCGACGGCGCCGCCCTCCTCGCCCTGCGCAAGACCCTGCCGGAACTCGGCGACTTGCACGCGCTGTTCGAACACGCCCGACGTGGCCTGGAGTTCAGCGGCGACACCGCCGTGCAGGCTGCAAGCTTGATGGAGGCCATCGGCAGCGCCCATGGCCTGCAACGGCTGATCCTGTTCCTGCAACTGCTCGACTGCCTGAAAAACGCCCCGGCGCAGCAGGTAAAGGCCCTGGCCAGTCCCTGTTACGCACCGACCCTGGACGCCCGCAGCGCCGAGCGCATCAACAAGGCGTTCGACTACCTGATGCGCGAACTCACCGGCGACGTGCGCCTCTCGGTGATAGCCCAACAGTTGGACATGAGCGAACCGGGCTTCTCACGCTTCTTCAAGCGCAACACCGGCCATGGGTTTATCGACCTGATGCGCAAATTCCGCGTGCAACGCGCCTGCCGGTTGCTACTGCAAAGCGAGATGTCGGTGGCGGATATCTGTTTTGAAGTGGGCTACGCCAACCTGTCCAACTTCAACCGGCACTTTCGGATCGAGATGCACCAGACCCCCAGTGAATACCGCCGCGAAACGCCGATGCACCTGTTCAACCCCATCGAAAAAATGACACCCAGTCATTTCTGATCAAAAGGTCGACTAATTCAGCTTTTTTCCATGGCATTCAAGCCATTGAGCAAAGTTGGTACAGCCTGTGCAAACGTTTGCGGTACGAACTTGGCAGCCAAGTTCACCTTCACCCGATGAATCGGGTTCAAACCGCGTACGAATAGGGACTTTCAATGCACTCCACCTCTAGGCCCCGTGTTTGCTTTGGTGTTTCCTTGCTACTGGCCGCCGTTACGGGAGTACTCAGCGCACCCATTTTGGCGCAGGAAAAACCCGCCGATGACTCAGCACAGGGCGAAAGCCTGAGCCCTGAGGCCAGCCCGGCGAAAAAAGGCGTCTATCTGTCGGAATGGTTCAACCAGGACCTGACGCTGATCGGCAGTAAAGACATCAGCTTCGGTCCCAAGCCGCAGGATGATGTGTACCTGGAATACGAGTACTTCGGCCGCAAGGGGCCCTTCGAGTTGTACGGCTACATCGACGTGCCGAAGATCCTCGGCATCGGTAACAGTAACGACAAAGGCGCGTGGGACCATGGCTCGCCGCTCTTCATGGAGCACGAGCCGCGTATCTCCATCGATTACCTGGCCGGACGCAGCCTGGCCATCGGCCCGTTCAAGGAATGGTATGTGGCGTTCGACTGGATCTACGACCACGGCAGCAATAAAGCCAACCGTGCCAACACCCTGTACAGCGGCCTCGGCACCGACATCGACACCCACTCGCGGGTCAACCTGTCAGCGAACTTCTACGGGCGTTACCAGTGGGAAAACTACGGCGCCAGCAATGAGTATTCCTGGGACGGCTACCGCGCGCAGATGAAATACATCGTGCCCATCGGCAAGTTCGACAACGGCGCCTCGCTGACCTATATCGGCTTCACCAACTACGATTTCGGCTCGGACCTGCACAAGGACAACCCGGCGCGCACCGCCAACGCCCTGGTGGCGACCAACGTGCTGCTGTATTCCTTCACCCACCTGCGCTTTACCCTGGTCGGTCGTTATTTTCATAACGGCGGCAACTGGGAAGATGGCAGTGAGTTGAACTTCGGCGAGGGTAACTTCCGCGCCCGCTCCGACGGCTGGGGGTATTACGCCGGCGTGGGCTACCAATTCTGATCAAGGAGTATTAGATGAATACATTTACCCGTCTCTCGCTGGCGGTCGGCCTGGCCCTGTTGCCCCACGTGGTGTTGGCTGACTCTGCTGCCCCCATCAAGCCCAAGGTGATGCTGATCACCATGTTCGCCCCCGAGGCGCAAACCTGGATCGACCGCCTGGAACTCAAGCAGGAAGTGCGCGTGCCCGGCCTGTCCGCCGAATACCCGGTGATCCGTTGCAACACCCAGGACGTGTGCCTGCTGGTGACCGGCATGGGCCAGACCAACGCCGCTGCGTCCACCCTGGCCTTGGCGTTGTCGCCCAAGTTCGACCTGCGCCAGAGCTATTTCCTGATCGCCGGGATTGCCGGGATCAGCCCCAAACACGGCACTATCGGCACCGCCGCCTGGGCCCACTACCTGGTGGAATTCGGCACCCAGTGGGAGCTGGATTCGCGGGATGCCCCCAAGGACTGGCCGACCGGTTATCTCGGCATCAACACCAAGGGGCCCAACGAAAAACCACCACTGGACTACAAGACCGAAGTGTTTGAGCTGAACCCCAAGCTGCAGGCCAAGGCGTTTGCGCTGTCGCACAACGTCGAACTCACGGAAAGCAAAGAGTCCGCCGCCTGGCGCAAACACTACCCCGCCGCTCCCGCCAACCAGCCACCGCAAGTCACCCGCTGCGACACGCTGGCGGGCAATACCTGGTTCTCTGGTACGCGCCTGAGCGAACGCGCCGAGGTGTGGACCAAGTTACTCACGGATAACAAAGGCGAATACTGCACCACCCAACAGGAGGACAACTCCACCTACGAAGCCCTGCTGCGCGCCAGCCGTGAAGGGTTGGTGGACATCCAGCGCCTGGCCGTCGTACGGGCCGGATCGGACTTCGACCGCCCGTACCCTGGCTACAGCGAAGTGGACAACCTGCTCAAATACGCCGATCAGGGTGGGTTCGTACCCGCGTTGGAAAACCTGTACCGCACGGGTAACCCGCTGGTACAGGCGATCCTCAAGAACTGGTCGGCATGGGAGAAAGGCGTTCCAGAAGCCTAGTGCGCCGCGAAATGTGTCAAGGCAGCAAGATGATCTTGTCCGCACTGCCTTGATTCACGTCCTCGTAGCACTGCACGCCATCGGCCAGCGCCACTTCGCGCAGGCCGGTCGGCAGCGGCAGCAGGCCCTCATCGAAGAAACGCCCGAACTGCTCCAGCATCACCGCGCACTGCTCACAGTTGTAGAGCAATGAATTGATCCCCACCACCGAGCCGCCCTTGCGATACAGGGCCAGGGCCGGCAGTTGTACATGGCCGTCCACCGGCGCGGCGATAATCGCGATGCGACCGAACGGCGCCAGGCCTGCCACGGCCGCCGGCAGCCAGAAGCCGGTGGTGTCGAAGATCACATCGGCGCCGCCCTTGAATACCGCATTGACCTGCGCGCCCAACTCTTCGGACTTGCCCAACGCAATCGCGTCGAATCCTTGCCCCTGCAACACCTCGACCTGGTCAGCCTTGCGTACCGCCGCCAACACCTGGGCACCCCGGATGTTCGCCAAGGCCAATGCCGCACTGCCCACAGCACCATTGGCGCCGATCACCAGCAACCGCGTGCCCTTGCCCACGCCACTGCGCTCCAGCGCATCCCAGGCGGTGGTGTACGGCACCCCCAGGCTGGCGGCCTGGGCAAAACTCAGGTGGGTCGGTTTGTGCGCGACGCCTCTGGCCGACACGGTGAGGTACTGGGCATGGGACCCGTCGGCGAAAAAACCCAGGTCGCGACCGGTGCCCCAGACCTCCTGCCCCACCAGCGCCTGCGGACCTTGCACGACCACGCCGGCAAAGTCGCGGCCCGGTATGCGCGGCACGGTGGTATAGGGGAAACGCCCGAGTACGTTCTTCACATCGCTGGGGTTGAGGCCCGCCGCCTTGATCTGTACCAGCACTTCATTGGCGGCCGGCACCGGCGTGGCGACGTCGACGAAGCTCAGGGCGCTGAGGTCGCCAGTGGTGGAGAATTGCAGTGCTTTCATGACCAGTATCCATCGAAGGGAGAAAAGGAATCAGGACCACCAACCGCTGAGCAACTGCCGCCCCATGGGCCAGAGTTTTTCGCCGAGCAGCATGCCCATCAGGCCCACCAGCGCGATGGCGGGCGGTGCGGGCGAACGGAAATCCAGCGCGCCGTAGATCACGCCGACAAAGAGGCCAATGGCAAGGGAGATCAGGTAATTCATGGGGGCGGCGCCTGGTGGGTTGATGGGCTTAGTGTAGGAAGCCCATCCCGGCAGCATCGGCCAAGCGCTTCAGGATTTCGGCCAACTCACGTACTGAGAAGGCGCCATCCCCAGTTCACGCCGGAACATGTCGCTGAAACTGCTCGGCGAATAGCCCAGGGAACGCGCGATAGCGCTGACCGACTGACCCTGGATCAACTCGGCCACCGCCGTCGCCAGTTGCACCTGGCGGCGCCATTCGGCAAAGCCCACGCCCAGGCTGTGCTGGAACAGCCGCGCCAAGGTGCGCACGCTGGCACCGGCCGCTTCAGCATGCTGCTCGAAAGGAATCTCCAGGGACGGCGCCGCCATCACTGCCTGGCACGCACTGACCAGCCGGCGATCGGCCTCCACCGGCATGGCGATACGGATCTGCGAGCGGCGCGCCCGTTGCAACTCCAGCAGGGCCAGGCCGACCAAGGCGTCGTAATAGCCGGCGTCACCGCTGTCGCCCTGCTCCACCAGCGTGACGATCAACTCGCGCAGCAGTCCGCCGACTTCGATCACCTGCACCTGGCTGTCCAATGTCGCCGCCAGGGCCGGTCGCAAGTAGATATTGCGCATCTGCAGATCCGACACCACGCGGATCCCATGCTCCACGCCCGGCGGCAGCCAGACCGCACGCTGGGGCGGCACCACCAGGGCCTCCCGAGGGGTCTCGACCCACATCACGCCGCTCATGGCATAGAGCAATTGGCCCCAGTCGTGGCTATGGGGCTCCACGTACAAACCACGCGGGTACGTGCGTGCCAAGGGCTGCACGGGGACGGCGTGATCACTGAGGTCGGGGGGAGCGGCCAGGGCCATGAGGTGCACGTCTATCGATGGGTAAGCCGTCATGGTAATGACCACCGCCCGACAATCCGAGTGAATTTTTGCCGCCTGGGGCGATCACTTGCTTACACCACCAGGGTTGATGGGCCAATGAATAACGCAAAACTGTTTGTGATCGACTACTCCCTCCATGGCGAAGCCAAGTCATTCATTATTCGCCTGGAAAAGCTCGATGCCGCCGAAGCCTGGCATTGGGCAAGCTGTGATGCCGGCGTGGGCCGTATCGGTCGTTTTGCCCGCGAGCAGGTGAAGAAGACCAGCCAGGAACAGGCCGAGAAGTACGGCATTACCAATGTGCAATGGCGCCGCTCGGATGCGCGCGCACAGGCTTGATCAAGGAGCGATAACCATGGATTCAATCAACGGCAAGGCGCGCATCGATTACACGCGCGACACCTTGTTCGGCCCGCTGGCCAGGCATGTCGAGTGTCAGGTCAGCCTTCAGCACAAACCCGGCTGGATGCTGCTGAAGGTGTTCCAGCCACTGCCGGATGATTTGCATGATGCGCAAACGCTGGTGTTTGCGCTGGAAGGTCGGCGGACCAGCGGCATTGTGAAAGACCGCAAGCGCTTGTCCGACCATAGCTTGCGCCTGGAGCTGGAAACCCAGTAACCCTTGCGGGAGTGCGGGAGCTGGCAAACCAGCTCCCCTTTGAGGTGTTCAGCCTTTGGCCGACTTGGCGCACTCGCACCCAGTGGCCGCCGCACATGGCTCGCCATGGGCATGGTGCTCGGCGCAGCCCTGGCAGCAATAGCCCTTGCCGTCCTTCATTACCGCATCAGCTCCCAGCACACACTTGCAGTGTGGGCAGGCACACGTTTGATCGGGCATGCTCAGACTCCTTCTTCATGGTCGTCCGGTGCGGCGAGTGCCTGCACCTTAAGCAGTGACTGCCAGCCGCCCGCGATGGTTCAAACCATCAGTCGGTGCGCGTGTTGCTGCGATACATGAACACCAGCGCCAGCGCCAGACAGGCCATCGCTACGATCCGACTGCCCGACAATTCGATCGCCGGGTTACCCAGCCAACCGAAGTTGTCGATCAGCATGCCCATGCCCAACTGGCCGACGATCACCGCCACCGTGGCGACGGCCGTACCGACTACCGGTACCGCGCCGACCATCACCATCATGTACACCACGCCGAACAACGCGCCGGTCAACTGCCATTTGGGCACGTCCAGTAAGCTGAGGGCCTGAGCCGGCTCGAAGAAGAAAATCAACAGCGCGGTGGTCAGTGCGCCCACCGCGAACGTCAGCAGACTGCTGCGCAACACACCGACCGACTGGCCCAGGCGACCATTGATTGCCGCCTGCACACTCAACACTGCACCCGCCGCGATCACCAGCACCAATAACAGAATCAGATTCATCGTCTTAACCTCGCGCAATCAGAACAAGTGCCGCCACAATCAACGCCAGTGCAATCCAGCGCTCGCCGTTCACACGTTTGCGCGCGGTGCCAAACCAGCCGAAATGGTCGATCAGCACGCTTTTGCCGACCTGCCCCGACAGAATCGCGATCATCGTCATGGCGATGCCGATATGCGGCGTGGCCAGGGTCAGCACCACCACGTACATCGGCCCCAGGAACCCACCGATCAATTGCCAGCGCGGCAGCTCGGACAGCGCCGGCCCCTTCTGCGGGCCGCTGAACAGCAGCAGCAAAAACAGAATCGCCGAGCCCACACCGAAGATGCTCAAGGTGGCCCACAGGTGCCCCACTTGCACGCCCAGCGGCCCGAGCAATCCTGCCTCGACCGACAAGCCCATGCCGGCCAGGATCACCAGCGGCAACAACAGCAGCCGTAGAAGGTTTTTCTTCGGCGTGGCGTGCGCCACGGCCTCGATGGAACTTGCTTGCATACATCACCTGCACATCAACAAAGGATTGGATGGCGCGCATTATCCGGTGGTCGTGCTGTGCAATAAATGGGAGCATGCGGACAACACCTTTGCACAAAACGCACAGCCTGGAGTCACGATGCAGGGTTTGAATGAATTGAGTTTCAAGGCGCTGCGCCTGTTCGTCGCGGTGCTGGATCACGGCAGTTTTTCTGAAGTGGCCCGCCGCGAAGGCCTGGCACCCTCCTCCATCTCCCGGCAGATCCAACTGATGGAACAGGCCCTCGGGCAACAGTTGCTCTATCGCCACACCCGCGCGGTGAGCCCCACCGAGGCCGGGCGCCTGCTGGGGCGGCATGCGCGCGTGATGCTCGAACAACTGGAAGCGGCCGGCCAGGCCCTGCAGGAACAGGAAAGCGAACCCAGCGGGCTGGTGCGCATCAACGCGCCGATGGTGTTCGGCCAACGTCACCTGTCTCCGTGGCTGGGTGAGCTGTGCCGGCGCTACCCGAAGCTGCAACTGGACATCCAGCAAACCGACACCTTCGTCGACCCGCTGCAAGACGGCACCGACCTGCTGTTTCGTATCGGCGTGCTTAACGATTCCAGCATGCAGGCGCGCATCTTCGCGCCCCAGCGCTTTCGCCTTGCCGCCAGTCCCGCCTACCTGGCCCGGCATGGCACGCCCCAGCACCCGCAGGAACTGCTCCAGCACCAGTGCCTGGCCTACAAAGGCATCACTGGCCAGCAACGCTGGTTCTTCCGCAAGGGCCAGGGGGACTGGACGCCCTACAGTGTCAAGGGCCCGATCACCGGCAACCACGCCGACACCCTTACCCACGCCGCCGAACAAGGCCTGGGGCTGGTGGTGTTTCCATCCTGGTTGATCGGCGAAGGCTTGCGCGCCGGTACCTTGCAGGCGGTGCTGACAGAATATGAAGTCGCGACCACGCTGGAGCCCCAGCAGATCGCGGCGTTGTGGCCGGGCAGCCGGCGCTTGTCGCTGAAAGTGCGCACGGTGATTGATTATTTTGTGGAGTGTTTTGGGACGGTGCCGTATTGGGATCGATGAGCGGCTGAGGAATACTCAGAACACCCACTGCCCAATCAACCACGCATTCGCCCCACTGATCAGCGCAAACAGAAACCACGCCAGCACCTTGGTGTGCAGGCGATTGACGAACGGCCCCATCAATTGCTGATCGCCGGTCATGCGGATCAACGGGTACAGCGCAAACGGCAACTGCAGGCTAAGCACCACCTGGCTGAGGATCAACAGCTTGCCAATGGCTTCGTCGCCCATCAGCCACACCCCTAGAAACGCCGGGATCAGCGCCAGCCCACGGGTGATCAGGCGGCGTTGCCAGCAGGGAATGCGCAGGTTGAGGTAACCCTCCATGATTACTTGCCCGGCGATGGTGCCGGTAAAGGTCGAGCTTTGCCCGGACGCCAGCAAGGCGATGCCGAACAGGATGCTGGCAAAGGCGCCGCCCACCAGAGGGTCAAGCAAGTGATAGGCGTCCTGGATCTCCACCACGTCGGTGTGTCCGCTCTTGTGGAACGCGGCAGCGGCGAGTATCAGGATGGCGGCGTTGACCAGCAGCGCCAGGGCCAGGGAGCCGATGGTGTCGATCCGGGCCAGCTTGACCGCATCCTGTTTGCTGGCGAGGTCTTTGCCGATCAGCCGGGTTTGCACGATAGAGCTGTGCAGGTAGAGGTTATGGGGCATCACCGTGGCGCCGAGAATACCGATGGCCAGGTACAACGGCGCGGCATCGCTGATGGCCGACAGTGATGGGGTGAAGCCACTGAACACATCCGGCCAATAAGGTTTGATCAGTACCAGTTCGATAAAGAAACACACGCCAATGGTCGCCACCAGCGCCAGCATGATCGCTTCCAGGCGGCGGAAACCCCGGTTTTGCAGGGCCAGGACCAACAGCGTATCGAAGGCGGTGATGACAATGCCGGTGGTCAGGGAAACGCCCAGCAGCAGGTGAAAGGCCAGGGCGCAGCCGAGCACTTCGGCGAGGTCGGTGGCGATGATGGAGATTTCCGCCAGCACCCACTGGGTGCGTGCGGAGCGCTTGCTATAGCGCTCACGACACAGTTGCGCCAGGTCCTTGCCGGTAGCGATACCCAACCGCGAGCACAGGCACTGCACCGCCATCCCCGCGAGGCTGGCCAGCAGCACCACGAACAACAGGCTATAGCCATAGCGCGACCCGGCTTCGATGGCCGTGGCCCAGTTGCCGGGGTCCATGTAGCCGATGGAGATCAGCAGACCGGGGCCGGCAAACATCAGGATGCGTTTGAAGAACGACGCCTTGGGGTCAACGACGACGGAACCCGCCACTTCCGGCGGGCAGAATGGCGCAGTAGCAATTTTCGGCAGGCTGAATTTCACGCGGTATCCCAGGCAAACACACTCGACAGGGGTTCAGCTTATCAGTCGGACACAACCGTGCGCATCACCGTCTCCCGAGGCAGGTCAAACGCGTCCACCACCTGAACCACCAAGTCCATCTCCTGGTTCAGCGCTTCACGCTCCATACGCTGGCGAATCACTCCGATCACCAGCACCGCCAGGGTGGTGATCGAATACGCCGGGCCGGAAAATGCACGCACGCCGCTCACCAACAGCATCGCCGCCGCCAACGCCTGGCCTACCACGGGGATCGCCGTGGCCGCACCACGGCGCAGGATAAACCCGGTCAACCCGGCCAGCGCCGTGCCGCTCAACGCCGTAGTGGCCGAGCGGCCGACATCGAAACGAGTGAACAGTCCCTGCTCTTTTTGTGCGGCGGCCTTGAGCTCAGCGTCGAATACCTGGCGGTCGGCGTTGCTGAGTTTGTCCTTGTACTGCTCGATCAGTTTTCCTGCGACCTGCGCTTCAAGGTCCGCCAGCGCCACGGTTCCTAAGGGCTCGGCAAACTTGATCCCCAGCCGCTGCGCCACCTCTTCGGCAATCTGCCGATAGCTCACGCCATGACCACGGGCCAGGTTCATAAAGCTGTCGCCGCCCATGCGCTGCAACTCGATGGCCAGCTTGAGCGGCTCGCGCACCGTGGCGTCAATCGATGCACTGCGCTTTTGCGCCATCAATTCGGCGAGGAATTTGAGCTCCTCCGGCCGCGCCTGCACCAGGGCCGCGAATAGGTCGGTGTCCTCTTCGGCAAAGCGTACTTCGCTGCTGCGCTGGTCGGAGCGGATCAGGCCGCGCCGCTCATGCAACAGGTCGGTGTACTGCACCACGGTCTGCAACTGCGGCCAGTAGGCGGCGTGATCGAAGGTAGCCAGGTGCACATTGGTGACCTTGGCCTTGAGCGCCGGCGTCACCGGGATCGCATACCGGCCGATACAACGCTCGGTATCCGGCTTCATGGCCAGGGCCCAGTCCTTGCTGGAATGACAGTTGATCACGCGCCCCTTGAGCGGCGCGCACACCTCATCCCAGGGGCTGGACGTACAGATCGCCCCGCCCATCAACAGCAGGTTGTCCAACGGCAGTTCCCGCGCGGTGTCCGGGCTGGCCAGCAGGCTCTTGACCAGAATCCGTGCGCCCAGGGAATGACCGATCAGGTTGATACGCCGCACCTCCAGCGACTCGCCGTGCAGGTAGCTGGCCAGCTCCGGCAGCAAGCTCCTGGCGACTTCGTCCACCCGCGCCTCGACGCTTTTGTAGTGGTCGAGAAAATAGGCAATCGCCTTGCCGACGCCTACGGTCGCGGCCCCCATGCTGCCACCACCCAGCATCGCGGTAATCACATCCTTGAACGGCGCAAACAGGTTTTCCAGGAAGTGCCCCGCAGGCCAGAACAACATCAGGTTGGTCGACCCTTCGATACCCGCGAGCTGCGCCTTGAAATTGCCCAGTTGTTGCCGGTTGAAGAACGCCGAGTAACCGTGAACATAGAGATTGAGCACATCACCCTGAGGCTCGCCGCACAATACGAAGGTGGGCTTGCGGGTGCGGTGCATTTCATCCCACTGGTGCTGCATGGGCGGTGACTCCTGGTGACGAGGGAGGGCGATAATAACAAAGGGAGGGCCTTAGCACGGTGAATCCTGACCGACGTGGCCGCTGCAAAGGCTCAGAACTGAGCCGCAGCCTTGGATTTGGCCAGGTAGCGCGCGGGCGAATCTCCCAGGTTGCGCCGGAACACCGAGGTGAACGCGCTGGAACTGCTGAAACCCAACTCGAACGCAACATCGGTGATGGATGCGCCGTGGCTTAGCCGCGCGGTGGCTTCCAGCAGGCATACCTGTTGGCGCCAGGACACGAACGTCATCCCCGTGCCCTCGTAGAAATGGCGGGTGAAGGTGCGTCGGCTCATGTTCGACCAATCAGCCATCTCATCGAGGGTGATCTTCTGCGTGGGCGCATCCAGGAAGCGCTGACAGGCTCGCGCCAGCCGTGGCTCGCCAGGCAATGGCGCGCTGAGGGGCAGCTCGGGCATGGCACCGATTTCATCTATCAACAGCGTCAACACGCAGCGATGCCTCACGCTGGGCAATGTCGAAGATTCGATAGCCAGCGCCGCCTCCAGCAAATGCCTGAGCAGGGGCGACACTTCAAACACCTGACAGCGCGCCTGCAACCCCGCGCGCTCAGCCGCCTCGGCGTTCAAGTAGGTATTGAGCATCACCACATCCCCGCGCATATGCATGGCGTGGGGTACACGACTCGGCACCCAGATCGCCCGCTGCGGCGGTACCACCCAGTTGCCGAGGTCGGTGAACATTTTCAATGCCCCGGTGGAGGCATAGGCGAATTGCCCGCGTGAGTGCGTATGGCGCGCAAAGACAGTGCCGCTGGGGTATTCCCGCAGCGTTACCACGGCGTCTGGGCTGGCGGAATCGAAAGTCGGGATCATGGCCCGATTCTGTCAAAACATGACCTTACATAGCAAGCGGGCCAATCACCCCTCCCCTAACATCACCGCCTTTGAACAAGCGCAATGACCAAGGGAACATTCCATGCTGAAAAAACACCTGGCCTTAGCCGTGCTCGTCACCCTGGTATGGGGCGTGAATTTCCCCATTACCAAACTCGGCCTGCGCTCGATCGACCCTTTTGTCCTCACGGGCATCCGCTTTGCCCTCGCCGCGCTGCCGCTGGTGTTCTTCATCAAACGCCCGGCAGTCAAATTCGGCTACGTGGCCGCCTACGGCGTCATCTTCGGGTTGGGCATGTGGGGCGTGATCAACTATGGCATCCAGGTCGGTGTCAGCCCGGGCATCGCCTCGCTGCTCATTCAGCTCAGCGTATTTTTCACCATGGGCTGGGGTTATCTGTTGTTCAAGGAACGAATCCGAGGTCCGCAAGTGGTTGGTGCTGGCCTCGCATTGGTCGGACTGGCCGGGATTATCTCGACGCAAGCCGGCGACCATGCGCTGCTGGGTGTCCTGCTGATTGTGCTCAGTGCCGTGGCGTGGAGCGTTGGCAACGTCATCATCAAACAATCGGGCGTCAAAGAGATCTTCGCGTTCATGGTGTGGGCCAGCCTGTTCCCCCCCATTCCACTGTTCCTGATGGCTTGGTGGATGCGCGGCAGCGCGCCCTTCGAAAGCTTAAGTGCGAGCCTCGACCTGGCCGCCGCCGGGTCCATTCTTTTTCAGGTCTACCTCGCCACGCACTTTGCCTATTGGGGCTGGAACTCGTTGCTCAGGTTGTACCCCGTGTCGACGGTGGCACCGCTGTCGTTGCTGATTCCGGTATTCGGAATCACCAGTTCGATACTGATCACCGGCGAGCACCTGTCCACGCCAAACCTGCTTTGCGTTGCGGTAATCATCGCGGGCCTGGCAGTGGGGTTAACGCCCCAATACGGACCGCACATGAGCACAACCCCCAAATAATCCGTTCAACCATAAAGCCCTCAGCGAGCAGTTCTCACCGGGATATGCTCGACAACGTATTCAACCAACTGACTCAGGCTTTGCTCGAACGTCTGGTTGGCCGTATCGATAACCAAATCAGGGTTCAAGGGCGGCTCGTAGGGTGCATCTATCCCGGTGAAGTCGAGAATTTCCCTGGCTCGGGCCTTGCGATACAGGCCCTTTGGGTCACGCTTCTCACACGTTGCCAGGTCTGCCGCGATATAAATTTCGTGGAAAGACGTGTTGCTGGCCGCGGCACGAGCACGAGCGCGCCCCTCGCGATAGGGTGAAATAAACGCCGTGATGCAAATCATGCCCGCATCGGCAAACAGTGCTGCCACTTCACTGACCCGGCGGATGTTCTCTGTTCTGTCTTCCTCTGAGAATCCGAGGTTGGCGTTAAGTCCTTTGCGAACATTGTCTCCGTCCAGTGTGTAGCACGCGTAGCCAGACCTCAGTAGATGCGCCTCCAAGGCCATTGCCAAACTCGACTTTCCGGACGCCGAGAGGCCTGTAAACCAAAGTACAGCGCCTTGTGCCCCCATGTAATGGGCGCGCTCGGCCTGGGTCACATGGTGACTGACAGACGTCAAGTTAGGGGTATTGAAAGGCAACTTCATAAGTTTGATCCAGCGTCTCTTAATGGTAGTCCGTGGTCTTGGGCACTTCAGGCATGGGCATCTTATGGAGTGATCAACCCCCCACTTCTGCCAGGTAGGCGGCTAAATACTCACTGGGAAAGGCGGCCTGTGCCAATCCTTTGAGGCCGTCAATAAGCTCCCCACGCCATTTTTCAACCAATACCGCTGAGACCTTGCGTTTATCGACGCTGACGCCGGCCGAGCGCAGCAACCGTCGGCTTCGCCGCATGGAGTTCGGGTCATTTTCAATGTAATACGATAGAAAGCTACGTTTTATCGAGTTCAAATGAGGGAGCAAGAACTGTTCGGGTTTCCCCCGTTGATCGGCAGACAGTACTTTTAGAATCCGATTCAGCACTCTCATGGCCTGAAGTTCATGGCCCGTCAGTGAACGGTTGTGCTGAATACTCTGCGGAGAGCGAGGCCTCAAGGTAAAGCCGGCGTGCGCCTCAATCTGGTCGTAGAAACCATTGGGGTCATCACGTAATAACTCGACGGGAATAACCAGTACATTGGATGCGCCGAACAGTGAAGCGTAAAGATCATACAACCTTGTGTAATTCAGAAGTTGGAGCAACATGGCATGCCACCGCTCGGCAAACACACAAGGGTTTTCAGAGGCGCCCTCTTTGACCGCCTGGTTGTAGTAGCTGTCCACAAACGACAACGGACTTCTTGTCACAATCAGTACTTTAGCGTCGGGTAACTCATGCTTCAGCGCCGCCGCCACCAGGCGTTGGTACGTTTGAATTTCAACGGTCGTCACCGGTCTCGGGGCCCAGCCGCAGAGTTCTTCACTGCTCACGAAAACAGGGGTGTCAGCCTGTGGTTGATGGGGCGCTATAGTCGATTGCCCCGGCCCGCTCAGATAAGCCTCCAGCGAAGCCCCATGCACAATATTCTGCGCGTAATTGTGCCATTGCAGCACCTGCACATCGCCCCGCTGCTGTGCTGCGGCCTGTATGTAAGTTGACGCTGACTTGGGGAGGCCAATATGAATAAGCTGCATTAAATATCCTGTCGGGCCCCCGCGACAACGATCGGCGCCCCCGTGAGTGAATTTAGCGACCCGCAGAAGCCTGCGGGCTTAGGCAATTCGCCTAGGTCAGTTTCGTCGCTTGAACCTTGACCAACTCCTCCTTAGGAGCGAGCAACTTTCTTTTCAGCCAGACACGTACATTGACGTGCTTATCTTCCAGCAACCACGCGAGCACAGTAGCGAACAGTGTGCAGATAAGTGCAGACAGCCAGGCATTAGGCACGCGCGATGAATCGATATACTGAGCCACTAAAACGCGAATTGGCTCATGTGTCAGGTACAGCGCATAGGACACAAATGCCCCCTTTGCAGCCATCCATCTGAGCGGTGATGGAATATGAAGATTTTTGCAGGCCAGTACCACCAGCATCATCCCTGCACCTGTAAAAATCAGAAGCTGCAAGTCATACATATTTACATGACTGGCGAGTGAGAGTTTCTGAAATCTCCAGAGGATCCCAGCCACAACGGCCATCAGAGGAATAACAGCCTGCCGCCAACCGATCTTTGGCGCGTAAACGAATATCGCCGCGCAGGCTGCGCCCAGAAACCACTCCCATGCCACCGATTCCCACACAGTGAAATACCCAACCACCAGGGTCGCAGGGCCTGCCATTAGCATTGCAAGCGCTTTCTCGATCTTTCCCATCGACCGCCAAAAAAAAGCGATGCCAAAAAACACATAGAGCCACCACTCAATAGCGATCGTCCAAAGAACACTGTTCCCCCCATAAATCCTTATAGGCGGCACGCCATCGATCATCCTCGCAAAGGGCGTGTGCTGAAGCTGGAAAAGGTGCCCAATAGAATCCCAAGCCGTCGGCGGCACACGCCCCAATAAAACAATACAAATCAGAAATGTAATTATCAACCCGGGAACATATAGAACATATATCCGGCTAAACCGATCTATCATGTACTCGCTAAAACTGTATTGGGTTTTACTCAGGCATTGATAGGCAATAAGGAAGCCTGACAGCCAGAAAAAAATAACAACCGCAAGGCTTTGAAATGGCATTTCCCCGCCAAACCAAGTGTCAGGAACCAGTGAAAAGGTGTGCCCTAACAGCACCACAAACGCTGCCAATGCTCGTATTGCATCGAGCATGCTTGACTGGCCGATGGATAATCTATTAATCAAGAACAATTCCCTTTTTTATGACTCGCCATATAACAACTCATCTATTTTCAACGTTGTTGAAATGAAGAGACAAATGCTTCCATGCCCTATTGGCGTGCGGACCCGGCACGTCACACTTACGCATAACGTGCTATGCCCTGCGCAAAAACGAAAAAACCGTCATTCAAATGAGAATGACGGTTTTTTTGAAACTTAGCCGCTTCATGGCGCGTCCGCTCGTAGCGCTGTCTGCTCCAGCGTACGTACCGCAACGTCCCAATCCTCGGGCGTATCAATATCCAACGACTCGCGACTGTCAGTCATCACTAACGGCACAGTCCCGGGGCCGATGAAACGCTTCTGTTCACGAAGAACGTCTGGCGCCAGCAGGTAAATCGAACCATCCAGCGTGTAGGCTGGTTCCAGATCCTGAGAACGCTTCGACAGGCTCTCCCAACCGAGGAAAGGCGTCATGGTGTCCCCGTCCAACTTGAAACACCAAGCGGGATGGGAGCTGGCGGCCGTAACACTGACCACGGAGCGGGAAACATCCTGCTGGTACTGCAACACCGCGCGCCGAATGGACTCTGCCGAACGAAAGGGTGAGGTCGGCTGCAGCAACATGACACCGTCGACGGCGCCGTGAACAGCCTCATATTCATCCAGCACCTGCACCACTACGTCAAAGCTGCCGGCGGTATCGGTGGCCAAATGCGCAGGCCTCATACTGAGAACACAGCCACCAAACGTGCGGGCAACCTCAGCAATAGCCAGGTCATCCGTCGAGATCACCACATCGGTGACAACACCACTTCGCTGTGCCGCTTCAATTGTCCATGCAATCAACGGCCGCCCACCCAGAACCTTGATGTTCTTTCCGGGTAGCCGTTTGGATCCGCCCCTCGCGGGTACGATTGCCAGGATTTTCATTTCAGCGCCACAAAGTCGCGCAACATCGACAACCCGACTTTGCCACTTTTTTCCGGATGAAATTGAGCGCCCCACACATTGTCGCGCCCGATAACCGCCGCCACTGCAGTATCGCCGTACCGGCAATCTGCAACGCGATGAGCACCATCGTCAGGCACAGCCATGTAGGAGTGCACAAAATAGACCGCGCTATTGTGCGGTTCTACCGAGGCCAGCAATGTTCCTTCCCAGGAAGGACGCCCTGCGGCACAAACCAGATCGGACCAACCGATATGCGGAATTTTCAGACGAGCGCCGCTGTTATCAACGGCGGGTATGGGTTCTACCGTACCCGGGATCAATCCCAATCCGTTGATAAGGCCAAACTCGTGACTGCAATCGAGCAACAGCTGCATGCCCAGGCAAATACCAAAAAGTGGCGCACCCGAGGAAGCGTACTCTTTGATTGCCTGATCCATTCCATTCGCCGACAACATCGTCATTGCATTGGAAAATGCGCCCACACCAGGCAACAGAACCTTAGTGGCGTCCTTCAACGCATCGGGATCGGAAACCAGGTTTACCGTCGCACCACAGTGCTCAAGCGCCCGACGGACGCTGAACAGGTTGCCTACGCCATAATCGATAACAGTAACTACATTACTCATAGGTTCGAACCCGGATCCCGCCAGCAGATGCTTCTGTTCGGATGTCAGCCAACGATGCTCGCTTGAAGTGAAGAATGTCAGCCATAGCGACTGCATCCGCCCCCCTCCGGACCACCTCGACGGCATCCTGGGCTTTGCCCATGCCGCCGCTGGCAATAACAGGAATATTGACTGACTCGGTCACGGCCTGGACAAGCGCCAGATCGAAACCTTTGCGAGTGCCTTCGCGGTCGACCGAGGTCAGCAGAATTTCTCCGGCACCCAGCGCGGCCGCCTGCTTTGCCCAGTCAACAACGTCAATGCCGGTGCTTTCACGGCCGTTGTCGGTGAACACTTCCCAACGTTCCGGCGAGACGCTTTTTGCCTCAATCGACAAAACCATACATTGGCTGCCAAAACGTCGAGCGATCTCGGTAATCAACTGTGGGTTGCTTACCGCAGCAGTGTTGACGGCCACCTTGTCAGCGCCACATCTCAACAGATGGGCGACGTCGTCAGTCGATCGCACGCCTCCGCCGACGGTCAGAGGAATAAACACATTCTCTGCCGCCTGCTTGATCAGCTCACTCAGGCTGTTGCGCCCATAAAGGCTCGCGACGCAATCCATGTAGATCAATTCATCAATGCCCTGCTCGTAGTAGCGCAGGGCATGTTCGTTGGGGGACCCGACAATGCGGAGTCCCTCAAGATGAATGCCTTTAATGAGATTGGCACCTTTCACATCAAGGCGGGCAATCAGTCGCGTGTTGCTCATTCAGCGTTAACCTGAGGATTCCAGGGGGTGTAGCGCAGTTTCCATTCGCCATCAACCACATGCCACAAGTGCGGAGAACGGAAACGATCACACGTCTCCAGGAACTCTTCACGGGTCATGCTGATGTACTCAAGGAATTCCTTTTCGTAGCGCGATGGGTATTCGCCCTCGTAACGCTGCATCAACGCAATGGCTTCGTCCTTGTCGATGTGGTGGTTACGAATCTCCTGAGCGGAGTCCATCATCGAGCGGCCGACGCCGAACTTGATCCAACGCGTGAAGTAGAAGAAACCATCCACCTTGTCATCAAGGCTGTTGTACTTGGAGTACGTGCCCTCGGTGCGAACAGGGTTGGCCTCAAAACCGGTGTGTTCTACGGCGTAGTAGTAGGCTTCCTGCGGTACCCACTTCTTGTAGTAACCCAGGTATTTGAAATCGATACCCTTACGCTCAAGCACTTCGGCTGGCATTGGCAGATAGCTTTTCAGGTCGACCAGCGGAACGCCTTCGTCCAGGTATTCGCCAATTTTCTTGCCACCCAGATAAACATCGCGAACGTCTTTACCACCGAAATAATCCAGGGAAAAACCCTCGCTTTCCGCGACTTCATTGGCGGCCGCGTAGCTGGAGGTTTTATGGGAAATCTTTTCGCCGTACTCGCCTGGCATTTCTCCGTAGAAGATCAACGGGATATTCAGTTGAGCTGCCATTTTGGCAACGAAGGTCTTCTGCCCCAGGATGAACGGCTGGAAAGGGTGCAGCAGGTTGATGGTCGCATTGCGGGTCAGCAGGCGGTGAATCTTGCCATTCGGGGTATACAGATAGTTATCGAAGCCACCCACATGCAGCCACTGCTGGAAGTTTTTCCAGCCGATATCGGTATACAGATGCGGCGACCAGGTCACGGTCAGCGGATTCATGCCGTACTTGTACTTCAACAGGTGAGACTGCATGGCGCTGTCTTTGCCACCACTGCCACCTACGATGCAGTCATAGGTGCCGTCGGACTTACGATGCTGATTGCACAACTCGACGAGTTCGCGCTCGCGCTCGTCCCAATCGATTTCGCCATCTTCCTTGAGTATGTTGAAACGGCAAGCGTGGCACACGCCGTCTTCGTCAAAGCTCAGGGTTGTCTTGGTCGATCCATTGCTGTGCGCGTACTCATTACTCGACATCGGCTGCTGGTTCGACATGTTGCACTTTTTGCAGAACTTAACGTCGCGCGGCAACCCGTAATAAACTTCCAGTTCACTTTTTGGCTTGCTGAACCTTGAAAGATCTATAGATGAACTCGGGGCAATTTTCAAAACCAATCTCCAATCACGAAATTATTTATTGAACAGTGTACTTGTACGTGCCAACAGCGGGTCGTTGGGTCTGTATCGCTTACGCCCCGTCTGCTGCACGCGCTCGAACAACAGTGGTATATCGCTCTGACCCCCAAGATAAACGAATTCATCGATTACGGCGGGGTCCACACGTAGATACCAGCGCTTACGTGTATTCGGTTTATCGGCCTCTCATGGAGGCCACTATTTTTGCATCTTCAGTCGCTTAACGTTTTTTCCTACCGTGTTGCCTGACATCAATTGGAAACTTTTGAACGCCACTGGATGCGTCAGACGCACAATGCTTGCGCAGCCCACTTCATGGGTTGCGACCAAGGGCCTGACAAGCGCATTTTCCCAGAGGACGTTGGTCAACTGAGCTCATGATTTTTTTGGCTGAACTTTAAATTTCGACTCATGAATCCGCATTGGAGAACTCACCACCAAATGCCCTGCTTGCAGGTCCCTGACCAACGTACTTCCCGCCGCCACGATGGCGTTCTCGCCAATACTACGGCCTTGCAGGGTGGTGGAACCTGCGCCAACAAATGCGCCAGTCGCCACCTTGACTCCACCGCATAAAACAGCCCCGGGAGCGATGTGAACATGGCTTGCGATTATACAGTCGTGATCGACCCTGGCCCCGGTATTTATGATCGTGTTGGCACCTATGACGGAATCGGGCTGAATCACTGCCCCCGCCATGATTTGGGCGCCCGCCTCCAGCACTACAGTGGAGTCGATCCATGCTGCCGAGTGCAGAAGTGCTGGAAACGTATAGCCCTTGGCCGTCAGTTCCATAAATACCTGCATCCGGCGATCGCTGCCGATAACTTGTCCCAGACCATTGACCAATGCCACTTGGGTCGGATCCAGCCCATTAAGCGCCTCGTCTCCCCCCAATACCCTTACGCCCCGCCAGAACTCGATACCACTGTGCGCCAGAACGGGATCGCAGACCCCCTTCACCACCGCCCCCATCGACTGAAGCAGCGCCAATAACACCTTCGCGTGGCCCCCGGCGCCAAGAATGACGAATGGAAGCTGGGAAACGTCGCGACCTGACTCCGTCATTCGATGATCTCACCGGCGCGATAGTTGCGCGTAGCCACTGCTCCTACTCGCTGCCACAACTCGGTCGCAGGCAAGCCGCTGCCAGAGCGCGCCGTGGTCAGATCGGCGCGGGCGAACCGCTGACCCGAAGTAATTTCGCGTGCAGCCACTACCTGCTGACGAGCAGCCTTGCGGGTATCCCACTCACTGGGTTGTGGCGATTTCCCCGGCTTTCCAAGGGCCAGTTCCAACGCTCTTATCTGCCTTACCATGTCAGCAAGCTCAGCGGGCTCCAGCGACGCCTTGTGATCCGGGCCCGGCATGGAACGATCCAGCGTGAAATGTTTTTCGATTACAGTCGCACCACGAGCGACCGCGGCAACGGGCACCAGTAATCCTTCGGTATGGTCCGAGTACCCGACTTCAAGCCCGAACGCTTCTTTCAGCGTATCCATGGCACGAAGGTTAACTTCCGCCATAGGCGTAGGATATTGCGAAGTACAGTGCAACAGCGTGACATGGCCGGCCAATCGGCCTCTTGCCTCATCATCACTCCAGCACCGCCACACTTCATCCATATTTGCCGGTTCGGTTTGATTGCACAGTGCGTGCGCAACGATAGCCAGACCTTGCTCGACCTCACTCAGTGTCGCCATGCCCGTGGACAGGATGAGTGCCTTCCCGGTCCTGGCAAACTGCCAAAGCAACGGTCCGTTGGTCAGCTCGCCCGAAGGAACCTTGAAGAATGGAATATCCAACGAACACAGAAAATCCAGGCTATCGCTATCAAAAGCGGTGCTGATGAACTCAATGCCACGGGCTTTGGCATGGCTTTGCAAATCAGCGTGCCAGGCGCGGGGCAGTTCAAGCTTCTGCAGCATCGCCAACTGGCTTTCAGCCGCGTCGGTCGTTTCCTGCTGATACAAGGCCTTGGGGGCACTTGCAGACGCCAATTTGCGCGCATCGAACGTCTGGAACTTTACCGCATCGGCCCCAGCGCTCGCGGCCAAGTCGACCAGTTCGAATGCCAACTCGCGCTCACCATTATGGTTCACACCGGCTTCAGCAATAACGTACACCGCATCTTTTTTGGGTAGTTTCATACGTCAACTCAAATCATGAAATGTTTTGTGACTTAATAGCTCACAAGTTTCAAGAACGGCCACAATAGCCTCGGCGACTTCACCCTGCCCATACGGGTTGGTTGTTTCCCTGCAAGACTGTGCAAATGGCGCACTCAGCGCCAACGCAAGCGCCGCGACGATGGAGTCCTTATCGGGCGGACAGGCCAACACCGAGTCCGCGCAAAGCCGGCCAGCCTGACGCATGCCAATATTGACGGTCGGCACACCAAAAGACGGCACTTCGATGATCCCACTGGAAGAATTGCCGACAACCGCTGAAGCGCGTGCGACGACACTGAGGTAGCGACGAAAACCCAATGAAGGGATCGCCAGGACCCGATCAGGATGGCGACCAGCAAAATCCTCCAGCAACGGAATGATCGCGCGACCACCGTTATCGGCATTCGGGTAGGTCAGAATGACGCGATAATCCGCGAACTCCTCAAGGGCCAGCAACAAGGCGTTGAAGCTTTCAACTGGATCCTCTGTCAACGCCGTGACCGGGTGGTAAGTGACCAGGATGAGCGGTGCATCCACATCAAACTGGAGGCTCTCGCTTAACTCTTGTGCCGACATAAGCGGCGTGCGCCTGATGTGATCAAGCCCCACCGCTCCGACATTAAAGACCCGCTCGGGGCTTTCACCCATCTGAATGACACGCTGCCGATAAGGCTCAGCCGCGACGAAATGCAGGTATGCCATTTTCGTGATTGCATGGCGAATGGCATCATCATAAGCGCCCTCCGTCAGCTCCCCACCGTGCAAATGAACGACAGGAATGCGCATGACCAACGCCGCCTGAACAATACTCAGCGCCTCGAATCGGTCACCCAGCACCACCAACATCTCCGGGCGCAAACGGTCCAGGGCATCAGCAAAACCCAGGGTCCCCAAGCCCATCGACTTGGCCACGCCGACGTCAGTATTGGAAGACAGAAGCATCTCGACCTTAGCGTCGATGGCAAAACCATCCTGCTCGATTTGCCGCCAGGTCTCTCCAAACTCAGGAGAAAGGTGCATGCAGCTGACGATGGTTTGCAGCTCAAGCAGCTCGCTGGCCTGAATGCCTTTCATCAGCCAGTACAGCAAGCCGTACTCAGCGCGAGTCCCGGTAAATACGGCGACGCGACGTGTCATAAGCGACCCGCAGGCGGCACGCTGCTGGGCAGGTTAACGATACGCTCCTCCAGCCAATACGAGTTACTCAGGTCACCCTTCAAGCAATGCTCGTAAGTCGGCAGATGGCTCATCAATTTCCAGATCGGCCGCGTCATGACACCACTGTCGTTGGTTGCTTTCAGCAGCGCGTCACGCTGCGTCTTGTCATTGCAGATAACCGCGTTCAACCAGTAATTGGATTTGCCATGCGCCGGCTCGGTAAAAAACTGCAAGTCGGTTTGTGCCAGCTCATGCTTGTAATTCATTGCCAGCTTTCGCTTGGATACCAGGAATGAATCCAACTGTTCCAGCTGCGCACAACCCAGGGCCGCATTAAGGTTCGGCAACCGGTAGTTGTAGCCCACTTCATCATGTACGTATTCGTAAGCATGAGGCTGTTTGGCAGTGGTCGTAAGATGCTTGGCTTTGGCACCCAGCACCTCGTTGGTCAGCACCATGCCGCCGCCGCCAGTGGTAATGATCTTGTTGCCATTGAAACTGAGGGTGCCGATCAACCCGAATGTACCGGTATGACGCTCCTTGTAAGTGCTGCCCAGAGACTCGGCAGCATCCTCCACCAACGCCAGGCGCCAACGAGCACAGACGTCCATGAGCGCATCCAGCGCTACAGGATGGCCAAATGTGTGCATTGGCAAGCAGGCCCTGAGCACACGGTCGTCACTTCGCAAACGGCAAACGCCATCGGCGTCGATAAACGCTTCGGACTCAAGCCAAGCCTCCAGGGCTGACGGCGAAAGACCCAAGGTCTCGCGATCGACATCAACGAAAACAGGTTGAGCGCCACAATAGGCAATGGCATTGCACGTCGCGACAAATGTCAGGGCCTGAGTAATGACCAGGTCACCCGGCTTCACGCCCGCCAACAAAAGGGCTATGTGCAGTGCCGCAGTACCGTTCACGGTCGCTACGGCGCGCTCACTGCCGGTGTAAACCTGCATGTCCTGCTCGAAACGATCTACAAAGGCCCCCACGCTGGAAACGAAGGTCGATTCGATCGTGTCTGCTACATACTTTTTCTCGTTACCGGAGAACACCGGGGCATGCAACGGAATGAACTCATGTGTTCCGTATTGATCGCGTACAAACCGAACTAGGGCATTAAACATTTCGAGCCTCAAACGTTATAAATATTGGCTTTATATTTGCTGAGATTTTGAGGCTGGGAAAACCACTCAACCGTCTTTTCAAGACCTTGACGAATCGAATACTCAGGTTCGAAACCGGTAAGACCGTGGATCTTTGAGTTATCACACCACAAGCGGAAAACTTCAGATTTCTCTGGACGCAGACGTTGGTCATCCGTCAGGAACTCCACATCGCTATTCATCAATTCGCGAATGATATTGAGCGTATCACCTACCGAAATTTCAAAATTCGAACCGATATTTACTGTTTCGCCGATCGCTTGTTCGCAACGGGCCAATTCCAGGAAACCACGGCAGGTATCGGCGACATAGTTGAAGTCGCGAGTCGGGGTTACATCACCCAACTTGATCTGTTTCTGCCCGGCGGCGATCTGGCTGATAATCGTCGGGATAACCGCGCGCGCAGACTGGCGAGGGCCGTAGGTGTTAAATGGCCGGGCAATCGTCAATGGCAGATCAAAGGCATTGAAAAAGCTCATCGCCATGGCATCAGCGCCGATTTTTGAAGCACTGTACGGCGACTGCGCCTGCAGCGGATGCTTCTCATCGATAGGCACGTACTGGGCAGTCCCGTACACCTCACTCGTTGACGTATGGATAATGCGCTTCACGCCATTTTCCAGGGCCGCCTGGCAGATATTCAATGTGCCTTTGACATTGGTGTCTACGTAACTGTCCGGGGCGACGTACGAATAAGGAATGGCAATCAGCGCTGCCAAGTGAAAAACGATGTCGACACCTTTAGTGATGTGCTTGCAATAGTGCGGGTCACGCACATCGCCATTGAGCACCTCAATTCGAGACAGGCAATCGACATCCTCAAGCCAACCCCAATAGTTGAAGGAGTTGTACTGAGACAACGCCTTGACATTATAACCCTCACGCACGAGCAGCTCGGTCAAATGCGAGCCAATGAACCCATCCGCGCCGGTCACTAAAACTGTAGTCATCGTTCAACCCTTAACGTACTTGCCCCGAAGCTCCAGAGCCCAAGACACAAAAAACCAGTTACGCAAGAGTCCTACAAACGGATCCTGCTTCAAAAATTGCGACACGTGCAAAAGCACGCGCATACCACACCGCACCGAACCGCATAGAGATAACCTGGCTGGCAACCCGCAAGGCAATGCCATCAGAGGGAGCACATCTTGCACTGAACAGCCCGGCTTGCGCCATTAGCTGCCCAACAAGTAGCCGGCAGCAACGATGACACAGCGCAGCCTGCGACGCAGCGAAACCAGAGGTGTAGTAAAAAATCAAACAGGGGGGAGGCTCCCATTACTTTACGCCAAGGGAGCTTTGCCAGGATCAATCGCGAGCCGCCTGAAAAGCGTCTCGCAAGAAATCGGTGAGCATGCATCCCTGCAATGATTGGCCGATCATACCAGCTCAAAGAGCGCCGAAAAACATCCCTCGCCACTCTTCCTACAAAAACCAGTATAAGTCGCTTACGTTGCGCATGCCTGAACCGCACACTGATCACTCTTGTTGACTTACGAGACCTGTCGTGTAGGCTTATTGCGCCCCTGTTTATCAGCTGCGGCTGCACAACAGTTCGGCTATTAAAAAGATTCGGAGCGTTATAGAGAAGTAGACAGGGAAGCTCTGCTCCGAGGTACTCCAGTCAGATTAGGAAGTCGAAAAAGTGAAGGATTGGAGAGATACCGTAGTCTCGCCGAACACTCCGTTGCGCGAAGCGATTGTTCGCATTGACGCCTGTGGAATGCAAATGGCACTGGTGTTGGATGATGACGAAAAACTGGTCGGGCTACTCAGCGACGGTGACGTCCGCCGAGCAATCCTCAAGGAAGTCCACCTTGAGACGCCGGTTGCCGAGGTAATGAACGAGGCACCGCAGACTGCTCACGCAACATCTTCCAGTAACGAACAATTGAACCTGATGCGCCGAGGTGTTTTGCACCATCTGCCGCTACTGGATGATGAACAGCGCGTGGTGGGTTTAGCCACTCTCGATGCCCTCACGGGAATACTTGAGCGCCCAAACTGGGTGGTATTAATGGCTGGCGGCCTGGGACAACGCCTGCGCCCCCTGACAGAACACTGTCCCAAGCCGATGCTGATGATTGCCGGAAAGCCCATATTGGAGTGCATTCTGGAGAGTTTCATCGAGCAAGGATTTCGCAACTTCTTTCTCTCCGTCAACTACCTCGCTGAAGTGGTACGCAACCACTTTGGGGATGGCAGCAAATGGGGTGTGCGAATTCGCTACCTGGAAGAAAACAAACGACTAGGTACGGCAGGCGCCTTGTCGTTACTGCCCAAACGCCCCGAGCACCCTATTCTGGTAATGAATGGCGATCTCTTGACCCATGCGCGTTTCGACGACTTGTTGCAGTTTCATGAAGATCACAACGCCGAAGCCACAATGACAGTACGCGAGTACGACTTTCAGGTGCCCTACGGCGTGGTGAAGGTCGACGGCTCAGCCATTACCGGCATTGATGAAAAACCGATACACAGCTTTTATGTCAACGCGGGCATTTACGCTATTTCGCCTTCAGTGCTCGACCGCATTCCCTCGGGCACTTTTTACGACATGCCGACAATGTTCGAGAACCTGATCGAGGCCAAAAGAGCCACTGCGGCATTTCCCCTGCGTGAGTACTGGCTCGACATTGGTCGCATCGAAGAATTCGAACGCGCACAACATGAGTGGTCTGCGAAAAAAACCGAAAGGCAGTCTGCAAACTAACGCAAAACAGCACAGTGAATATTCCATGAAAAAAATGCTTTTGGTCCTGACTCTTTTGACCGCAACCGTGGGCACCCTTGCCGGCTGCGATCAATCATCCGACAAACAAGGACAAGCTCTCGGCCGCCCAGCTAAAGCTACCGCCGCAGTGACCCTTGAGAATCAGGCCCTCGAACTTGCACTGTCTTCTCCCGAAGGCGCTGCACAATTGGCCGCGAAGTCCCCGGAAACAGTTGCCGTTGCTGCGATGCAGGCGTCTGAAAAGGCGCTGTCGGAAATCAACTCCTCGCCAGAGTCGGCAATGGTGAGGCTGAATGCCTACGCACAACTCGCATCAGCCGCCTCTGCCGCAGCCCCGCAGTCGCAAGTTGCGAAAGACGCAGCACAGAAGGCTAAAAGCGCTAAATTGCGAGCCACCGCTGCAATCAAGGACGCTAAATAAATAGCAGTCGATCCAAAGAGTCTTGCGGGCAAGCGAGTGATAAGCACAAATCGCTCGACTTCGACGGCACAACGGGTTGTGCGAAGGGTCGAAGGGGACAGAACGTTCAAAGGCCCGCAAGCTGCGCTTTTTGAGAAAAAATTCCTACTCTATTTTTTCCAATACAAAACCACTTCATTAGCTTAGCGACGGAGATGTCAGGACGATGCACGCAACAAAAGGTGAGGAATGAAATTGGGCTCTCCACTCCCCGGCAAAAATGTACTTTTTGTCGTAAACGAAGCCGGGGAGTTCGTCGAGCTTCGCCGAGTCGCTCAGGCTGCCAAGATGGCTGGTTACGCCGTCACCTTCCTTTTCGTACAAGCGGGTTATATCAACCTCAAGCCTGACCGTGCATTTTGTCGCATGAATGGCTTCAGCGCTTACTACCCAGGGCGTCCATTAAAACGCTCTGTACAGTCGATAAAGTACGAAAAAATCGCGAACGAGCTTGAAAACGGCTACATCCCCCACTCGCTGATGGAAAAAGCCAGTCCCAAAGGTCGCGCGCTCACGTGGGCCGGCCTGGTTCTGACGACAGTGCTCAGCCCGTTTTTCAAGCTGCATGACATTGCCACCCGCTCGGCGCAAAAGCGCACGGAAAAAACCAACAGTAAAAACTTCCAACCGTTTAACTACGCGCGCCAGTTGTACAACGTCCTCAAGCCTTCAATGGTGGTTTTCGGCCAGGAATTCCCCGGCTCGGTGAACACCTTGCTGACGAAAATCTGCAACAAAGATAACGTCCCGACACTGATCGTCCCGTTTGCGGTGGGCACGGCCAAGGAAATGGTTGAAAGCCTTTCCGACAAACCGATGTACGAAGCGGACAGGAACATCCTTAACAAACTGGCGGCGTTTCTGTTTCCGCACTGGGTCAACTACTACGCGTCGAAGAAACTCCTTCGCCTGCCCGGCCAGCGAATATTCCTGCTCGAAGCCTTCGGTTTTGCGCCGGAACACCCGTGGATCCCTAACAACAGCAAAGTCACCTGCATCGCCGTCGAAAGCCCTGAAATGGAGCGCTACTATCGCCGCATGCGCTTCCCGGAGCAGCAGTTGCGCCTGACCGGCGCTGCGTACGACGATGTCATGCACGCTGCAAGAGAATCGCAAACCGCTCGGGAGCGCATTTTCCGACGACTGCGCCTGGATCCTACAAAGCCTTTGCTCGTGTGTGCCTGGCCCACCGACCAATATGGCTCACGCAGCATCCCGATGGAGTTTCAGGACTACAAGGCACTTTGCAAGGCGTGGGCGAAAGCACTCGCAAGCGTCAGTCGCTTTACTGATTTCAACGTGATCATTCGTCCACATCCAGTCACCGACCCCGAGCTTTTGAGTGAGGTCCTCAGGCCCTATCGCCTGCACCACCGAGTGACCGATATCGACACACTTGAACTCGTTCCGGCGTGCGACCTGTTTGTCGCGTGCGTGTCGTCCACTCTGCGCTGGGCCACGGCATGCGGGATTCCAGCCATCAACTATGACTGCTACGACTACGGTTATACCGACTTCGAAAACGCGAAAGGCCTTGTTACGACCAACCGCTACAGCGTCTTCCAATCGACACTGGAGCGCTTGACCGACAACAAGGAAGCCTACGCAGAGGCGCGAGCCAATCAAATCGAATGCGCTCATGAATGGGGGCTGCATGACGGTAAATCGATGGCGAGAATTATCGACCTGTTCGACGAACTGACCAGTGCTCAGCCTATCTCCACACCCTCAACCAGAACCTGACCCTCATGAGTACCGAAGAAAAAATCCGTCCGCCTCTCAAGGAAACGGTTGTTAACAATTCCCGCCGTTTCGACCTGCGCGGCCTGATCAGAACCCTATGGGATTTTCGCTTACTGTTGTGGGTGTTCTGCAAACGCGATCTGAAGGGACGTTACACACAAACGATCTTCGGATTGGGCTGGGTCGTCCTGACGCCACTCATTACCGTTGGCGTATTCGTTATCGTGTTCGGCATCATGGTCAAGGTGCCGACTGACGGGCTGCCAACCATTATGTTTTACCTGGTGGCGGTCATACCCTGGTACGCCTTCATGAACGTCCTCAACCCCTCGGTCCAGATGATCGAGGGTAATGCGGGCCTGATCACCAAAGTCTACTTCCCGCGCCTGCTGATTGGCGGCGCCTACGCTGTAGGCGCTGCCGTCGACTTCCTGATCGCCTACACGTTGCTGATTACGCCTTTCGCCATTATCTATGACGTCTGGACGATTCAATTGCTGCTCATCATGCCGTTGCTACTGGCCTGCACACTCATGACAGGCCTGGGCATAGGGTTGATGCTTGCGCCATTGAATGCCAAGTATCGAGACGTGAAACATCTGGTGCCCTTGGCATTACAGCTTTTTTATTACTCAACACCTGCTATTTACCCAGTCTCGGCTGTCCCGCCCTGGGCTAAACCCTGGTACGCGGTCAACCCGCTGTCCCTGGTCATTACCGGCTACCGTGACGCCATGCACGGACACTGGCCCGCACAATCCACCCTGCTTACGCTCATTGCCATTGCGGTAACTTGCTTCTCGGTTGGTGTGTTCATATTCCAGCACTTCGATAAAAATGTGGTAGACACCCTATGACGTGGGCCATTCGTTGCGAGAACATTTCCAAACTTTATCGTATTGGCAAATCGAACGTCACCGCTGCCGAAATGATCAATATGCGTATTCGGTGGATGCTCGGCCGAGTAGTCAACCCACTGAAGAAGTCGAACGCCGCAAAGCCGGTGGAAACCACTCACGAATCGCACACCATTCTTGACGCACTGCAGACCCAGGACGCCCCCCCCAACCACTTCTGGTCGCTGAAGGACGTGGATCTGGAGATAAAACAAGGTGACCGAGTCGGCATCATCGGCCCCAACGGTTGCGGTAAAAGTACCCTGCTGAAAATCTTGTCCAGAATCACCTCGCCTTCGCACGGCGGCTTTCGCTTCCGTGGACGCTTGATCAGCCTGCTGGAGATTGGTACGGGATTTCACGGCGATCTCAGCGGTCGTGAAAACATCTACCTGAACGGCTCGATCATGGGCATGAAACCTCAGGAAATCAGCCGCCGCATCGAGGAAATCATCGAGTTTTCGGAACTCGGGGAACTGATCGACACCCCGGTGAAGCGCTATTCCTCAGGCATGTATGTGCGCCTCGCCTTTTCGGTGGCAGCCCACCTCGAATCCGAGATTCTCATCGTCGATGAGGTTCTGGCGGTAGGTGATGCCGCGTTCCAAAGACGCTGCACCGAAAAAATGCTTCAAGTCGCCGACCAGGGACGCACACTGCTGTTCGTCAGCCATGACATGGACGCCGTCAACCGTATTTGCAATCGAGCCGTCCATATGGCCCACGGCCGTATTATCAACGACAGCAAAATCGAACTGCCAAAAAGCGTCGAAGATAAACAACTTTCCACGCAAACCGTTTCAGACATCACTCGCTCTTATATACGCTCGGGCATTCAGCTGACCCCGGCGGTCACTTGGGCCGAGGTCAACGCGCCGATGTTTGACGATTGCGTAAGACTCGACTCGATCATGGTGCTGGATAAAAACGGTGATCCGAGCCCCGAATTTGACGTGAAGGAAGAGTTTGTCATTGAGGTCAAGTTCACCGTGCTTGAGGCGAAATGGCCGATCAATGTACACCTGCACCTCAAAGACCTGGCCGGCCATTACGTCCTGGTGGCCATGGACAACCTGTACACCGGCACGGATGTTCGGGCGGTAGGACAGTATGTCGAGCGCTGCACGGTGAAGTCGCCGCTGCTCAATGTCGGGGACTATCGTATCGATGTTGAGCTTTGGCCTGGTGCTGAACTCGATCACAGGATCATCAAGCAGGCCGTTATCAGCTTCACGGTTGCCGATGACAGTGAACCGACCGGGGTTCGTGGAAACTGGCCCAACGCGTGGCCCAACTGCATGGTGCGGCCTCAACTGGCCTGGGATGTAGGCATGCCCGTCAATCGTCAGGCGCGATAATCAGTGGTCTCGGACAATGCGCGCCCCCTCTCCCTTGCCCTCCAGGGGAGAGAGGTGATTTTGATCTCGTCTCCACATCAGCTTTTACATGCCCTTTGTGCGCTTCGCTTCGATAGAGAATCCAGGCGTATTGCAAACGAAAGCCCAGTGACCCTGGTGCTCTGGTCCTATCAGTTGATGGACCACTCGCCGAACTCACAAAGTCGGCAATTTTTTGATACTGCACTCAAAAGTTTCCCCTTCGTCACCGCAGTGCTGCCATCACTGAAAGAACGAAAATGGCCGTTGTCGCCATACCGAAAACTGTCAAAACGCGTTGAGTGGCTCAGGAAGTATTTGGACATCACTCCCGGAGAGTGTGTCGCGTTCTATTACGCGCACGATGCCAGTTCGGAACATACTGCGCAGGCGTTCATGCAGGCGCTATCAGCAAAACGGAACATTTGTTATGGCGATTCACCTGGCTTTCTCTATCCACCTACAAAGCCCCCTGCCCCGACCTTTGATATCAGTCTTCGCGGGCTGAAGCATTTGTTTTGGTTCAGTCGCGTCAACATTGCCAACGATTGGATTACAGCAGAGACGGCATTGACCGTCATCGATTTTGACGACTTGGACCGCTCCCTTCCTTACCCCGAACACACCATCATCCCTAGCGAAATTCTCGTCCAGACGCTAACCACGTTGAAAAGATTTTTCGCACCCGTGCTCCAGCTTGAACAGGACATTGGCACAAGATCAAAAACCGAACCTACCTGGCTACTCATCCTCAGCAACTTCACAAGCAGCAAACTGACAGATGAGTCTGATGAGCTTGAGCTGTATGTCCAGATCTGCAAGGAACACGTAGCACCGGGCGGCACAATACTGATTAAAAAACATGCCGGAACGCCCGCCGCATTCGTGGAACAGTTAGTGCAGCGCCTCGATAGCTATCACGCAAAAAAACTGCCTGAGCGCCTGGATAGCCTGCCTATTGAATTTCTAGGTCACGTACTCGAATCGTGCGGGATTATTTCCGTTTCATCCGCGTCCGCGCTACTGAGCTTATTACAAGCGCCCCACCTCATTCACGCACTGACTGCGCAAAACATCGAAAAGTTCTTCAGGCCGGCTTATAAAGACTACATGACCCTGGCCAACGAAAAAATACTAAAAAAAACCAGACATACCCTACCAACACTTCGCTCAACACCTTTAAGAACTGAATAATGCTCCGTCTCAATATAAAAACCGTTGCGCCCCTATGTATAGCCACATTGATAGTCCTCGGTATTTCAACGTTAGTCTATTCCCTGCACAAGGAGACTTCCAACGACGACACCGTTATTGACAGCCTCCCCTACACCATCACCCAGCCAGGGAACTATAGGCTTGAGCGATCGCTGCACAGCGACCGCAACGGCATTGAAATCCTTGCCAGCAATGTCACCATCGACCTCGATGAAAATACACTCAGTGGACCTACTGACGGTGATAACACCGGATTCGGCATCTTTTCTTTTGGCCAAAGTAACATCACCATAAAAAACGGACTTATCCGTGGTTTCCAATACGGGATTTATCTTTCTGGGTTCTCCGACCTCGCGACTCACTCGTCAATGCTAGAAGGGAGCAACCATTTAGTCGACGGTATGAATATACGTTTCAGCACCTTCAGGGGCGTTCGGGTCGAGGGTGAGAACTCGATTGTTTCTAACAATATGATCTCCGACATCGGGGGCGACACGACCACTGAGAACGCTTATGCCATGGGGATCGAAACTTATGGCAAGGAAATCCTCATCCAAAACAACAGCCTCATGGAAATAAGAGGCCAAGGGATTCAGGATATTGGTGAGGGTGTGGGAATTTCACTCTCGCGATATGGCGAAGGCAGTGTCGTAGACAATAATCGCGTGGCCAATCGAGAGCTCGAAATAAGCAGCAGTTCTCCGGCCTGGCAAACCAGATCAAGATCGACCTACGGTATATGGGTCGGTGGCGACGGCATTAAGGATGTTGTCATCAGCAACAACCGGGTCAACAACTTCAAGCAGGGAATAACGTTCAAACGGTCTGAGTCGGGCTCCATCGTAGGCAACCGCGTCACCAACGCGTTTATCCCTTATTACCTCCCCGAAAACGAAGACAGAACAAGAGTGGCAGACCTTGGGCAGAATACTTCGGATGAACAGAATCTTGATCTGAAGCCTGGGCGGGCCACGCCTGGCCAGATTGAAACCGTGGAACCCCCTTACCTCACCTACCTTTCACCGCTGCATCGGCGCTCTAACCCGGCCTTCCTGCCTCGGCCAAACCCGACCAATGGCGACGACATCATCATTGGAATCGGCGAACGAAACATGGTCGATTACTGGGTCCCAATCGACCCAAGCAAGCCCGACAGCCCTGTATTCATTGATTTGGCGGCAGGACGAGCGACCGGCGGCGGTGGAAACGATCGCCTGATCAACATTCGCGGCGCCCAGGGTTCGCCCTACGACGACATAATTCTCGGCGATGACAACAACAACTTGTTGGCTGGCGGAAGTGGCAACGACCGTATTGAAGGCCGGGAAGGAAATGACTATCTCTATGGCGATGATGGAGACGACGAGCTGTTTGGCGGCCCAGGTGATGATGTGCTGGATGGCGGTGACGGCAACGACATTCTGTGGGGCGGTTCGGGCGCCGACACATTCATTTTCTGGAAAGGGAGCGGTGGCGGAAAAACCATTATTGGAGACTTTTCAGGCAGCGACGGCGAGCAAGACCGAATTGACCTTGCGGGTGTTGTATCTACCTTTGAAGAAGTAATGGATGTATCGGAAGAGGTGGGCGACGACTTGCTTATCACCCTTAACGAAGATGATTCAATCTTGCTGCTCAATGTAAAGAAAGACCAGCTCACCCCTGCTGACTTCATCTTCTGACATTGATACCTAGCACTATCAGGCGCTTGCCAACAGGCTCGCGCCGCCTGTTGCTATACGCGACGCGTTACAATCGCGAGCGCCAGCCCAAGATTCCCTATTAGCGTCTGACGGTATACGCCTGAACGTATAACCCCCCAGATCCGCGCAACGAATCGATTCTTTCTCGCCGCGGAAAAACGCTCAAGAATCTGTTTGTTTTCCGCAGTAAATTGGTGGCTGATCGCCTGCAACGAAACAATATTATTATCAATCCAGCGCTGATAACGGCCGCGCCATAGTTCCCGTGCGCGCTTACTGTTGTTGCGAAAGCCACGATTGGTACCAATGCAATTCAAACTGTGCTGACGGTAACGAACCGTCGGCGTTGCATCATAATAAATTCGGCCATTGCAACCGCTGACGATCATATAGGCCCACCAGTCGTGAGAGGCCACAGGAACACTGTCACCGGCCTCACGAATCAGATCCATCAGTGCCTGATTGAAAACCATGGTATTGCCACCGGCAATATTTTGAACGAGCGCGTTCTGAAATTTTGCTGGCTTTGAAAAGAACGAAGAAAAACCGATACTCTGGCCGAGTTCATCAATCAGCTCCGTGCGCGAACAATAGAGCGCGGGTACAGAAGCATCTCCACTGGCCAGCCAATCCACAGCGATCCGGAGTTTGTCTTCATGCCAAATATCGTCTTGATCACACCAGGCGTAATAGTCGGCATTCACATCAGGTCGACAGCTAACCGTTAAAAAGTTGCGGACAAACCCCTCGACCGGACCGCCAGCCAGCTCGATACGCTCATGCCCCAGGCGCTCAACATGGGCAGTAACAATGGCTCGCGTAGAGTCGCTGGACCCATCGTCAGAAACATAGATTTTAAAGTCCTGATGGGTCTGACAAGCAATTGAACTTATTTGCTCTTCCAGAAAGCGCTCACCATTTCGAGTGCACAACAATACGGCGACAGAAGCATTAGCAGTCAAGCCCTCGCCATCCTTTGGCACGTGATTGAAATCTAAACTCGTTGAAATCCCGTTTACAGTCACGTTTCATCAATCCCCAAAATCTAAGTATCAGTGCCGATAGCAATAAAAATTGGCGCTTCACAAAACGAAAATACCTTCGAGCTTTTTTTGCGTGAAAGTCAGATTCGCTATGTACACAAACGCCATTATCGCCCATCAGAAAAATCTGATCTCGAAGGGGCATTTTCCACTCCAGCTGAAAGATTGTCTATCTTACGGTGAGTGAAAAACGCTTTTTACTACATTGCAAACTGCCACTAGTCGGCAATCATCCCTCATGATGTACGAAATGTCTTACAACCCCCGCAACGAACCTTGTCAGGCAAAACGGCAATACCCCTCAAAACGTCCTGAATTGAATGCCCTCAATATTTTCGTGACGCCCCGTAAAAAAGGAGCGCCGTCCAGCATTCATTGATATTCATCTCAAAAATACAATTTTCGAAATGTAAAAAGCGCTCTAATAGACGCCTATTGATTGGCTTTAAAGATTCTGGAGTTCGCAATGCCCCATGAAGGCAACCTGCTACAAGCAGCCGTGGTGTTCCTGCTCGCGGCCGTGCTGACCGTGCCCCTGGCCAAGCGCCTGCAATTGGGCGCGGTGTTGGGCTATCTGTTTGCCGGTGTGATCATCGGCCCGTCGGTGCTGGGCCTGATCGGCAACCCGCAAAGCGTCGCGCAGTTCTCCGAACTGGGCGTGGTGTTGCTGCTGTTTATCATCGGCCTGGAACTGTCGCCCAAGCGTTTATGGGTGATGCGCAAGGCGGTATTTGGCGTCGGCCTGGCCCAGGTGCTGCTCACCGGCCTGGTCATGGGCGTGGTGGCGTTGTGGCTGTTTGGCCAATCGTGGAACAGCGCGATTGTGCTGGGCCTGGGCCTGGCGCTGTCGTCCACCGCATTCGGCCTGCAAAGCCTGGCCGAGCGCAAAGAGCTGAATCAGCCCCACGGCCGCTTGGCGTTTGCCATCCTGCTGTTCCAGGACATCGCCGCGATCCCGCTGATTGCCATGGTGCCACTGCTGGCCGGTAGCGATCATCCGACCACCGAAGCCCAAGGCCTGAAACACGTCCTGCAGATCCTCGGCAGTATTGCCGTGGTGATCATCGGCGGGCGCTACCTGCTGCGGCCGGTGTTTCGCATCGTCGCCAAGACCGGCCTGCGCGAAGTGTCCACCGCCACCGCCTTGCTGGTGGTCATCGGCACCGCCTGGTTGATGGAACTGGTGGGCGTGTCCATGGCCCTTGGCGCGTTCCTCGCCGGCCTGCTGCTGGCAGACTCGGAATACCGCCACGAACTGGAATCCCAGATCGAGCCGTTCAAGGGCCTGCTGCTCGGGCTGTTTTTTATCAGCGTGGGCATGGGCGCCAACCTCAGCCTGCTGATCAGTTCGCCGCTGGTGGTGATCGGCCTGACCCTGCTGTTGATTGGTTTGAAGCTGCCGCTGCTGTACGCCGTGGGCCGCATGGTGGGTGATCTCAACCGTGAAAGCGCTCTGCGCCTGGGCGTGGTGCTGGCCGCAGGCGGTGAGTTCGCCTTTGTGGTGTTCAAGATCGGCCGCGACCAGGGCCTGTTCGAGCCACACCTCTACGACGTGCTGGTGCTGACCATCACCCTGTCCATGGCCGTCACACCGTTGTTGCTGCTGGTGTGCCCGAAGCTGTTCAAGCCCAAGGTCAAACCGGTGGAAGTACCCGAGGAATACCGCGCCATCGAAAGCGATGCGCCGCGCGTGGTGATCGCCGGCATGGGCCGGATGGGCCAGATCGTCGCGCGGATCCTGCGCGCGCAGAACATCTCCTTCATCGCCCTCGACACCTCGGTGGAAACCATCGAACTGACCCGCAGTTTCGGCGGTATGCCAGTGTTCTACGGTGACCCACAACGTCCTGAGATCCTGCACGCAGCCAAGGTCGACCAGGCGGAGTTCTTCGTGATCGCCATGGACGACCCGGAGATCAATATCAAGACCGCCGAACGGGTGCGTAACCTCTATCCGCACATGAAGATCATCGCCCGTGCGCGTAACCGCCAGCACGTGCACCGCCTGGTGGACCTGGACGCTTCGCCGGTTCGCGAGACCTTCTACTCCAGCCTGGAAATGAGCCGCCGTACCCTGGTGGGCCTTGGGTTGAGCCAGGCCCAGGCCGATGCCCGCATCACCCGCTTCAAGAACCACGACCTGCAATTGCTCGCCGCCCAGCACGCGGTGTACGACGATGCGGCCAAGGTGATGCAGACCGCTCAGGAAGCGCGGACAGAGCTGGCGCGACTGTTTGAGATGGATCGACTTGAGGAAGAGTCCGATAAGGTGTGAGGCTAAGGATGAACGATATTGCGATTTTTCTGACAGAATACGCCGCAATTTCGTTCATCCCTGGAGCGCTTCATGGTCAATTTCACCAAGACCGCAGTCCTGTTGGCCCTCGCGCTTACCGCCGGCAGCGTATTCGCCGCCGCCAAGCCGGCCACGCAAACCATCTCCACCTTGGGCGGTAAATTCAGCTTCAACCTGCCCAAGGCCTACGCCGCCGACACCCTCCCGGCCGGTAAGGCCGAGGACGGTACCGCTGATACCCAAGGCACGATGTACGCCAACCAGACCACAAAAAGCGTAGTGATCGTCGCCGAAACCGTGCGTAACGACGGGGTTACTATCCAGGATAATGACCCGCAATTCCTCGACGGCGCCGTGGCTGGTTTCGTCAAGGACCAGAGCTCCGCCCTGCCCGACTTCAAGAAGCTGAGCGAAAAGAAACTGACCTTCAAGGGCCTCGGCCTGCGTCAGGTGGACAGCACCGCCACCCAGGGCGGTGGCAAGACCTTGAACTCCACGTTCCTCGGCGGCTCCGGCAACCACTTGCTGGTAATCCAGGCGATCTCGCGGGCCGATGATGCGAAAGGGCATGCAGAGCTGGTGAAGCAGATTACCGGCGGCAAATAACAAAGAGTCCTGACAACCCCCATCAAATGTGGGAGGGGACTTGCCCTAATGCCAGTCAGTTAAGCGTACATCGCCTCCTGTAGGAGCGAGCTTGCTCGCGAAAAACGTCAACGATAACGCGTGCTTCCTGAATGAACGC
>NZ_JAFLXD010000052.1:0-41820 GCF_019891415.1 Pseudomonas sp. SH10-3B | reverse complement strand
AACCAGGCGCTGATGAGTGCCTGATACACCGTATACGTTTTCATCAGGGGCGCTTCGCACCCCAACGCGGGACAAGCCCGCTCGCCACAGGAATGCGGTCGCCTGAAATTGCTTATACAAGGCTCAAGACTTCAGGATGAAATATTAAATCTTAAAAATCAGTGAGTTATTTTAAGTTTGATAAGCGATGTATTGCACAGCAACGATAGCGCCACTCCTGCTCTTTTTGTCGACACCACCGCGCCTCTGCAGATACTGCTCGATGCCGCGACATATCGACTTCACGCCGTCACCCAAGTCCTGGAGAACCTCGCACTACGCAGTGAAATCAGCTGCGATGCCGTTGTTCTGAGCGATTTTGCATTGCTCTGCTCAATCCCTCTGCGAGACGGATGCGATTTGCTGGATGTCATAGGCCGACGGATGGATGTGGCGGGCGCGTGATTTAATCCTCACAGAATTTTTCAGAATCCGAAAATCACAAAACCCTGGTTTCTTTCGAAATCAGGGGGGTGTTTAAAAATCAAATAAATCTGTGCCCTTTTGCTTTCCTTTTTTGATCAATTCCTATCCGACACTACTGGGCAAATACAAAAACAATAGTGGCACCACCATCACGATTGAATGCCTGGCACTCAATGACAAGGTCCTTTTGCTCGATACTTGCAATCTCTCCAACCCCATTTATCGCCTGCCGACGACACCGCTTTGAAACTTCAACGATATCCGTAGCAGTACGGGGCGAAATGAGACTACCTGCTCGACCTACTAAGTCATAGAACTGTTGGTTTGGGTTTTGACCATCCCATGAAACCATCACGTTCGGCTTATCAAATGGGCAGAACAAGGAAAGCGTGATATTCGGACCGTCGCGATACTCAGTGGTTAGCTTCTCTGGGGTTTGTTTTACCAACGACAGATGGTGATCCTTCTGAAGTGCAGCCAGAACGTATTCACAGGATGCAGCAAAGCAGTTTGTAGAGAGAGCAAGCAGCAGAATCCCCGTGCAGCCCCCCAGCAGCAGATTGGCACTCATGGCGATACCGCTATAAATCATAAAATCAAATAAATCTGGCCCCTTTTTTCTACGCACAGTGCGATGAAACATAGCCATGCGCATTTTCCGGATGTGCATCATCGGCATAGGCATTGAAGCAGGCGTTCACGGAATAAATCCGGATTACCCTATCGGCGGTCGTTCTTATAACCGGATGAGCCTCGCGTCACATCAAGGCTGTTCCACCACCACACGATTACGTCCGCCCTGCTTGGCCTGGTACAACAACTGGTCGGCCCTCTCAAGCACCGCTGAAATCGAGTCGCCAGTGGGATGCCATAAGGCGACGCCGAGCGAGACGGTGATGTGCCCGACAGTCTCTATCTCCGCAGCGGCGATCGACGCTCGCAGTCGCTCGGCGACGTCCGCCGCGATCTGAAGCGAACTGCCGGGCAATAACAACACGAACTCCTCGCCACCCACCCGGCAGGGTAAGTCGTTGGTCCGTGAGTTCTGCTGCATAAGTTGCGCGATGGCCCTCAGCGTCTCATCACCTACGCCATGGCCGAACGTATCGTTGACGCGCTTGAAGTGATCGATGTCCATGGAGACGACGGCAAAGCCTTTTTCAGCTTCCAGCCAGCGCGACAGGACGTCCTGCATCGCGCGACGGTTGGCCAGCCCGGTCAATGCATCGGTTTGTGCCTGCTGGTTCAGCTTGCCAAGCTTTTCCTGCAGCAAGGTGGCGCCCAGCAACAGCGCTCTGCGAATTTGCCAGCTTTCGAAATAGCGCGCGGGAACTGCGCTGATGCGTTCGTAGCTGTCAGGTGTATCCAGGCGCTTGGCGCAATCGGCGAGCCTGGACAGTGGCGCCGAAATCCTCGCCCCCAACCACCAGATCAATACGATGCCGAACAGAGCGAGTGGCGCTATACCCTGCGCAACCTTGACCATGGTCTGTCGCAGGACGGCTTCTATATTGGCGAGTGGCTGCTGCGAGATCACGCCCCAGCCGCTGCTGGGCACCTTGGCGAAACCCGCGAGCATTTCCACGCCATTTTCATCCGGCGCTTCCAAGGTACCCACGTCTTGGCTGAGTGCCGCTTCAGCGATCAACCCCTTGCCCATAATGCTGCCGATCTGCGCCGGATAACTGTGATAGAGCACCCGCCGGGAGCTGTCGATCAGATAAACATGCGCACCATCCTTACGGACATTGGTGTCCATCAGGGCCTGAAGAGTATTTTTCTGTTCAAGTTGAATACTCCCGCCTACAAGGCCCAGGTACTCGCCTTTTACGTCAAATATGGGGTGAGAGATGAAGACCACCAGATTGCCTGCGATGGACTTGAAGGCGTGGCTGATTTTCGCCGTGCGAAGGCTGAGGGGCTCTTTGTGCTGCAGCGTGCGACCATTGAGATGCAGACTCTCGGGTGCTGACGCAATGATTGTTCCCGCAGCATCGGCGATAAGTACCGAGTTGAAACTGGCGTCCTGCCCAAACAGGCGTTGAACTTCGCCGGCCAAATATGACGTGTCGCCAAAAGCCCTGCCGATGCCAACTGAACCGTACTTCAATTTATCGAGGTCGCTGTTCAGTACTTGCTCGACACTCGTGGCAATTCGAGAGGCGTAGGCTTTGTTGACGTCCAGCGCATTCTCAATCAGCTCCTGCTTCTGAATCTTGAAGGTCACCCAAAAACTGTTGACCAGGGTGGCGACGGCAGAAAGCAGTACAAAAATAAGAATCAGAAAGCGGAGGTTGAGCTTGGGCTTCGGTCGTGTGGTCATTAACGCAATCCGATTGGAGCGAAGAATTACAAACCATTCGATGAAGCAAGACTCGCCTGGGTTTACCACACACTTGAGCACTCAACCCTGGCCGAAAGCAACTATACGATAGACGCAGAACCCTGCCCTGCACCTGCAGAGCCGATGGATTCGGGCACAGCACGCAGAAAACACCGCCAGCCTCGTATTGGCCCTACACAGTCTTTTCAAACGCCCAAAACCACAAACCCCCAGCCTTCTCTAGGAAAACCGGGGGTTTGTGTTTACATAATGTGGCGGTGAAGGAGAGATTCGATTTTTACGATCCTAAAACCATTTATCGCCTGTATTACCTAGCTTTTGTCGGTATTTTACGTACAATTTCTACGTACAATTGACTGCGTTGGAGCTGAGCGTGTCACACAATCTTGAGTTACAGGGCGGCACCTTCCATGTACGTCTGGCCGTTCCCAAGGACGTTCAGAAAGCTTTTGATGGTCGTAAGATTCTTTCCCGGTCACTGGGCACAGGTTCACGAAAGGAGGCGATGGAAAGACGCCTGCCGATCCTCCACACATGGAAAGCCCAAATCAAAGCCGCCCGATCTGGCAACCCCCTCCCTCAAGATTGGCAAGACTCGTTCGCCGCCTCACTTGAAGCGGTAGACACCGTTACCAAGTGGTCGAAAGCGGCTCGCATTGGCGTAGATATCCCACTACCTGCTCGCATCCCCAGTCATGCTGAAATGCAGGAATTCATGAACGAAAATGAAGGATTCGTGCGCGTCATGAAGGGCTTGGTTCAGAAAGCCAGCCAAGTACCAATGGGGCAATTCAAGCTCAGTGATGAGATTGGCGAGGTGTTCAAATCTGCTGTGGCTCAACGGTATGAGACGCGTTATACCCCAACCCCAGAGGAACGCGATGAAATCAAAGCCATTGCGGCTGGTGGCGGCATGCGTAAACCTCGGTCGCCAATCACCACTGCCCGTCTCAAGACGTTCCGGGAGTTTAGGGAGAGCCGTGGCGGCGCTCCAAAACACATCGATCAGCAGGTGGGCAAGATGGAGCGTCTGTCGGAGTTCCTGAAAAAAGACGATTTGGCTCTGAACTTCGATACCGTAGATAGTTGGCTGAAATCCCTAGACCGAGCGCCCGCCACACTGAGTCAGTATCTGATGGCTGGCACGGCGTTCTGGAAGTGGGCGATGAAGTATGACGCCGGGTGGCGTGACCAGTTTAAGGACAAGGTGAATCCGTTTGTTGGGCATGATCTGCCACAGGGTGGTGGTGCGGAGACGGCAGGCAAGGACAGGGAAATCTATACAAAGGCTGACACCTTGAAGCTGCAACGTGCCGCGCTGGACAATGATGACCAACCGCTTGCAGACCTCATCGCTTTGGGCTGGTACACGGGGGCCAGGATCGAAGAGCTTTGCCGACTGACTAAGGACAGCGTAATAACCGTTGATGGTGTTCAGTGCTTTGACTTCCCAAGGAGCAAGAGCAAGGCGAGTAAGCGTGTGGTGCCGATTCATCCAAGCCTGTTATCCACGGTTGATCGTCTGGTCAAGGACAGTACAGACACGTTTCTGATTCCAGCAGAGTCAGCCGACAAGTATGGAAAACGGTCACACGCAATCTCCAAAGCGTTTGGCAGACTGCGTACAGCAGCAGGCTTCAGCAGGCTCCACGTCTTCCACAGTTTCCGTCATACCGTAGTCACCGAGTTGATTAGGGCAGACGTACCAGATGCCTTGGCTAAAGAGCTGGTGGGTCATGAGACTGGGTCAGTGACGCATGACGTGTATTCAAAGGGTGCGAGCGCAGCACAGAAGCTGGCAGCCATCTCCAGACTGCCCGCCCTCACCCCACAGGACGGCTAATCCGCCTTTCCGCTAGCCGGCCCTCTGCTATCCACTGCCCTGCCAGTGGATAGTGTCGATGTGCTACGTTAACCGCCTAGCCATTCAGAGCCAGCCTGTATGACCGTACTCAAAGAGCCGCCGAGCCCACAAGAGTTCTACATCTCATACCCTCTGTACCAAGGATTCACCTTTGCTAAAGAACAGAGTCAAGCGGGATGGGATATTGCGTATTCCCGAGAGCCAATAGACACATACTGCCCTGAATGTAATGCACACAGTATTTTCCGCCAGTACATCAGTGGGACCATCTCTCATAACCCTGAGGCGTGGGTGGGGGATGGGCGTTTTGTTGTCGTGCTCAAATGTTCTAGGAATGCTGGTCACGAGTTGTTCTTCCTGTTCAAGGTGGAAGGCAGGACGATGCAGAAAATTGGACAGCACCCATCTCTAGCGAACCTGAATACCTACGATGTACGCCAATACGCTGCTGTGTTGGGTAAAGATGATTTCAAAGAGCTCAACAAAGCCATCGGCTTGGCTGCGCACGGTGTAGGGGTAGGCTCATTTGTGTACCTGAGACGAATTTTCGAGAATCTTGTCGATGCTGCTTATCAGACCGCGAAAAGCGATGACGGTTGGGATGAGGAGGCGTACCGCAAAGGTCGCATGGCTGAACGGATACAACTGCTAGCAGGGCACCTACCCGACTTCCTTGTGGAGAACCATTTGATGTACAAGATTCTAAGTCAGGGTCTGCACGAACTGACAGAGAACGAGTGTCTAGCGGCGTTTCCTGTCGTAAAAATGGGAATTGAAATGGTCCTAGACGAAAAAATAGCGGCAGCGGCAAAGCAGCAAAAACTGGAGCAGGCAAGGAAGGCTATCCACAGTCTTATCAGTAAAGCGAGTGCAGGTAAGTAGTCCGAAGTTGAGCGCTGTCCGAGTGGGCGTAATGTTGCGAAAAGCCACGCCCACCGCCAGACAGGAACCACTTTAAGTGGGTGAGTTGAAATGTCGTCCCGCTGGACGATTTCAGACGTGACTACCAAATTCCCGCCGTGGGAATCAGCCTCCTTAATTGGGGGCTTCTTTTTTGTCTGGCATCAATGAGGGCGCCTCAGCTAACCAGTGAGGGCGCCCGATTTGCATCACTCAAGTTTAGGTACTTCTCCATCATGCCCGATCATGGGATTGTCAGCACTGCTAGGGAGCTTTTCTGCACGAGCCTGAGCTTTCCACCCGATCTGGAGAATCTCTGCGATGCGATCAACAAAAGGTTTTGCGTCTTTTCCGAGCTTGCCTACAGCGACTCCAGCGTCACCTATAAGATGGTAGAAATTACTCAGGTCCGAAACTCTTTTGTGTAACTCTTTCTGCAATGCTTCAAGTCTATTCAACAAGCGTCTTTTATGATCGTCATCTAGCGAGCTGTCCGCAGTAAGCAGCGTTCGCAGCTCGTTTATGAGAGTTTGAACACGGTTTACATCTGCTTCAGAGAAATCGTATCCAAAGCCACTCTTTATGATCTGCTTAAAGCGATTCTCTGCCTCTCGCTGGAAGGAAATGGCAGATTCACGCTTTACTATTGCCTCGATTTGGGACTGCACAGTCGCAACGAAGTTATTAGATGTCACCCTATGAATTTTCCCATCTTCAGGGCGAGGAATATCTCCTTGATAATCGAGAAGGCCGCCGTCAATCACTGCGGCCAAGAAAAGGCAGACCTCCAGTTGAGCATCCGAATCTAATTTATTTGCATGGTGGCTTGCCAACTGGCAAACCTCAAGGCATACGCTGATCGGGTCTTCATTGACTCGGTCAAGCAACGCATCAGAAATAATCATCACAAACTCCATTTGAATGTGGCGTAATGATGGCGTATTTCGGTTTAGCTGACCAGCACATCAGTGGGTCTCTAATGAGGCTCAGGCAGTGTCAGGCTGCTGGAGTGTCAGTATCAATCGCTGAATTTCTGTACCGAATCCAAATCCCGCGCCGCGAGAGTCACGTACTTGAGGGCGTTCTTTGATTCAGCTGGGGCAAAAATAATGACTGGGGCGTGGCATCTGGAAGATGGGGTTATCCGCACAGCTTCTTAACGCCAACTCGGCTACCCTGTTTTGAAAGCTGAGCAATTCTAAAATAAGTGACGGGCATCCTATGCACTGCCTGCCTTCTGTAGCCGTCTGGGAGGCTCTTGGAGAGGCGATCTAGAGCGAGTATTGCGGTGATGCTCTGTCGTGTCAGCGTGGCATGTAAGTGTTGTCAGGCGCTCTATGACAGGGTGCAGTTACGACACAGAGCTGAGAGCATGAGAAAGCCCGCTCAATGGCGGGCTATGTGTTAAGTGTCGAAGGTGAATGCTCGTTGCACTCGCCATGTGTTCGCACTCTGGTGTGTATGACGGTGTGAGCTGAACCCCTTACAGGCTGTAGCCTGTGGAGTAGTTACACTTCAATCTTCATTCCGGTATACACCTACCTGAGGGGGGGCGAATGTTTCAAAGCTAGCTCGGGAGAGAAAGATTCAGACGTTCCATAAGGCGCTTCACTGTCATGGGCTGGAATGAGCTTCCCCGCTCAGTCGTGACTCCTTTGTCGTTCAGGCACTTAGCGATAGCGGCCAGGGTCGGTTGACCATCGTATAAGCAAGCCTTTAGCTCAGCTTCCAATGACTTTGCACGGATGTTGGCTTTGACTGCCTTAGCAGCTACAGCGGCACCATTCCCTACAGCCCATGCAGCCCTACGGCCAGCATCCCGGTTGGCAATCTTCTGGCGAGCTTCTGCACCTTTGGGTGTATCCAAGAGTGCGTTCTTCTTCAGTTCCGCTAGTCCGTCCTTGGTGCGTTGGCGAATCTTGATCAACTCTTCTTCAGCCAGCAGGGACTTGATATTGCGCACCAAACCACTGCCATGCACGTCCTCAGCTTCGATGAACTTAAACTTCTTTTGCAGCGTGATGAAGTGTGCGTGATCACGTCCAAGCCGGTCGAGACGGTGAACCACGATTGGGCAATTCAAACCTTTAGCCATAGCGAGAGCCAGACGGCATTGGGGGCGTTCCAAAGGATCAATGGAGCCTGACACACCCTCATCTGTGAACTGGGCAACAATCTCCCAGCCGTTGGCTTCAGCAGCGATCTTGATAGCGGCGAACTGACCAGCAACGGAAAGTGACTGATCGTCAGTACTTACACGTGCATAAGCCACTACCTGTTTCATTGTTCGCCCCCTGTCATCGTTGGTGATGAAATCATCATAACACACTGCTGACGTTCGTCTACAAAACGTTATGATGTTGTTGGTTGGATTTAGATGGGATTACTTCTCACTTGAGAATGGGCGGCCACAGCGTTGACTGAGTTGGCGAGGTGTGGCCTGTGGAGCGATCTGGCGCTGTCCAACCTTCCAAAATGACAAAAAACCAATTCTTCGCGGGAGAGAAAGCAACTCGCTTAGCAATCTGCCCACCATCTAAGACCGCTCAACTGGCGTAAACCTGGAAACAGAAATCTTCACACATGGCTGTGAGCCAATGAACACAGGGGTTACAGGCGAACTATCTGGAGTGGGAACGACTTGAAGGGCGCGTACCGGGCAAGCCTGGCGACTGGAAAGTTGCGAATCAAAATGTACCAAATGGTACAAATTGAAAGGCTTTTCAGGATGTTTTATGAAGTTATACCCACAATAAAATAGGGGTAATACAGTTGACCTAACGGCCAGAGGGGATGTAACTCTATGTCGTAACCGACACGGGGTAATCATTCAAACAACATCAAGAGCAGAAGCTTTTTGTTCTGTGGTGACATGTGTATGTATGGGCGGGGTACCAGGAAGTACAGCGGTGGTGCGAAGATCGATGCTCCGCAGGCGCCATTCCAGTTGGAGCGTACACCGCGTGAGAACACGCAGTGTCCATGAATTCAGCCTTTCTGTCAAGGAGTTTCGATAGCGTCAGACTATCGTTGATGTTCTTGTCGTGCTCTCGCACGGAGGCTGATACATCATGCTCTGGGCAGGCTAATTTGCAGAGTGGGAAACGCTGTAGGCCACGTAACCCGTGGCTCTCAGAGGGGTATCACTTCAATCTTCATTCCAAGATAAGAGCACTTACAGCGACCTTTCCCGGTGCTCAGAACGCAACTTCGCCGTTAAGCAGGATGGACCCGGAAAATGGTACATGACGTCCCTTTGTCAGATTGAGAGTCAACGGCGGCATCATGTACGGGATGAAGCAGTAATCAGCTTGGAAGCCAGAACAGACATCAGCTTCAAGAGCTGCGAATTCCCAAGTCGCTTGACGTTTCTTTAGTGCTGCTGCACGGATTGTTTCTTCGGCGTTAAGTTGGATTTGACGCTGTGCAATTCTTTCAGCTCTGGCGTTTGCTGCGCGTGTTGGAGTTCTCAGGTCGAATTTCAGTTCGTCGGTAACGTCTTCAGATTCAAACTCACCGTGTAGCAGTCTGCTGAGGATGGATTGAGAGTCAACGGACAGGGCGTCGAAGTGGTAGCCGTCATTGGTGTATGCACGGCAGATAGCGGCGTAATCATCCAGTTCTGGCCTGAACGCAGCATGACGAATCAACTCTTGGATCAACATTGCAGATGGCGTTAGCTTCTCGCCACGCATTAGCGGCTTGAACTGCTCCTTGCACTGAATGGCTTCGATTGCAGCTACCAGTTGGGGAGTCGTGGCTTTCTTGTCGGCCAGGAGGGCGATGTATGGGGCGTGAGATTCGTCAGCAGGGTCTACCAAAGCAAAAAGTTTGTTTAACGCCGCTGCACGTTGCGAGGGTGCTAGCTTGGCTTTTTTGCAGAACTCAGCGACGGTATCAACGCCAATGTATGCGATGGCACGTTCCAGAATGTCTTGATCGTTGGAAAGGATGGTGTTCCTGATCTGCATGTCAGAGCGGTACATGAACACGCCTGCTCCATTGATATGAGCGTTGGAGTGGGTACGGTTGAGTTTGGCAGGCAAGACGATCAAGTTTTCCGCACAGAGCATCCCAAGAACGTATTCGTGTCTCACTGGTGCAATGTGACCGGCATGGAACGGGTCTGTACGTTTACCGTCAGCGGAGATAGTTGGCCCAGTTAGAACGTTGGCAACCAAGCGCATGCGAACAACTGTGTAAAGAGCTTCCAAGGCTTCGACACTTCCCACCAGTTGATCCAAAACATGGAGCGTCCCAGCACGTTGCACCTCCTTGGTGATGTACACCATGAAGTGGTTAGTCTTCGGAATCTCGTATGTGGATTTACGCTTGGTGATGATGTGCTTCGCTGCCTGGCAGTCTGGACGGCAATACACCTTGCGGCTATCAGTTGTAGAGAACTTAGATTTGCAGGATGGATTCTTGCAGGTACGGCGATGCTGCTTACTCGATTGTTTTTGTGTTGCTTTGATCATTAGTGTTTGCTCCGACTAGGTTAGCTGTATGGTGTGGTGTATCAAGATGTAGGCGACGGCATGCTCCGCAGCAAAAGGGTTTAACCTTCGTGGCTGCGAATACACGGTCACACTGTTTGCACGTGTTGAGTTTCATAGAGTTTTCTCCATTTGATGAATTGGATGACTTGAGGTAGAACAGCTTTACTTAGCGTACTTCTCTTTCAGAATACGCACTGTGATATCAATGTCAGTTTCTTGTGGTATTTCTGGAATTTGGTTGGCTTCGTTGTACGCTTTTAGAAGCTCTGCCTGTTTCTGTAGGCGGATAAACTCTTTGGCGTAAGCTAGCGAGTCCACATCGCCAACTTGCTTGAGTACGACTTCACGAAAGACTCTTTCCGAGTTTGGGTATATTCTCTGTAGATCGTTGATACGGACGTCTCGGGCTATTTCTTCTATAGCTCTCATTGTTTGCTCTCATTAAATGCTGTACATGGTTTTTGCGTCACGCTTAAACTGGGCTTCACTAACTCCTGCATCAATGCATCTGAGCAGGTGTGGGATCAGATCAGCAAACATATACGGCACATGGTGTCCGTACCAGTCTTCTAAGTAGTGGTATGCGGCTTCGTACTGATCGTATTGCTTGTTAATTTGGTTGTAAGGTAGCTTCATTGCCTGGGTTCTCCTTGTGTATGTAAGTTGCCACTGCACAGAGAGCGGTCGCGCTCTCTCTGGCAGATGACGATTGCCAGTAGTCGCGTAGCTTTAGAAACTTCTCCCACCATATCGAGCACCCTAGTTTGGGAATCAATAATGCGGTTATCTGCGTACTGCCGTGCTTGCGTGATCATAAAGGCAGTGTCTCTGGCTAGGGCTTGTTGTGATTCATATGTGTAGAATGTGAAGATAAGGATTAGCGATAGTGCGGCCACCCTGAAGTAAAGGAAAAACGTTGTCATAGGTCGTCATTCAGTTTCCATTGTTGATGAGTTGAAAGAGGCGCTTATTTACCCTCCGTTATTGTCGTTCGGCCTGCTGCGCCCTTGTTGAACCAAACATGTCAATAACAGTGCCGTTAGCGAGTTCGGGGAGTGTGTAAGAAAGAGTATTAATCTCGCTCCTGACTTGATCCGTAAACTTAGCTGCGTCAGCTTCTGTCGCACTCCCTGCAATAAAGGCATTGATTGTGTTGGTCGCGCTGATCGGAGTATTGAATACTTGGCTTGTTTTTGTAGCGGCTTGAAGGAGGGCATCCGCGCTCATAGGCGTTTGCTGGCAATAATGACAATCGAGTACACTGAAGGTTGTCCAACCTGCACAGGATCAAGGATTGATGACCCCATTCGAACAGCCCTTCAGCACTGCGCGCCAGTTATTCGACTATGTGTCGCCCCTCAATCCAATGTGGGATACAGGGCGATATATCTTTAGGGGGCAGCCCGACGACCGCTACAGACTCACGCCCTCTATATGTCGACGTGGTGCTGGTTCGTTCGCACATGGATCACCAAGAAGGATGTTTGATGCTACAAGCTCTGGGCAGGTGACGCTGGAGCTGGAAATTCTCAAAAGATTCTTGGATGGCTGCGACAAGTCCGGCCTGACTGTTCCAGGTTATACAGAACAACTAAAAAGTAAGTTTCATAATGAAATGAACTCATTTCTAAGTGCTCATACACCTTGGCCTCCTGCTTCTCTTTACGAGATTATGGCGGTTGCACAACATTATGATGTGCCTACACGATTATTAGACTGGACAGAGAGGAGCTTAGTCGCCTGTTACTTTGCTGCTTCATCAGCTAACCTTGAGATAGATAGTATGAATATGCCAAGGATTGCTATCTGGGCACTTGATACATCTCAAGCGAAATACTGGGAGACAGTAAAGGTGATAAGGACTCCGGGAGGGACGAGCAAAAATCAAGCTGCCCAGTCTGGCTTATTTACTACACACAACGTTAGAGATTACAGCTTTAATGATTTCTACCATGTAGAAGCACTTGAAGAGGTTGAAGAAATTTATCTAAAAACTGGTGCTTACAACCCCTTGATCAAGGTTACGCTGCCAGTTTCTGAAGCCCCTGACTTGTTGAATCTTTGCTCCCGATTTGGAGTTGATGGTTCAACGTTGTTTCCGGGTTTCAATGGCGTGGCGAAGAGTGTTAGAGATTGGGCTAATGTTGAAGTAGGCGTCAGAATTTCTAGCTCTCTTCAGGATGAATATAACCAAATGAGCGGGGACGATTGAGCGCATGTCTATCATCATTCGCTATGTTGAAACATCTGATGAATTCAAGGTCAGGTATGCAGAGTACGAACTGTTTGAGGGTTCGAAGTGCTTTGAATTGCTTGGTACTGATACTCTGGCTTATAAAGCGAGGCTAGCAGAGTTAAGGCAGCATTTGAAAGATGGTACATATCGAAGTCTCTCCGTAAAGTGGGGGTTTTGCTGGGCCGAATACATTAACACCTCTGGCTACTCAACTCACACCCCGCTTACGTTCGAAGACTTCTTGCCCAGCGCCTCCAAATGCTTCATGCCAGAACTGGAGCAAGGAGCAAATAGTCTAACGGGCAGCATCATGAGAGACGATCACATACTGAGGAAGCACATACACCACGTTCATCATGAGCCAGAAATACAAGGCACCCTTAGAGAGATTGATGTTAGATTCGGCTCCAAGCTTCCACAAGACTATTATGGCAACTATGACTACAGTAAATATCCGGGCGGATATAGTCCTAGTGCCGCCATCTCGGGAGATTGGTAGCAGTAGCTTTTATGAAAAAAGATTCTTAAAGATTTTGGCTCGCAAAAGCACGGACGGTCTTAAATTTTTCGAGTTTTATGCTTGAGCTGTATGGCGACTGAAGAGTATGGTGGCTAGCCATAACTTTCTCAAGTAGCAGAGCGTTTGATGGCTCTGCTGTAATCCACGTGAAAAAGCAGACTCATAGCTTGCCCATTATCAATGAGCGTGGAGCTGTGTATCGCTCTCTGTGATGAACTGGACACGACCACGATTATCGAATTCTTTGGCAAGATCGGCTTTAAGTTGAGCTAGGCGCTCGTCTTTTCTGCGTTTGACTTCAGATTCAATAAACTCTGCTCGATCTCTCAGCTTTTGGGCTTGCTTGTTGTGGACTTCTACTTCTTTTAGATAGTCCTGTTCTGCACGCTCAGCGATCAGAGGGAGATATGTTTCGAATACGCTTGCTGGGGCGATAGCGGTAAAGGCTAGTGGAGTTTGCGGGGCCACGAGCAGGCAAGTGGAGTTAGAGTCTAATTCCCAGCCTTGAGCAGAAAGCTCAGCCCATCTCTGCATAGCTTCGAAAGGGGAAGTAACGTAGAAAGTTGTTCTGCCTGTAGGATTACGGCTACCTTCATGCTGGGGTAATGCTGTTTTGGCACGTTCGATTGCGAATTGGATATACGCCGCTTGTTCGATTTTCAGGACTTTGCGGAATTGGTCAGGTGCGTATGTGGTCATTTTGATTCTCCAGTTTGGATAAAGTGGGTATTTGGTTTGCGGCTTGTGCAGAACTAACTTGTTCAGCAGCTTTCTTGTCGAGCCTGTAAAGTCTCATGAAACAAGCATGGCTACAGCAGCGGCGCTTGGATCGGTGTTTTACAATCACTGTCTTGCCACAACATGCGCATTTAACAATGACGGATTCTTCTCTTTCAGACATAAATGTCTCCTGTGTATGGTGATGTGAGTTGTGAGGATTCTGAAATACTTAAAAAATAACCAGCACTTGGCTGGTCAAAAGGATGCAAATGATTATTCGGAGGATGCTTCAAGAGCATGTGAAATCTAGGCCAGTTTTCGTAGCAACTAGTGGCGAGAGTTGTCATCAGCTTGCTGTGGGAAGCTTCTACGGGGAGGAATTTGATGAAGCGGAATTAGAGCAGTATTCGTCGCCAAGACTGCTAACTTGTGGAAAGGCATCCTAAGACCTTGCGACTGGGTGCAACCACATCTGCTGTCTGTAAGGAGGACTGAGAAGATGAGGCACGAGGAATTGTAACGGTATTGCCCACACAGACTACCGTTGGAGTCTTGACTCAGGCTTAGTAAGTGCGGGGTAGTTGCATCGCCCATTTGCGGTAATGCGATCAACGTGTGCTTGGTTGTGACAACTGAGGCTAAGCAGCGTGGCAACCGAAGAGGGGAATTACATAAGTGGAAGAGTGCTAAAACTTTTCTTCTCTAGTTATATTATTGTAGCACGTTTCTGCCCCAGGTCAAGCAAAAGTTTCACTTTTAGTTGATTTGTGATGAATTATCTGCTATGCGGGCAGACTGTAGCGAATTCAACTCAAAAGCACAGGCAATCTGCTATACACCAGTGCAGGTACACCAACTGAGCAGGGACAGTTATGACCAAGGACGAGTTGTTCGACAGCGTGTTGACAGAGATGGAACGTGTGTGGGGCGAACCAGGTTTTGGTGGGGAGTTTGAAGCTTATAACTGGCTACTAATCCACTACGGCATCACGGAGGAAGAAGATAATACGTGGATGGACATCTGCGCTCAGTACCGTGGCGAACTCCCAGATGCACTGTCTGATCTGACTGAGCAAGAGCGGACTGAGGTATTGGGGTTTCTGACGGATGACGCTCGTGTGACAGACTTCCTAAAAGGGCTGCTTCAGCGTTACCAGAGTTCAGGCGCGGTGTACCCACATGGGAAGGGCTAAACGGAGGGATTCTTTACGTACAATTGCTACGTACAAACGAAAAAGCCCGCGAACTCTAAGTAACTGAATTCACGGGCTTTTCTAAATGTGGCGGTGAAGGAGAGATTCGAACTCTCGATACAATTTCTTGTATACACACTTTCCAGGCGTGCTCCTTAAGCCACTCGGACACTTCACCGTATCTCGTCAAACCAGTTCAGTCTGTCGAGGCGCGCTAATGTAGTCGAAAGCCTTTCTGATGGCAAAGGTTTTTTTCAGAATTTTCATGCGGTTAGACGGCTATGCCGGTAGTCGCCCGGCGAGGGGTGGTGATTCTGCCATTCTTGGGCATGGGCGGCCTGCGTCTGGGGCGGGTGTTGCGCCCTGCCTCAGGCCTTGCAGCGCTTACTGCACGGGAAAAGTCTGACTGAGCAGTCAGTCACGGCGCTTTACCGGGGCGGGCGTGGTGGGTAACGTCTGCGCATGCGCCTTTATAAACAGCCTCTCTATAACAAATCCTACAAGGAACCGCGTCATGAGTGAGTTGATTGCTTACCACCTCGAAGACGGTATCGCGACCCTGACCCTGAGCAACGGCAAGGTGAATGCCATTTCTCCGGATGTGGTCAGTGCGTTTAATACAGCGCTGGATCAGGCTGAGAAGGACCGCGCGGTGGTGATCATCACCGGCACGCCGGGGATTCTGTCGGGTGGTTATGATTTGAAGGTGATGACGGCCGGCCCTAAAGAAGCCATCAGCCTGGTGACGTCGGGTTCGACGTTGGCGCGTCGCCTGTTGTCGCACCCGTTCCCGGTGATTGTGGCGTGCCCTGGGCATGCGGTGGCCAAGGGGGCTTTCCTGTTGTTGTCGGCCGATTATCGGATTGGTGTCGAAGGCCCGTTCAGCATTGGTCTGAATGAGGTGGCGATTGGCATGACCATGCACCACGCCGGTATCGAGTTGGCGCGTGACCGCCTGCGTAAATCGGCGTTTCATCGGTCGGTGATCAATGCCGAAATGTTTGACCCGCAGGGCGCGTTGCAGGCCGGCTTCCTCGACAAAGTGGTGGCACCTGAAGAGCTGCAGGCGGCAGCGCTGGAAGCGGCACGTCAGTTGAAGAAACTGAATATGAATGCGCATAAGCACACCAAGCTGAAGGTGCGTAAGGCGCTGCTGGAGGCGTTGGATGAGGCAATCATCCAGGATCAGGGCCATATCCTGAGTTAAGTCCTACAACCGAAACATCAAAGCCCGATCTTGCATCGGGCTTTTTCTTACAAATTAATCCGAAACGTACTTAGCCGCTCTAGCCTGCCCATGTTGGCATATGTTGAAACATGCGCTTAAACATCGCCCATCTCCTACCTCTTTAGGGGCAATTGCCGAATTCAGTGCACGTCCGTACACTGCGCCACCTTTTGTCCCGATGGGCCGTGTTGATGCTTTTTCTGTTACGTATGTTGTTGATGGGCCTGCACTTTATGATCGCCGGTGTGCTGGGCGTTCTGCTCGGGGTCTGCCGCCCGTTCAACCCGGACAACAGTCGCCTGTGCGCACGCCTCTATGCGCTGCCGGCCATGTGGATGCTGCGGCTGAAGGTGAAGACCGATGTCGACTCCCTGCGCAACAAGCCCGGCACGTGCGTGATCATCGCCAACCACCAGTCCAACTATGACCTGTTTGTGCTGGGCACCGTGGTGCCCCATCGCACCGTGTGTATCGCCAAAAAGAGCCTGAAATGGGTACCGCTGTTCGGCCAATTGTTCTGGCTGGCGGGCAATGTGCTGATCGACCGCGGCAATGCGCACAAGGCACGTCGCGCGATGCTCACCACCACTCATACGTTGCAGCATCAGGACACCTCGATCTGGGTGTTTCCGGAGGGCACGCGCAATCTGGGCAAAGGCTTGTTGCCGTTCAAGAAAGGCGCGTTTCATATGGCCATCGCCGCCGGCGTGCCCATCGTGCAGGTCTGTGTCAGCAATTACGTCACCCATATGCGGCTTAATCGCTGGAACAGTGGTGATGTGCTCATACGTTCATTGCCGCCCATTCCTACCGTTGGCCTGACGGCAGATGACATCCCGCAGTTGATGCAGACCTGTCAGGTACAGATGGACGAGTGCATCACGGCCATGGACCGCGAATTGCAATCTGCCTGAATACCTTTTGCGGGGCGCGTCGCGGGCCAACGCAAGCAAGCTTGTGCTCGCCACAAAAAGCAGGCGTGCGCAGCAGAAACAACGGAACGTCATTCAGGCTAAGCTGCCCAACACCTGTCCTCCTAATAAGAAGTGATCAGCACCATGGGTAGAGTTGTTGCGGCCGCCGTGTACAGCGCCGGTAAGAAAGTCACTGATATCACCCTTGACGAAGGCGCGGCCTGGGCCGCCAAACCCGATCACTTTGTGTGGATCGGCCTGGAAGAGCCCAACGCCCAGGAGCTGTCCAACCTGCAACGCCAGTTCAACCTGCATGAACTGGCCATCGAAGACGCCCTGGAAAAACACAGCCGGCCCAAGCTGGAAACTTTCGGCGACGCACTATTTATCGTCACCTACTCACCGGTGCGCGAGAACGGCAAGCTGGAGTTTATCGAGACCCATATCTTTGCCGGTAAGGGCTACATCATTACCGCGCGCAATGGTCACTCGGCGTCCTACGGCTTCGTGCGCCAGCGTTGTGAGGCGCGCCCGCTGTTGCTGGAGCATGGGGAAGATTTCGTACTCTATGCGCTGCTGGATTTCGTCACCGAAAACTACCAGCCAGTGAGCGAGGCGATCCACGCCGAGATCGATGAGTTGGAGCGCAACGTGTTGTGCAGCTCGTTGAGCGAGCGCGATATCCAGAAGATCCATGGCCTGCGCCGCGATGTACTGCGGCTCAAGCGCTATGTGGCGCCGATGGTGGAGATCAGCCAAGAGCTGCAGAAGCTGAGCTTCCCGTTTATCGACAAGAACATGCGCCCGTATTTCCGCGATGTGCAGATCCACGTGACGCGGCAGATGGAAGACCTCACCACCCTGCGCGACATCGCCAGCCAGACCATCGAGATCGGTGTGTTGCTTGAGGCCTCGCGCCAGAGCGTGGTGCAGCGCAAGTTTGCTGCATGGGCGGCGATCCTGGCGTTCCCCACCGCAGTGGCGGGGATTTATGGGATGAACTTCCAGAACATGCCCGAGCTGCAATGGCACTATGGCTATTTTGCGGTGCTCGGGTTTATTGCGTTCGGTTGCACGGGCTTGTGGGCCAGTTTCAAGCGCTCGGGCTGGCTTTAAACTCGGGCCTCAGGCTTGTGCGCCACGAAACGCATCATCCATTCCGCCACGGTCACGCCGTGGTGGTCGCGCGCCAGGCTGGCTACGCCGTTTGTGTAGATTTTTTCGCCCAGGGTTGTCTGAAGAATCTCCAGCAACTCGCGGGAATAGTCATGGATAAATTCCGGATGCCCCTGGAAGCACAGCACCTGGTCGCCGATGTGGTAGGCGGCGAACGGGCAAAACTCGCTGGAGGCGATGACTGTGGCATTGTCCGGCAAGGTGGTGACCTGGTCCTGGTGGCTGATCAACAGCGTCAGCTCTGGCACTTCAGGGCTCATCCACGGTGCCTTGGCATCGAGTTTGTAGTCGTGAATGCCCATGCCCCAGCCCTGCCCGGCGCGCTCGGCCTTGCCGCCCAGCAGCAGCGCCAGCAATTGGTGGCCGAAGCAGATGCCCAGCAACTTGTCGCCGCGCTCATAGCGTTCGAGCAGGTAGGTCTTTAGGGTCTGGATCCATGGGTCGGTGCCGAAGGAATCGGCCTTGCTGCCGGTCACCAGGTAGGCATCGAACACTTCGTCGTCCGACGGGTATTCGCCCTGCACCACGTTGTACACCACGAACTCGGCGGCAATCGGCTGTTTGGAGAACAGGCGCTTGAACATCTGCCCATACCCTTGGTACTGATCGATCAAGCCTGGACGCAGGATATCGGTTTCCAGGATACAGACGCGTAGCGACATAAAAAATACCTGACACGGTGATGGGAATAATGCACACCCCAGAGCCTGCCTTGAAATACCCCTCCAAGGCAAGCCCCGCAGGATGCTCTTTGATCACCGAAATACTTCAGCTCGTGCGGCTTTATCGAGCAACAACGCCGGCGGCGAGAACCGCTCGCCATACTGTTCGGCCAGGTAGCGGGCGCGGGCGATAAAGTCGTTGAGGCCGTACTGGTTGATAAACTGCAACGCGCCACCACTCCAGGCGGCAAAGCCAATCCCGAAGATCGACCCCACGTTGGCGTCCGCGGTGGACATCAACACGCCCTCCTCCACGCAGCGCACAGTTTCGATGGCCTGGATAAACAGCAAACGGTCGCGCACATCCTGAGCTGAAATCCGCTGGTCGGCTCGCTCGAAGCGCGCTTTCAACTCAGGCCACAAATGCTTCTGCCCGCCCGCCGGGTACTCGTAGAAACCGCCCCCCGCCGCCTTGCCCGCGCGTTTGTACTCGTTCACCAACAGATCAATCACCACCGTCGCCGGATGGCTCGGCACTGCTTTACCTTCCGCCTGCAGATCCTTGGCAGTCTGCTGTCGGATATGGCTCATCAGGCTGAGGGACACTTCGTCGGACACCGCCAACGGCCCCACCGGCATACCCGCCTTGCGCGCCTCGGTCTCGATCATCGGCGCAGCCACGCCTTCGCCCAACATGGCGATGCCTTCATTGGTGAAGGTGCCGAACACCCGCGAGGTGAAGAACCCACGGCTGTCGTTGACCACGATCGGAGTTTTCTTGATTTGCAGAACGAAATCGAAACCTCGGGCCAGGGTTTCGTCCGAAGTGCGGGCGCCCTTGATAATTTCCACCAGGGGCATCTTGTCCACCGGGCTGAAGAAATGCAGGCCGATGAACTTGCCTTGATCCGGCACCGCCGTGGCCAGGCCGCTGATGGGCAAGGTGGACGTGTTGGAGGCGATCACCGCGTCGGCACCGACCACACTGTGTGCGGCAGCCGAGACCTTGGCCTTGAGTTCACGGTCTTCGAACACGGCCTCGATGATCAGGTCGCAGCCGGCCAGATCAGTATCTGAAGCCGTAGGATGAATCTGCGCGAGGGTGCTTTCGCGCTGCTCGGCGGTCAATTGCCCACGGCTGACCTTCTTGTCCAACAGCGCCGCCGAATGTACCTTGCCCTTCTCGGCGGCTGCCAGGTTGATGTCCTTGAGCACGACTTCGATGCCCGCACAGGCGCTGACATAGGCGATGCCCGCGCCCATCATCCCGGCGCCGAGCACTCCGACCTTACGCGTCACGTAAGGCGCAAAGCCCTGAGGCCGCGAGCTGCCGGCATTGATTTCATTGAGCTGGAACCAGAAGGTGCCGATCATGTTTTTCGCCACCTGCCCGGTGACCAATTCGGTGAAGTAGCGGGTTTCGATCAGGTGTGCGGTGTCGAAATCCACCTGCGCGCCTTCCACGGCGGCGCAGAGGATTTTCTCCGGGGCCGGGAAGCAGCCATGGGTTTTGCTGCGCAAAATCGACGGTGCGATGGCGAGCATTTGCGCAACTTTCGGGCTGGACGGCGTACCGCCGGGAATCTGATAGGTCTTGTTGTCCCACGGCTGCTTTGCCTGCGGATTGGCGAGAATCCAGGCGCGGGACTTGGCTAGCAGCTCCGTGCGATCTGCCGCCAGCTCATCGACCAACCCGGCTTGCAGCGCTTGCTGTGGCCGAACTTTTTTGCCTTCAAGCAAATACGGCAACGCCTTTTCCAAGCCCAGCATGCGCACCATCCTCACCACGCCACCACCGCCTGGCAACAGGCCAAGGGTGACCTCCGGCAAACCGAGTTGTACCGACTTGTCGTCCAGCACGATGCGGTAATGACACGCCAGGCAGATCTCCCAACCACCGCCGAGGGCTGCGCCATTGATCGCGGCCACCACCGGTTTTCCGAGGGTTTCCAGGCTGCGCAGTTGTGCCTTCAACACCAGGACGCTGGCGTAGAAATCCTTGGCGTGGGCCTTGTCGACCTTGATCAGTTCATTGAGGTCGCCGCCGGCGAAAAAGGTCTTCTTCGCCGAGGTGATAACCACACCGGCAATGTCGTCCTTTTCCGCTTGCAGGCGTGCGACGGTGGCCGCCATCGCCTCACGGTACACGGCGTTCATGGTGTTGGCGCTCTGGCCGGGCATGTCGAGGGTCAGCACCACGATCTGGTCCTGGCCTTTTTCGTAACGAATGGCATCGGTCATGACAAATTCCTTGGGCTCAGAGACGTTCGATAATGGTGGCGATGCCCATGCCGCCGCCCACACACAGGGTGGCCAGGCCGTAGCGCTGCTGGCGCGCCTCCAGTTCGTCGAGCAGGGTGCCGAGGATCGCGCAGCCCGTGGCGCCCAGCGGGTGGCCCATGGCGATGGAGCCGCCGTTGACGTTGACGCGCGCGGCGTCGATGCCCGTGTCCTTGATGAATTTGAGCACCACCGAGGCAAAGGCTTCGTTGACCTCGAACAGGTCGATGTCTTCGACGCGCAAACCGGCCTTGGCCAGCGCTTTACGGGTGGCCGGCGCAGGTCCTGTGAGCATGATGGTCGGGTCGGTGCTGGTGACGGCCGTGGCGACGATGCGCGCCCGAGGTTGCAGGCCCAGCTCGCGGCCCTTCGCTTCGGAGCCGATCAACATCAACGCGGCGCCGTCGACGATGCCGGAGCTATTGCCCGGTGTGTGGACGTGATGAATGCGTTCCACATGGCTGTAGACCCGCAATGCGGTGGCGTCGAAGCCCATCTGCCCCATCATTTCGAAGCTGGGCTTGAGCTTGCCGAGGCCTTCGAGGGTGGAATCGGCGCGAATGAATTCATCATGGTCCAGCAGCACAATGCCGTTCTGGTCCTGCACCGCGATCAGCGACTTGTTGAAGGAACCGTCTGCACGCGCCCTGGCCGCTTTCTGCTGGGAGTGTAGGGCAAAGGTATCGACGTCCTCGCGGGTGAAACCTTCCAGGGTAGCGATCAGGTCGGCGCCAATGCCCTGGGGCGTGAAGTGGCTGTGCATATTGGTCTGCGGGTCGAGCACCCAGGCCCCGCCATCGCTGCCCATGGGCACACGGGACATGGACTCCACGCCGCCGACCACCACGAGGTCCTCGAAGCCGGAACGCACTTTCATCGCGCCGAGATTGACCGCTTCCAGGCCCGAGGCGCAGAAGCGGTTGATCTGTACACCGGCGACACTGATGGCCCAGTCCGCCACCAGGGCGGCGGTCTTGGCGATGTCGGCGCCCTGGTCGCCCACCGGCGTGACGCAACCGAGCACGATGTCATCCACCTGGTGGGTGTCGAGGTCGTTGCGTTGCGCCAGCGCCGTGAGCAGGCCGGCCACCAGGTTTACCGGCTTGACGCTGTGCAGGGCGCCATCGGCCTTGCCTTTGCCGCGGGGCGTGCGTATCGCATCAAAGATCAAAGCTTGGGTCATGACGTCCTCGAACCATTGCGCAGTAGTGCCCTTACCTTAGGCCCGATTGACACGGTTTCAATGACGGATGCGCTCATTGCTTTTGACCGCCATGCTCGGACGAACGGTAGGCAACTAAGGTAATTGCTGGATTAATCGTTTTAGCTGTCTAGCCAAGGTATTGGCGCCAAGATGGCGATATGCCTCATGCCTTTTTAAGCTGAAATCCTGATTAAGTAATATGAAATGGATCTAAGCCGCGCAGAACGACGGCTCTAAGGTTCAATCAGTAAGAAGTTGCTGCCGGGTTTTGCTGGAGCAACTGTAAGAAAAGCGACACGTCACCTTGCGATACTGAAATACACCGGCACGCATTTGACGCTCAGGAATAACAACAAAAGGCAGTCAGCCATGTTCAAACATTCGAAAGTACGTCAGGCGGGACTTATTCTGTTCGCCACCACATTGATTCTGATTTTGCCCAACCTGACCAAGATCATTGGGTGAACCCTCTGCACCCCTATTCTGTGCTTCAGAATTACAGCTTTTGGCAGCACCTGCCGGGACTTCGTGCATAGCGATCCTGTTGCAGGGGCTGCCTTTTTACACGCGCTTTTCCGGTATCGTGGGCCCTATCGCCACTTAACACGGGGCCGCCGTCTTGAAACCGATCTTCGCATTCCTTGCCTTGTTGCTCGCCCTGCCCGCCTCGGCGGCGCAATTGACCGTCGAGCTGGATCACTCCCGCAAGACGTGGGAAACCGCCGACCTGCTCAAGCATCCGGAAGCGCAGACGGTGCAGATCGTCGATGACGTTTCCTACAAGCGCAACATGACCTATCGCGCAGTACCGCTGGCAGCGCTCCTAGCGGGTCTTAAGCCCGATGACCATCTGCAAGCCGTTGCCCTGGATGGATTCGCCGCCGAACTGACGGCCGCCCCCTTGCTGCAAAAAAACGGCGCCCGCGCGTGGCTGGCCGTGGAAGACCCGGCCCACCCCTGGCCCCCATTGGCAGACGGCAAGCCGAGTGCCGGGCCGTTCTATCTGGTGTGGACCGATCCTCAGGCCGGGCATATCAGCCCGGAGCAGTGGCCATTCCAGATCTCCGGGATCAAGCAGTTGAAGACGGTGGCTGAACGTTTTCCGGCATTGTTGCCCGACCCGACGTTGGCGGCTGATGATCCGGTCAACCAGGGCTTTGCGCTGTTCCAGAAGAACTGCCTGGCCTGCCATCGCCTTAATGGCGCCGGGGATGCGCAGGTGGGGCCGGACCTGAATGTGCCCTACAACCCTACGGAATATTTCAGCGGCGACTTCCTCAAGCGCTATATCCGCGACCCGCAGAGCCTGAGGCACTGGCCACAGGCGAAGATGCCAGCGTTCGCCGCCAGTGTGTTGCCTGACAGCGAGCTGGAGTTGCTGGTGGGGTATTTGAAGCATATGGCGGGGCGTAAGCAGCCCTGAACCTGAACACGGCTCCTACAGTCGACCGGCTGTGTTCTGAGTCATTGCTGCTGGACCGAGATCACCGGCGTCGGCGCCACGAACACCTTGGCATGCATCTGCTCATGCCCACCGCCACGACGCATACCGCGCACCGGGCAGGCGTCGAGGTAGTCCAGGCCCACGGCGAGTTTCAGATGCCGCTCGGGCCGGGCCAGTTGGTTGGTCACGTCAAAGCTGTACCAGGCGTCATCCAGCCAGGCTTCGGCCCAGGCGTGGCTGGCCAGGTGGGTGCTGTCTTCCGTGTACAAATACCCCGACACATACCGCGCAGGAATGCCCAGGCTGCGCGCGCAGGCCAGGAATGCATGGGCATGGTCCTGGCACACCCCCGCGCGCCCTGCGAAGGCCTGGGCGGCGCAGGTGTCGACTTCGGTGGCACCCGGCGTGTAGACCATCGACTGGTTGAGGGCGTGCATCAGGTCGATCAAGGCCGTGCGATCACGACGTTGGTGGCAATGCTGTTGTGCAAAGGCGCGCAAGGCTTCATCGGCCTCGGTCAGGCGGGTGGAGCGCAGGAACGGAAAAGCTGACTGGCTCTCGTGCTCGGCCTCGCGCAACTCATCGATATCCACCTGGCCACGGGCGCCGATGATGATGGCGTCGTGGGGTTCGTCCAGGGTCAGCACATGCAGGATGTTGCCGAACGGGTCGATCTGCGCGCGCACCGGGCGCGGCAGGTCCAGTTGCCAACTGAGCACATGCTGGCGCTCGCTGTCGTGGGGCGTGAGGCGCAGGTACTGGATGCTGGCGCGGACCTGGTCGTCATAGTGGTAGGTGGTTTCGTGGCTGATGGAGAGTCTCATGCCGCCTCCAGGTAGGAACTGTAGATGGCGTCGCCCAACTGGCGGACCAAGGGGATAAAGTCGGTCAGCCAGGCATGCAGGCCTTCCTCAAGGATTTCATCAATCGCGGTAAACCGCAGCCGCGCGTCCATCTCGGCCGCCAGGCGCTGGGCCGGGCGCCCGTTGATGCCGGGCAGGCTGGCGAGGATCTGGTCGATCTCTTCGCTGCAGGCCCGCAGGGAGCGCGGTACATCGGCGCGCAACAGCAACAGCTCCGCGACTTGTCGGGCTCCGGGGGCGTCGCGGTAGATCTCGGTGTAGGCCTCGAACGACGATAGCGCGCGCAGCAAGGCACTCCATTGATAGTAGGCGTGGGCGGTGCCATCGGTGACGGCGTCGGCCTGGTCGCCGGCCATTTCATAACGCGCGTCCAGCAGGCGCAGGGTGTTGTCAGCGCGTTCGATAAACGTACCCAGTCGAATAAAACGAAAGGCGTCATTGCGCATGATGGTGCCGTAGGTCGCCCCCCGGAACAGATGGGAACGCTCCTTGACCCACTCGCAGAAGCGGCTCATGCCATAGCGACTGAGGCCCTGCTGTGAGATTTCGCGAATATCCAGCCAGGTGGCGTTGATGTTTTCCCACATGTCGGCAGTAATTCGCCCACGCACGGCATGGGCACTGGCCCGCGCGGCGCCCAGGCAGCTGTAAATACTGGCCGGGTTGGCCGCATCCAGGGCGAAGAAATGCAGCAGGCGTTCGGCGTGCAATTCGCCGTGACGTTCGCGGTAATCATCCAGCGTGCCGGTGATCAACAGCGGCATGGCCAGTTCGTGCAAGCCATCACCGCGCCCATCCTGGGGCATCAGCGACAGCGAATAACTGACATCGAGCATGCGCGCGAGGTTTTCAGCGCGCTCCAGGTAGCGCGACATCCAGTACAAATCCGAGGCAGTTCTACTCAACATGGCATCAGTCCTCGACCACCCAGGTGTCTTTGGTGCCGCCACCCTGGGACGAATTGACCACCAGCGAACCTTCACGCAGCGCGACACGGGTTAAGCCGCCGGGTACCACACGGGTTTCCTTGCCGGACAACACAAACGGGCGCAGGTCGATATGGCGCGGTGCAATGCCGTTTTCGACAAAGGTCGGGCAGGTGGATAAACACAGGGTTGGCTGGGCGATATAGGCGTGGGGCTTAGCCTTGATACGCGCGCGGAAGGCTTCGATTTCCGCTGCCGTGGACGCTGGCCCCACCAGCATGCCGTAGCCGCCTGAGCCTTGGGTTTCCTTCACCACCAGGTCTGGCAGGTTGGCCAGCACGTGGGACAATTCGTCGGGCTTACGGCATTGGAAGGTGGGAACGTTCTGCAGGATCGGTTCTTCATCCAGGTAAAAACGGATCATCTCGGTGACGAAGGGGTACACCGACTTGTCATCTGCTACCCCGGTGCCGATGGCATTGGCCAGTACCACATTGCCGGAGCGATACGCCGCCAGCAGGCCGGGCACGCCGAGCATGGAATCCGGGTTGAAGGCCAGCGGGTCGAGAAATGCGTCGTCGAGGCGACGGTAGATCACGTCCACGGCTTTGGGGCCGTCGGTGGTGCGCATGAATACGCGGTCGTCGCGCACGAACAGGTCGGCGCCTTCCACCAGTTCAACGCCCATTTCCCGCGCTAGAAAGGCGTGTTCAAAGAACGCGCTGTTGAAGCGCCCCGGGGTCAGGACCACCACGCTGGGGTTATCCAGGGGGCTGGCGCTTTTCAGGGTATCGAGCAGCAGGTTGGGGTAATGATCGATCGGCGCGATGCGCTGGGCGGCGAACAACTCGGGGAACAGGCGCATCATCATCTTGCGGTCTTCGAGCATGTAGCTCACGCCGCTCGGTGTACGCAGGTTGTCTTCCAGCACGTAGTAGGTGCCGTCGCCATCGCGTACGAGGTCGACTCCGGAGATGTGGGAATACAGGTCGCGGTGCAGGTTCAGTCCCTGCATCGCCAACTGATATTGCTCGTTGGCCAGTACCTGTTCGGCGGGAATGATCCCGGCCTTGATGATGCGCTGTTCGTGATAGAGGTCGGCGAGAAACATGTTCAGCGCCTTGACGCGTTGAATACAGCCACGCTCGACCATCCGCCATTCACTGGCGGGAATGCTGCGCGGGATAGTGTCGAAGGGAATCAGGCGCTCGGTGCCCTGTTCGTCACCGTAAAGCGTGAAGGTGATCCCGGCGCGGTGAAACAGCAAATCGGCTTCGCGCCGGCGCTGGGCCAGCAGTTCAGCAGGGGTTTCGGCCAACCAGCGGGCGAACTCGCGGTAATGGGGACGAACCTGGCCTGCCCCATCGTACATTTCGTCGTAATAAGTGCGGATCATGCCGAACTCCTTGTCACCCGGACGCAAGAACCATCGCAAGGCCCGTGCCAGCGGCATAAACACTTAAAAATCAGTGAGTTAAATATAAGCGAACAGCTGATCGCACCGTCCTGGTGCGCAGAATGCCCACTGCACTGCTGCACGCTTCATGGCGACGCAAGCTTTGGCTATCAACAGCATAGTCAGAGTTGATTTCACTGCCCGTCCAAGCCTGCGGATAATCCCCCTCATCAGCTGAACAGGACGTGTCCTACAGCTTTAACCATCGCGCAATCGGTACCGTAATAGCTCGTGTACCGACCGGCTCCTCCGGTCTTCCCTTTGGGCCACCCTATTCGGGTGGCCTTTTTTTTGGTGCTGGAAAGTGCAGCGCAAGTTCCACAAACTTTCATCCTGCCCAAACAAAATCGGCCGACCCAGAGGTCAGCCGATACGCGGTGTTGCTCATACAGTCGCGCTACATGGGTAACCCACGCACCTCCTGCTTGACGCCCCATCCTTCGATGATCCCGCCCAGCGGCTCGACCACCGCTTCAAAGTCCTGCTCGAAGTCTCCTATGCCGTCGTAGGTTGCGAACATGATCTTGCTCAGTTCCAGGTACCAGGCGCCATCGTCGCGCGCACTGACCTGGGCATTCAGGGACTCGCCACGAAATTCACCCGCGGCCCTGCGCGCACGTTCCTCATCCGGGAAAATGGCGTAGAACTCAATGGGGTGGAAACGTGAAAAGTCGAAACCGCCTTCTTTCATGCGGCGCAGAACGTTGGTGCTGATGTCTTCTTGATAGGCTGTGCTCATGAAACGTCCTCCTAAAACCGATGGATAGACTTTCCGTGCTTCCCAAAGCCCGCGCGCTGAAGACGCGGGTACCACGGCAACAACATCACCACGGGAAAACAAGCATGTAGCTGACAAGACCAGACCTTAGCGATTCATTCGCTGATCTCACTTGCAGAGTAGCGCGAAGCTATCACCTCCACCAGAGGTGCTTGAAGGGCAGAAAGGGAATGTTCAGGCGGCGGGCGAGATGTCGAGGATCTGGATACTGTTCTGGTCTTTGAGGATCTTCACCGTAGGCTCAGGCTTGCGGCCCTCAAGGTCATTGAGGTCGAGTTCGGCGGCCACGGGCACCAACTTGTTGCGAATCATGTGCGCCGCATCTTCGAGGCTGGGCTTCTGCTCGCAGGTGAACTGCTCCACGGACTGTACGCCGTGATCATCAACAAAGGTAATCTGCCACGTTTGCATCGGTGCCTCCTCGATAAAACCCGTGTGTGGGCTTACAACTATCTGGACCTTGAGGGCTGGGCAAACGTTCCACTCAAGTCAGGAGGCACTCGATCAACCGGGTTTATTTTTCAGCGTGTTCCTTCAAGGCTTTCAAGGTGTTGAACGGCGCGTCCACCACGAATTTGTTGGCCAGCCACGATGGCACGCTACCGCCTGGCTCAGTGTGTACCTGATAGGTGACTTCTGTCTCATTGGCGCCTTTGGGTACCAGTTTCCAGAAGCCCTCGACCTGGGCGACACGCACGTAGCCTTTTTCTTCGGGCTTGTAGGTCGGCACGCCCTGCAACTTGCGGGTTACGCTGCCGTCGGCGTCCTTGGTGGTGGTGACATGGATATACGAGTCACGATCGGTCACCGGGAACGGCGCCTTGAACTGGGTATAGGTCCAGGCCTCATCGCCCTTCTTGTCGACCAGTTTCTGGGATTTGCACTCATGAATCCACGAACAGGCGCCGGCCACATCTTCCTGCAGGGCCTGGATCTTGGCGACAGGTGCCTTGATCACGGTCACACCGCGATACGCCTTGTACTTGGAGCCGGCAACTTCGCTCAGGGACACCTTGATACCGTCTTCATCCTTGGCGACTTGCCAATCCTCAGCCTGGGCAGTGGCAGCAAATAACAGCGTAAAACCGCACAGCACAGCCAGTCGTTTCAGCGAACCCATTGTTGTATTCCTTATTGTTGAAGTTCCGATAGTAAAGCCCATCAAGCCGCCGTCATCTGCTCCCACCAGCCGATCAAGCGGATCGCATCGGCCTGGTCGGTGCCGCAGACATCGATATCCGCCTTGAAATCACTGCACACCGCCGGGCGTTCCGGCTGGCCGAACAGTTGGCACAGCTGTTCGACCGAGAGGTGCAGGCAGCGTTCACCCGCCGGTTTGCCATTGGGCATGCCGGGTAAGGGCGAACTGATAGAGGGGGCGATGCAGCAGGCGCCACAACCTTCACGGCAATTCATGACCAGCAGGTCCTCGACGACTCAATAGGGATGGCCGGGCTAGAGTACGCCCTTAAACAGCCGTTTTAAAATGGTCTAACAGGGGTTTTTCGCACAAAACAAAAGTGACCGACCGGTCTGCGACAGATGGTCGATGGTCGGCGTCACTTTGTAGAAATAATTTACTGCTTGAACTCGAATTCCAACGCAGCGCCTTCCACATCACGGCGCTCTTCGTTGCGCAATTGCAGCTTCATCTCATTGCTGAGCAAACGGCCGTTGATTTGGAACGCACTGTTGTCGGTAGGCTTTTCACCGAACATCGGCGGCAACAATGGCACGCTCTTGGGCTTGGGCATTGTACCCAGGGGCTGCAAGTGCCTGATCATGTCCGAAGGCAGGGACAAATCCAACTGTGCCGGTGGCAGTTTGGTCTGCGCTACTTCTTGGGCTGACTTGTTTTTCTTCGCCGTCGACGCACGTTTTTTCGCCGCGGCGGTTGGCTTCTTGGCGGCGGGTGCTTGTTTGGCGGGACTCGGTTTTTTTACCGGGGCATCCTGCTGGGTATTGGCAGCGGACTTGTTTTCAGCCACAGGTGACGCCGCCAGCACTGTACTGACGTTACACAGGCTTAACAGGCCAATCACCAAAGCAGCGCGAACAATCGAGGTCATATTGCCTACAGCATTAACGGCAGAGGGTCATATGCTCGCTTGTTGTGCGCAGCATGACAAGCGTGCTGATTAGCCAACCATCAGACTTGTCCCCATTGCACACCTCAAAAACCGGCTGCGGTTTCCTGGCATAACTGGCTGGCCAGCATCCCCAGGGTCATCAGCGCGCGCTCTGCCTCGCGGTTCCACGGCGTGCCGCAGTTAAGGCGAATGCAGTGGTTGAACTGCTCGGTGTTGCTGAAGATCAACCCGGGCGCAATGCTGATGCCCTGTTGCAGGGCACGCACGTGCAGTTCCTGGGTATTGACCCGTCCAGGCAAACTGACCCACAAGATAAAGCCGCCGGTCGGACGGGTCATCTGAGTGCCTTCGGGGAAATACTGCTGCACCGCCAATTGGAAAGCGCTGAGGTTCTTGCGGTATTCCTGACGGATGTACCGCAGATGCCGGTCGTAGCCGCCGTTCTCCAGATACGCGGCCACCCCCATCTGGGTGACGCTGCATGCCGAGTGCGTGCTGAACATCTGCAGGCGCTGGATTTCCTGCTGGTACTTGCCGGCGATCATCCAGCCGATGCGCACCCCTGGCGACAGGGTCTTGGAAAAACTTGAGCAATAGATCACCCGATCCAGGCGATCGTAGGCCTTCAAAGCCTTGGTGCGGCCGAGTTCGAACATCAGTTCGCCGTAGATATCGTCTTCGACAATCTGGATATCGAAATCCGACGCCAGGCGCAGTAACTGTTTCTGCCGCTCCTCGGGCATGGTGCCGCCCAGGGGGTTGCTCAGGCGCGTGGTCAGCACCAGGGCCTTGATCGACCATTGGTTGGCCGCCAGTTGCAAAGCTTCCAGGCTCATGCCGGTGGACGGGTCGCTGGGGATCTCGATGACCTTGAGGCCCAACAGGTCGGCCAGTTGCAGCAAGCCGTAGTAGGTCGGTGATTCCGCCGCGATCAAGTCGCCGGGACGTGTCAGCACCCGCAGCGACATCTGCAAGGCGTCAACACAGCCGTGGGTAATCACTACTTCGGAGGGGTCCACCACCACGCCGGCGTCACGCATGCGAATCGCCACTTGGCGGCGCAACGGCTCGAAACCGGGGCTGAACATGTAGCTGAAGGCACGAGGGCTCTGGAAGCGCGTGACCTTGGCCAATTGCTGGTGCAGCGCCCGCACCGGCAAGTAGTCGACACTCGGCACGGCGGCGCCCAGCGGAAATACACCTTCGCGACGCGACTCGCCCAATACTTGTTGAATGATGCTGCTGCGGGTGACCAACCCCGGGCGCTCGACCCGCGCGATGTCCGGCGTCGGCGCCGTCAGCGCTGGCGTCTGGTGCACGTAGTAACCGGACTGCGGCCGCGCCCGGATCAGCCCCTGGTCTTCCAGGTTGGCGTAGGCCTGCAATACCGTGGCGTGGCTGACATTGAGCTGGGAGCTCATCTTGCGCACCGAGGGCACGCGCTCGCCAGGTTGATAGACACCGCGACGGATGTCCTCAGCCAGTTGCTGGGCAATACGTTGGTAAAGCAACAGATTGGTCATGACGCAGCACTCGATTTCACGGGTATTTTATTTTTGTGTGAAACTTACCGGCACAGTTTAGAAGTGTACGGGGACAGTTGCCACAATAGTCGAGCGCGGGCGGGAGTGACAGCAAAAACTGTAAGGTGAGTGGAGAGAATACTCAGATGTATACAGAACAATGTGGGAGGGGGCTTGCTCCCGATGACGGAGTGTCAGGCGCCGAAAATAGTGACTGATCCACCGCTTTCGGGGTAAGCCCCCTCCCACACTTTTGATTTGCGCAAGGCTTCAGCGAGCGGCGCCCAACTGGCCCTTCTCGTCGGAGAACACTATTTCCACGCGACGGTTCTGCGCGCGGCCACGTTCGGAGGCGTTGGCTTCCACCGGGTACTGGTCGCCGTAGCCTTCAACCTGGATGCGTTTCTCATCGATCCCCAGGTCCACCAGCACATCGGCCACCGATTGCGCACGATCACGGGACAGTTTGAGGTTTTCCTGCTGACCGCCCGTATTGTCGGCGTACCCCTCGATGCGCACCACACGCTTGGGGTTCAGTTGCAGGAACTGCACGATTTTCAACACGGTGCGGTTGGCCGAGTTTTTCAACTCCGCTTCACCGGTATCGAACAGCACGTCGCCCAGGGTCATCACCAGGCCACGATCGGTCTGGGTGGTGGTCAGGCTGGCGATCTGTTCTTCGAGCCATTTACCCTGTTGTTGCACGCTGATCAGCTTGCTTTCACGCAGAGCCAATTGCAGGCGCTGGCGTTCCAGTTCGAGCTTGGCGGCCCGTTCTTCGTTGAGCGTCTGCTCGGTGTGTTCGCGGGCGATGGCGCTGTAGCGCTGGCTCAGGTAAGCGTAATGCACGACGTCCGGGCCGCTGCCCCAGTAGCTGGACAAGCGATCGGCCCGTGCCAGGGATTCACCGGCGCGAATCACGTCCTTGGGTGCAATACGCAGCACGTTGGCGTCTTCCTTGACCTTCTGGAAATCGCTACCCGCCTGTTGCAAGGCCTGTTCGCCATTGGGGTGGCTGGCACAACCGCCCAGTGCCGCACTGCCCAGCAGCACGGCACAGCTCAAACCACGCATCATCGGGCTCATTGGGCTTCCCCCAGCTGCAATTGCTTGCGCAGGCGCGTGATGCGGGTGTTGAGCACGTTCAGTTGTTCCTGGCTCTTGCGGGTCAGTACCTGGGCTTCGGCCAGGCGCGCGTCCAGCTCAGCCTGTTCGGCCTGCATGCGCGCGTCCTTATAGGATTGCTCGGCGATATCGGCCTTGGCCTGGGCGAATTTGTCTTCGGCCAGTTTCAGTTCGGCGGATTCATCGGCGCTGGCGCCCACGGCGTTGGCTTGTTCCAGGGCTTGCTGGGTGAGGCGAATTTGTTCATTCGGCGCAGGATCGGCTGCACATCCCGCCAGAGCGACAACGGCGAGGGCCGCGAAAAAAGGTCGAAGAGTCACTGAAAATCCCTACTTTGTTGGGGTGCCGACGGGTTGTTGCAATTGCGCTTTCCAACGCTCCAGATTGCGCTGCAGCGCGGCTTCCGTCACACCAGACCCGGGCAATTCTGTCATCTTTTTGGCCAGCTGTCCGCGCAGCCAAGGATCATTGCAGGCGGAGTTGTGGGAAATCGCCAGGTACAGGCCAGGTTGGTCGATGGGAATATCGCGGGCGACCAGGTCGTTGCTCAGGCCCAGTGTCTGGGCCATGGCCATGCCGGAGTAACGCCCGGCCAGCACGTAGTCCACCTCTCCCAGCAGCAGTTTCTGGAAGGCCGGGGTCAACGTGGGCAGGCGTTGCAGGGTCAGTTGCTGGCTGGCGAAGGTTTCAAAGTCGCGGCTCAAGCGTGCCCGCTCCGACACTGCGCCCTTGTGGCCATGCAGGTCGGCAGCCGTGGTGTAGACCAGCGCCGAATCCTTGCGGGTCCAGACCAGATAATCGAGCTGCACCAGCGCCGGGTGGATGTAGTCGAGGGTTTCCAGCTCGCCGAGGTTCAGCGGCGCATCGGCAAGGATATCCATGCGTCCGCTGCGCACTTCGTCCAAGGCCAGGGAACGCTTGCCACCGTAGAGCAGGTCGATTTTCAGACCGAGGTCCTTGGCCACCTGTTGCAATACGTCAGCAGTGGCGCCCATCAGGTGCGTCGGGTCTTGGGGGTCACGCCAAAGCAGAGGTGGTGCGTCCGGGCTGCCGGTGATCACCAGGCGATCACATTTGCCGGCGGCCAGGGCCAGGCTCGGCAGCAGTGTAAGTCCCAGCAGTACGGCCAAAGGGCGCAGTTCCATGGCGGTTTCTCCGGTGTTCAAAAAAGCCCAGGCAAAAAAAACCCGGTCACAAGACCGGGCTCTTTATAAGTGAAGCGACTGGATTAGACCAGCTTCTCCAACTCAGGTACGGCTTCGAACAAGTCCGCGACCAGGCCGTAATCGGCCACCTGGAAGATCGGTGCTTCTTCGTCCTTGTTGATCGCGACGATCACTTTGGAGTCTTTCATACCCGCCAAGTGCTGGATCGCGCCGGAGATACCGACGGCGATGTACAGCTGTGGCGCAACGATCTTGCCGGTCTGGCCGACCTGCATGTCGTTGGGTACGAAGCCTGCGTCAACGGCCGCGCGGGAAGCGCCGACCGCAGCGCCGAGTTTGTCGGCCAGGGCGTACAGGTGCTTGAAGTTGTCACCGTTCTGCATGCCGCGGCCGCCGGAAACGACGATCTTGGCAGCGGTCAGTTCAGGACGATCCGACTTGGCCAACTCTTCGCCAACAAAGCTGGAGGTGCCAGCGTCGTGGGCAGCGGAGACAGCTTCAACGGCAGCCGAACCACCTTCAGCAGCAACCGGATCGAAACCGGTGGCACGCACGGTGATGACTTTGACGGCAGCGGTCGATTGCACGATGGCAATCGCGTTACCGGCGTAGATCGGGCGCTTGAAGGTGTCAGCGCTTTCTACCGAAACGATCTCGGAGATCTGGTCAACGTCCAGCTGTGCGGCAACGCGCGGCAGGATGTTTTTGCCGTTGGAAGTGGCGGCAGCCAGGATGTGGCTGTAGCCAGCGCCGAGCTCTGCTACCAGAGGGGCAACGTTTTCCGGCAATTGGTGAGCGTAAGCGGCGTTGTCGGCCAGCAGTACTTTGCTCACGCCAGCCACTTTGGCTGCGGCTTCAGCCACGGCGCCAGCGCCTTGACCGGCGACCAGTACGTGGATGTCGCCACCGATTTTAGCGGCAGCAGCAACAGTGTTCAGGGTGGCCGGGGCCAGCACCTTATTGTCGTGTTCTGCGATTACCAAGATAGTCATGATTAGATTACCTTCGCTTCGTTTTTCAGTTTCTCAACCAGTTCAGCCACCGACTTGACCTTGATGCCCGCGCTGCGTGCAGCTGGCGCTTCGACTTTTACGGTCTTGTTGGTGGAGGCGGTGGAAACGCCCAAAGCGTCCGGAGTCAGCACTTCGAGAGGCTTCTTCTTGGCTTTCATGATGTTTGGCAGGGACGCGTAGCGCGGCTCGTTCAAACGCAGGTCGGTGGTGACGATGGCCGGCAGTTTCAGGGAAACGGTCTGCGCGCCGCCGTCGATTTCACGGGTCACAGCTACGCTGTCGCCGCTCACTTCGACTTTCGAGGCGAAGGTGCCCTGGCCGTAACCGGTCAGCGCAGCCAGCATCTGGCCAGTCTGGTTGTTGTCGCTGTCGATCGCCTGTTTGCCAAGGATCACCAGCTGAGGCTGTTCCTTGTCGACAACGGCCTTGAGCAACTTGGCCACGGCCAGGGAGGTCAGTTCTTCAGCGGATTCGACGAGGATGGCACGGTCGGCACCCAGCGCCAGGGCGGTACGCAGCTGCTCTTGGGCAGTGGTCGGGCCGATGGAAACCACAACGATTTCAGTCGCTACGCCTTTCTCTTTCAGGCGTACAGCTTCTTCCACGGCGATTTCACAGAATGGGTTCATCGACATCTTGACGTTAGCAAGATCGACGCCGGAATTGTCCGCCTTGACGCGAACTTTCACGTTGTAATCGACAACGCGTTTGACAGCTACAAGAACCTTCATGGATTCCTCGTTACTCTCCGGTGAAAAGAAAGTCGCCTAGGCGAACCTGGCGGTTGATGCTCATCGGCACACAAGGGCACCTCCAAAAACACCGGCAATCGTCGGCAGGGGACCTTGCTCACGGGAGTGATGACCGTTCGTCAGCGGTGACTGAGAGGTCATTCATTATCGTGGCGTGTAAACTGCGCGCCATCGTGGCTCGCGCGTCACCCTTATTTGCCTTCAGCCTGTCTTTCGAGGTGGCCTTGAAACCCACAGTCTGCCTACGGGATGCGCAAAACCGACCGTATATTGACCGGAACACCTATTCCGGTCAATACGGCAAAATGGTCAGTTATAAGCCGCGTCGCTTTGATTTACCTAGCCTGCGGGCAATTCAAACAAACGTTTGTATTGGACGCTGCCAGTGGTCTATATATAATGCGCCACCTAGAGAGAAAGGTGCGTCGTCCCCTGCCCCTTGCATGAGATTTCTGCAGGCAATGTCGGACGGATTACCGAACCTCCACCCATTAGAAAAAAAAGCCGTTGAGCCTTGAGTAGGAGATAGCCTGTGGAACGCGAATACATGGAATTCGACGTGGTCATCGTCGGCGCTGGCCCGGCGGGCCTGTCTGCCGCCTGCCGACTGAAGCAGAAGGCCGCCGAAGCCGGTAAGGAAATCAGCGTCTGCGTGGTCGAGAAAGGCTCCGAAGTGGGCGCCCACATCCTTTCCGGTGCCGTGTTTGAACCACGCGCCCTGAACGAACTGTTCCCGGACTGGAAGGAACTCGGCGCCCCGCTCAACACCCCCGTGGTGCGCGATGACATCTATGTCCTGCGCAGCCCCGACACCTCCACCAAGGTCCCCGACTTCTTTGTGCCCAAGACCATGCACAACGAAGGCAACTACATCATTTCCCTGGGCAACCTGTGCCGCTGGCTGGCCCAGCAGGCCGAGAACCTGGGCGTGGAAGTCTACCCAGGCTTCGCCGCCCAGGAAGCACTGTTCGACGAAAACGGCGTGGTGCGCGGGATCATCACCGGCGACCTCGGCGTCGACCGTGAAGGCCAACCCAAAGAAGGCGTCTACACCCCCGGTATGGAACTGCGCGGCAAGTACACGCTGTTCGCCGAAGGCTGCCGTGGGCATATCGGCAAGCAGTTGATCCAGCGCTTCAACCTGGACAGCGATGCCGACGCCCAGCACTACGGCATCGGTCTCAAGGAAATCTGGGAAATCGACCCGGCCAAGCATCAGCCAGGCCTGGTGGTGCACACCGCCGGTTGGCCGCTGGACATCATGAGCAACGAGAACACCGGTGGCTCGTTCCTCTATCACCTGGAAAACAACCAGGTGGTCGTTGGCCTGATCGTCGACCTGTCCTACAGCAACACCTTCCTGTCGCCGTTCGATGAGTTCCAGCGTCTCAAGCACCACCCGGTGCTGGCCCAGTACCTCGAAGGCGGCAAGCGCATCAGCTACGGCGCACGCGCCCTGGCCAAGGGCGGCATCAACTCGCTGCCGAAGATGGTGTTCAACGGTGGTGCGCTCATCGGCTGCGACCTGGGCACCATGAACGTGGCCAAGATCAAAGGCAGCCACACCGCGATGAAGTCCGGCATGCTCGCTGCCGATGCCGTGGCCGAGCGCCTGTTTGCCGAATCCGAAGGCGGCGATGAGCTGACCAACTACGTCGACAGCTTCAAAGCCAGCTGGCTCTACGAAGAACTGTTCGCCAGCCGCAACTTCGGCCCGGCGATGCACAAGTTCGGCCCGATCATCGGCGCCGGCTTCAACTGGTTCGACCAGAACATCCTCGGCGGCAAGATGCCGTTCACCCTGCACGATACCAAGCCGGACTACGCCTGCCTGAAGCTGGCCAAAGACAGCAAGAAGATTGACTACCCGAAACCCGACGGCAAGCTGAGCTTCGATAAGCTGAGCTCGGTGTTCATCTCCGGTACCAACCACGAAGAAGAGCAGCCGTGCCACTTGAAGTTGAAAGACCCGAGCATCCCGATCGGCACCAACCTGCCGCTCTACGATGAGCCGGCGCAACGCTACTGCCCGGCCGGTGTGTATGAAGTGATCACCAAGGAAGACGGCGAGAAGCGCTTCCAGATCAACGCCCAGAACTGCGTGCACTGCAAGACCTGTGACATCAAGGACCCTTCGCAGAACATCACCTGGGTCACACCGGAAGGCGCGGGCGGGCCGACTTACCCGAATATGTAAGCCAAACGAGGCTCCCAAATGGGAGCCTTTTTTATGGCGTCAAACTCGGTCAACTGTGGGAGGGGGCTTGCCTGAAATGACTATGCAGCCCGCTCTTCGCCAGGGTTGCGCTCGAAGTAGCGCTTGTACTCGCGACTGAACTGCGACGTACTCTGATAGCCCACATTGTGTGCCGCCTGCGCCACGCCCATGCCCTCCACCAGCAGCAACTGCTGAGCCTTGAGCAAGCGCAAACGCTTCAAATACTGCACCGGCGACAACAACGTGCAGCGTTTGAAATGCTCGTGAAACGTCGACGCACTCATATGCGCATACCCCGCCAACGTCTCGATATTCAGCGGCTCGGCGTAATGGGCATGCAGGTGACTCAACGACGTGGCGATTCGCGAGAACTGCCCTTGCTGTTCCACCAACGCGCGCAGCACATCGGCCTGGGGGCCGCGCAAGGCGGTGAACAATAATTCGCGCACCCGTGCCGGGCCCATGATCCGGCTTTCCAGCGGATCGTGCAGGCACTGCAACAGCCGCTCGACACAGCCGCGCATGGTGTCATCCAAGACCACCGAACTCATCGACTCCAGGGTTTGTGCAGTCGGCGGCGGCCCGGCCTGCATGCCCATGGCCATCACCAATTCACCCAGCACCACGCGGTCAATGCCCACGGTCACGCCCAGCAGCGGCGCACCGGGCGCCATGGCGAACGTCTCGCACTCGAACGGCACCGGCATCGCCTGGATCAGGTAGTGCCCGGCGCCATACTCCAGCGTACGCGGGCCCAGGTAGGCGACCTTGCTGCCTTGGGCCACGAACATCAGGCTCGGCTCATAGATCTGCGGGCCGCGCGCTACGTCGCAACTGGCGCGCAGCACTTGTACGCCAGGCAAGTGGGTCGGGGAGAAACCATCGCGGGACGTCAGCCCCTCGATCAGGGAAACCAGCGTCGCGTTGGCATCAAGATGGCGAGTCAACAACATGGCAAAAAACTTCGCGAAAAAGGGATGAGACCATCATCGCAGGTCTGGCGGCCGATGAATCCAAACAAGGGGCACTCCCGGACGAATAGGCATGAGACTCGGAGCAATCGCCATGGCCGCACCAGGGAGTGGCGCGGAGAATGGCCCGCCTCATCTGTCACTGCTTTTGCGAGGTTTTCTCCATGTATACCGCCATCGGTTACGCCGCCCAGTCGGCCACCACTCCCCTCGCCCCCATGTCGTTTGAACGCCGCAGCCCGCGCGCCGATGACGTGGCCATCGAGATTCTCTACTGCGGCGTGTGCCACTCCGACATCCACCAGGCCCGTAACGAATGGGGCATCGCCGTGTACCCGCTGATGCCTGGCCACGAGATCGTCGGCAAGGTCACTGCCGTCGGTGCCAGCGTGACCGCGCATAAAGTCGGCGACCTCGTCGGCGTCGGCTGCATGGTTGATTCGTGCCGCCACTGCGAAGCGTGCAAATCGGACCTGGAGCAATATTGCCTCGAAGGCCCGACCATGACCTACGCCACCCCGGACCGCGTCGACGGCAGCAACACCATGGGCGGTTACTCCGACAGCATCGTGGTCAGCGAGCACTTTGTGGTGAAGATCCCGGCCAAGCTCGACCTGGCCAGCGCTGCGCCGATCCTGTGCGCGGGCATCACCACCTATTCGCCGCTCAAGCACTACGGCGTCAAGGCTGGCGACAAAGTCGGGATTCTCGGCATGGGCGGCCTGGGCCATATGGGCATCAAGTTCGCCAAGGCCATGGGCGCGGAAGTGACGCTGTTCACCCGTTCGGCGAGCAAGGCTGAAGAAGGCCGTCGCCAGGGTGCCGACCATGTGATCGTGTCCACCGATGCCGAACAGATGAAAGCCGCCGCTGGCAGTTTCGACTTCCTGCTCGACACCATCCCGGTGCAGCACGATCTGAACCCCTACCTCGACGTGCTGCGCTTTGATGGCGTGCACATTTTGGTTGGGTTGATTGAGCCAGTGGACCCACCGGTACATGCCGGCAAGCTGGTCATGAGCCGCCGAGTGCTGGCCGGCTCCTTGATAGGCGGCATTGCCGAAACCCAGGAAGTCCTGGATTTCTGCGCCGAGCATGGCATCACCTGCGACATCGAAATGCTCGACATCCGCCAGATCAACGAGGCTTACACCCGCATGATCGCCGGTGATGTGAAGTACCGTTTTGTCATCGACATGGCAACCTTGAAGGTCTGATCAGGCTTTCGCGCCCAACTCCGCCGACAGCCGCGCTGCGACCTGTTTGATCACAGGGATCAGCTCGGCCATTTTCTCCAGCGGCATGTAGGGCACGGTACTGGCGATGCTGATGCCGGCGACGATTCGCCGGCTGGCATCGCGCACCGGTGCGGCCACGCAACGGATCGACGGTTCGTTGTCTTCCAGGTCGAACGCATAACCGCCCACCACATACTCACGCATGCGCTGCTCGAACTGCGCCCAGGACTGTTCTGGATGCTGCGGCCATTGCAGGTTTTTCCCACCCGCCGGCAGGCTGGTCTCGTACAAACGCTGCCACTCTTGCACCGAGTCATCCAGCAGCATCGCCTTGCCCACGCCCGTGCGCGCCAGCGGCATGCGATGACCGACCCGCGAGCGCATTTCCGGGCCGTTGCGGCCAGGGTTCTTGTGCAGGTAAAGCACGTCGTCGTATTCACGAATGGCCAGGTGGATGGTGTCGCCGGTCAGCGCCGACAACTCGTCCAGGTACGGCACCGCCAGGGTCACCAGCGGCAGCTCTTCGCGGGCCTGAAACCCCAGTTCGATCAACTTCGGCCCCAGCAGGTAGCCGACTTGCGGGACCACGCGCAGGTAACGCTCTTCCACCAGGCAACTGGCCAGGCGGTGGGTGGTGCTGCGGGTGGTGCCGATGCGCTTGGCGATCTCTTTCAGATCCCGCGCACCGGCCGCCACCGCTTGCACCACGCCCAGGCCACGCAGCAGGGTCTGGGTACCGGTAGGGGCGGCGTCTTTGGCGGGGGTGTGGGCGTTTTCCTGCATATCGGGCCTATAAGTATGAAAGCGGGGGCATTATGGCAAATACCGCCCCTCAATACAGTGGAGATCCAAAGGTGGGAGGTGTTCGGTCTAGCGCTGCTTCATGCGGTCGATGATGACCGCCAGCAACAGGATCGAGCCGCGGATCACGTACTGGTAGAACGTGTCGATATTCTTCAGGTTCATCGCGTTCTCGATGATCGCCAGGATCAGCACGCCGGCAATCACATGGCGGATCATGCCGATGCCGCCGCTCAACGACACCCCGCCCAGCACACAGGCAGAAATCACCGTCAGCTCGAAGCCTTGGCCGATCATCGGCTGACCCGAGGTCATGCGCGAGGCGAGGATCACCCCGGCCAAGGCGCCGATCAAACCGTGTACGGCAAAGATGATGATCTTGGTGCGATCAACGTTCACCCCGGCGAGCAGCGCCGCTTCCTGGTTGCCCCCGATCGCCATGGTGTTGCGCCCATAGGTGGTGTAGTTCAGCAGCCAGCCAAAAAACACAAAGCACAGCACGGTGATGATGATCGGCACCGGCACGCCCAACAGTTGGCCGTTACCGAACACAAAGAAATCCTCGTTCATCACCCCCACGGCTTTGCCGTTGGAGAAGATGTAGGCCAGGCCGCGCACGATCTGCATGGTCGCCAACGTCGCGATCAAGGCGTTGATGCGCAACTTGGCAATGACGATGCCGTTGATCAGTCCCACTACCAGGCCCATGGCCAATGCGGCCGAGACACCCAACGCCACGCTATCGGTATCGCGAATCACGATCCCTGCCACCACACCGGCGCAGGCAATGACCGAGCCCACCGACAAGTCGAAGTGCCCCGACGCCAGGCAGAACAGCATGGTGCAGGCGGCGATGCCCACCGTGGAAATCGCCAGGCCCAGGCCGCGCATGTTCAACGGCGAGAGGAAGTTGTCGATAAACAGCGCGCTGAGCAAAAAGATGCCCAATGCCGCCAACAGCATCACCCAGTCATCGAGAAACTTGCGCTGGTTGAAACCCGGCCAGAAGCCCTTTGCAGTTTTTACCTGAGACATGCCTACACCCTCTTATTCTTCAAGCCCGCGAACGCGGGAGTGCCAGTTGCAGCAGGCGTGCTTCATCCGCTTGATCGCGGCTCAGTTCGCCGGTCAGCGCGCCTTCGCTCATCACCAGGATGCGATCGGAGATGCCCATCACTTCCATCAGGTCGCTGGACACCACAATCACCGCAATGCCCTGGGCCGCGAGGTTATGGATAATCTGGTAGATCT